>QCHT01000009.1 GCA_003279445.1 Prochlorococcus sp. AG-402-G10
ATTCTCATCATCTGCGACCTAGTCCTTTGGGAGCACTAGGTCGCAGGTTCGAATCCTGTCGCCCCGACTATGATCTCAAGGAATGGGTTTTGGACTTTTGTCCTAATTGTGTACAAAACACTGGTTGAATGACTTTTGGAATTATCTAAAAAGCAATATCATAGGAATAAAGGAAAACCCTGATGTATCGCTTGTTTTTTCTTACTTTAATTTCGACCTTGCTTTTTACTCCTAAAGCTTTTGCTCATAATGATGTGGAAATGGCTAATGTCACAAGAATGATTGGATGGATGCAAGCTACATGTACTTATTACAAAACGGGATCCTTAAGTTACTCAAATGCGCAAATTGGATTGAAAGTAGCCCTTAAAATATTGACGGAAGATCATTCATTGTATAAAGCCAACACAGCAAAAGAAATCACCTTAGAAAAATACCCTTCATGCGTAGATATTATGCCTTGATTATTTATGTTTTGCTTTGGGAGCACTAGGTCGCAGGCTCGAATCCTGTCGCCCCGACTGGGTTTTTAGATTCTCACTCTGAGAAAAAGCGATTATCTGCATATCTTTGATGAGATTTGCAGAAAGAGCCGTGGCTTTTCACTGTTTTGCTATTAACATATTTTCAGTATTTTTAAGGTATGTCTAAGCTTTTGGGATGAAAATTCAACTTGATACAAGTAATTTGACCAGGACTCAAATCGGAGTCATTTTTTTTGTTTTTGGGATATCCATAGGTTCGATTGGAGGATGGTATCTCGGTCGAGAAGCTTTACGTAATCAAGTAAGGAACTCTATAAAGGACTCCTTGCCTGGGCTTCTTGGAGGAGGTGCGAAGACAAATAAGCCAGTCAAAGAGAAAAACAAATCAAAAAAAAATAAACCAAAAGAGGACTACACAGAAATAAAACTTGATAAAAATGAAATGGACGGAACAACTAAATACACGTTGATTTCACTGTCATCTGAGAAACTCAGCACTTCCTATGGTTCTGAATATGGAGCTATATCAGTTCGATGTGAGGGCAACCAAACTGATGTGATCATTAAAGCTGCTAGATTTTTGTCTTCGGATTCACAAACAGTCAAGCTTCGTTGGGATGATGGTGAAATTGAGTCTGAATATATGAGTGGATCAACTAATGGGACTGCTCTCTTTAGTAGGTCTCCACAAAAATTTATAGCTAAAGCTAGCAAGGCAAAAAAACTAGTTCTTCAATACACTCCTTGGAGAGCAACTGACGAAGTTGCAGTTTACAGATTTACAGATCAGAACAGAAAGGACTTCACAAGAATGCAAGATTATTGCAATTAGGGAAAATCTTGTTTTTAACTTTAAGAAGACTAGCGATTATTTAGCGATTAATTGCATATTTATGCTCGCCTTTGACCAAAGATAAGTCAATCCTGAGACTCATAATCATTACTACTATCTTGACTCTTAAGCTATAGCCTGACCATAGTATTTACATGCTTGTCTCAATTTGAATACAGGGTGCTTTGGGAGCACTAGGTTTCTTCTTTAAAGATCGCTTTATAACAGCTGTCTTAGCTACTTGTAATTAGTCATGCGTGGAAAATACGTGGAAATGGATTCTTAATTAGTTGTGATATCAATAATTTTCCACGGAACTTGTTTATTTGATAAGACATTTTGCTTCTGGACTAGTGTCTGTAGATTCTTTGCAAGGACTCTCTTTACTGGATCAAACGTCTTTTCGAGTTGTCTACTAATAGGGGTAAGACTAAAAGGTTTAGTGTTTAAGGTATTAAGGTGACCACAAAATTCGCAGCTAACAGAGGAAGCAGATCTCTTCCAATTGATTGGAGCACCGCAGCGACTACATTTAGTGGGTATTCCTTTCATGCAATTAAATACTTCCTTCTAACTTATCTCAAATTCAAGTCATCTAATGGCACCTTAAGGAATTAGATTAAGCTGCTAAATTTCTATACCTTGTGTACTCAGGTTCAAAGAGGAGTTTGACAGTACCAACAGGACCATTGCGATGCTTGCAAGTGATGAGTTCTGCAATGCCTTTAGCTTCTGTTTCAGCGTTGTAGTACTCATCTCGGTAGAGCATGACAACAAGATCTGCATGAGTTTCAAGCGCCTGTGTTTCACGTAAATCACATAGCATTGGACGTTTGTTGTCTCGTAGCTCTAAATCTCGATTGAGTTGAGATAAGACAACAACAGGGACCTTTAACTTTCGCGCCATATCCTTGATAGCAATTACAACTTTCGACAACTCCTCATCTCTAGATTGGCAAGCATGACCTTCCATCATTTGGGCATAATCCACAACAACTAATCCAAGTTCTTTGTTTTGTCTCTTCTTAATCTTTTCGCATTTGGCAAGCATTTCCTGGACAGTGATATTGGGTTTATCGCAGATAAAAATGGGTAGTTGAGCAAGCTCTTCAATGCTTTGACCAAGCTCTGGCCATTCTTCTTTTGTTAGTCGTCCTGTTCTTAATCGTCCGGATTCAATCCCAACATTCATGGAAAGCAGACGATAGGTATAGCACTCTTTGCTCATCTCCAATCCAAATAAGCAAACCGGTAAGTCGTGTATCTTGGCCACATTCATGACCATGTTGAGAGAGAAGGAAGTTTTTCCCATCGCTGGTCGTCCAGCTAGAACCGTTAAAGAACTTCGTTGAAGTCCTTGCGTCATGGCATCAAAGTCGTAGAAGTTGACGGGAACTCCAGAAATGGACGTTCCTAAAGATCGGCTTTCGATTTCATCAAATGTGGTGGTCAGTACTTCTCCAACAGGGGACAAATCTTCTGAGAGCTTGAACTTGCCTTGATTGTTTTGCTTGGACTGATCTTTCTTCTTTTTGTTCTTTTTACCCATCAAATATTTTTGGCTGGACCGTCATCTAAACCAGAAAATTTTGACCTGGCTAGAGGAAGAAATACTTAAGCCTAGATTCCACGTTAACTATTTGGATTATCTTCATCTTCTTCGAAAAGAGTCTCGAGAAGCCTTTCCAGTACTGCACCTCTACGTTGTAGCCCCCATTGTTCTTTAAGCTCGTCGAACCTGTCAATCAAACTTTCAGGAAGATCTACGCAGACCCGTATTGTCTTTTCTGTGCTGCTATTAGATTCCTTATTCATATCAAAAACAAGTGATAAACCTATAATAAAAATATAGTTGTAGGCGACATGTTGTTTAGAAAAATATTCTCATCCTCTTTACTCTGTGCATTGCTATCAGTGCCAGTGTTGCAACCCCCAGCTAAAGCAGCTTTGGATGGCACTAAAGATATGGAGTCATTGATTGAAGTTGTCCTAACTGGAGCCTCTAAGACAATGGGGAAGAAATCTAAAGCCAAGCGTGTGAAGTGGAACTGGTGTGATGACACCTATTACGACTCAAGATCTCAACTGATTTGCCTTGAGAAAGAGTTCATGGAGCAGTTAGCAAAATTAGGAGATGCTGCAGTTGCTTTTGTCGTTGCTCATGAATATGCACATCACGTTCAATTTGCTCAGTCTCAATTAATCTCAAGAGCACAAAACAACACGATGAGGATTGAGCTTCAAGCGGACTGCTTTGCTGGGGTCATTCTCGCTAGCATTCCTAACCTGACATTTAATCAATCTGATATTGAAAGTATGATTACGGCTGCTGCCTTACTTGGAGATAAGGAATTTGATAGCCAGTCACATCATGGAGCTGGAGAGAATCGTGCGTTAGCTCTTAGATCTGGATTGCGTTTAGGAAACTCTAAAGGGAAAATCAAAGATGCCTACTACAGAATGTTCTGTTTGCAGAAATGATTAAGTCTGTCCAAAAATTAGCTGTAGAAACAGACTTTAAGTATTGATATAGCTACTCTTTCTTTGTATATGGAGCTTCACAGGTACTATTCCACCCGATATTTGGAATACCCTCAGGACAATTTGGATTGTGAATTGCAGGAATAATAATATCACTAAGTTTTAACAAACCTGCACCAAACCAAAAGCTGTATTTACAACTCCATGTGCTCTTGCCAGCAACTATTGGGTTGTGACCTTTTGATGACTTAAAATAATCTACTGGGTAATCACATTGAACTTCTCGGCATGAACCGTTCCCTACATAAGCTGAGCCAGTTGGACAAGAATTCTTAGATTTTTCTTTTGGCTTTGAAGCTGATGGATCAATAAATACAACTAATACTTCTCGGTAGAACTTGCTTAAATTAGTTCTGCTTGCTGGGTTGAGTAAAGTAAGGCAAAAAGCTCCAAATACAGCCGCAGGGATAATTAATTTCCAATTTCTTTTAGTCTGAGTCGATTTTGAACTTTCTTCTTTAATTTTTTCATCTTGATTATCAAGGACAAAGGTATTGCCACAATATGAACATTTTATTGACTTTGATATTAATGTTGATTTAATTGGCGCTCCACAATAGATGCATTTATTTATTGTTTTTTTCATGACTTCTTTGTTACATGACTTCTTTGTTATTTGATAGTTCTAAGTAATAAAAGAAGCTGACTCTCATCGACCCCTCTCTCAAGCATCTTTAAAGTTGCTGATGATTCCTCAGTTCTAAAATAAGAGCTGAAGGGAACAATATCTTTGATCCTTGTTAGCTCATCTAGGATCTCACTATTACCCAAATGATCGATTGATGCTTGATGAAGATATCTCTTCCAATCCTCCCTAGTTTTCAGACTGATGTTTCTCTCCTTAGAAATGTCTTCTAGGGATTTGCTTTGACTTTCTTCAATCTCTTTGTTGCTATTAATCCAATCATCTCTCTTCTTACTTATTTGTTTGTTGGATACTGAGAAGACTTCGGCGATGATTGTGTTAATGATTAAAGGTATAACGATGAGAGCAATCGATAGTTCATTCTCTGCAGCTTGAATGAGATTTAAAAAGACTGAGATACTAGAAACAAGTAGACATGATAACAAGACATTCGCTGTCCCAAATTTAACTAGTGCTCCTTCCCTTTTATTGCCAATAACCAACTGTAACTGCAGTACAAGCAGGAATGAAACGAGTAAATAAGAGATTAATGGAACAACCCCTTCTAGCTCAGTAGAAGGGGTATTGAGCTGTATAGCAAAAAGGAATGTCCAGAAACCTATTAAAGGAAGCCAAAGGATTGGGAGTGCTCTTTTTATTCTCATGACTCTCTCGTGATGGTTTTAATCATAAGGATTTAAATTTGTCCTAATAAATCCTGTTTCTTCTTTTCATATTCTGCTTTTGAGATCAGACCTGAATCAAATAGATCTCTCAACGAAGAGAGCTTTTGTTTTAGGTCGCCGCCTGAATCTTTATTGCCAGAGTTGCCAATGTTGATACCTCCAAGTCCTTTAGAAAGAAGATTGCCTGCCATGCCTGTATCTTTCTCAGCAGCCTTATTAAGAGCATCAAGTGTTCTTTCCTGTTGGTAGAAACCTTGTGTATCAGAAGCAGCTTTTGCTCTAATTCTTAAACTTGCAGCATCTGCAAGACTTTCTTTGATTTTGATGTATTCAGGGTTATCACCAATAACCTCAATCCCTTGAATGAAGAAATCAATCAGCTTTAAACCAAATCTTTCAAAGGAGCGCTCAATAGATTTCTTTGTTGCAGCTGAGGCTTCTTCTAATATTGAGTCGATGCTAAAGATATCAAGTGTTCCTCTTTTAATCTTGTCAGAGATTTGGTCCTTCAGGCTTCTCTCAATATTGGGAACAAGAAATTCCTTGAGCTCATTTTTGCTCATAGATAACTTCTTCCCAACAACCTGTATCACTAGTGAGGCTGGGTCTTCAATTCTTAGGAGCATGGAGCCATAGGATCCAATAGGAACAATCAGTTGATGTGTGGAATCTTTGGCTTGTAATTGAACCCCCCATTTGTAGTCAGTAGAGGAGGTCTTTGTAACGAACCAAATATCAATTTTAATAGCTGAATTATTACCAATAGATCTTCTAATAAGTGCATCGAGGCCTGGGATATTACCTGCTTCAACTAAGTGTTTGCCGGCTTTAAGAATATGTAGGAGTTGTCCATTCTCAAAGAGTAAAGCCTCTTCGCTTTCATTCACAAGGATTTGCGAACCAACTGAGATATCTCTATTTGGATGTCTCCAAACTAAGTAGTCCTTCTGGGGATTACTTTCTATCGTGGCTATTGCCAATTTCTGCTACACAATTTAATTCATTTTATCAGTAGCCTCAATAATTATCAGATGCTTAAACTAATTTTTATATTATTAGAACCTATTCATCATCATCTTTGCCATTGTATTTAATTACAAGAGAAAAAATGACAATAAGGAAGATGGGAACTAGCAAAATGTATTTAATTAATAGCTCATAGGTCTTATTCATTAGCTTTTCAAAGTCATAATTGCCTTTATTCTTTTGGATTTTTTTATCACTTGAATCTTCACAAGCATCAACCAATGTTTTGTCTTGGTCAAACAATTCATCAAGGAACGAATCAGAATCAGCTCTCTCTTTAATTAAGTTGATACTTGTATCTGAAGCCCCAAGAGTCATGCCTCGCAGAAGATTTGAACAGGCTGAATCTCTATCAGACCAATAATTCTCTAATCCTTTTTGGAAATAAGCTTGACCATGAAGTGGATTGTTCTCAAGCGCCTGGTCAAAATCTTTTACAGCACCACGTTGGTCACCGATTTCACTTTTAGACAAAGCACGTCGGTAATAGAACTTGTCAAAAATTGGGTTAATTTCTTTAATCTCAAGCTCTGATCTTTCGCTCTCATTAAGCTTTTCCCATAGGGCGATGAGCTTGTTTAAATCTTTAATAGCCCCTTTATGATCATTTATTTGGTACTTGGCCATACTCCTTAAGTTGTATGCCTTGATGTTGTTCTTATCAGATTTCAGATGTGTATTGGCATCTTTAATTGAACCTAAAAAATCCTTAAGCATGAATTTTGCAAAGGCTCTTTGGTAATAGGCATCTTTGTCTTTGCTCAACTCAATCTCAGAAGTGAAGTTCTCTAATGCAGCATTCCACTTCTCAGCTTCTATATCTTTCAAACCTTTCTTAAGGTAATAGCCGTCTGGTCTAACACCTTTTAAAGACCTCTCACTTGATCCATCACACTCATACTTTGAGCCAACCTTTTTAGCTGTGCATTTGTATTGAACTAACTCATCTTCTTCAACCTTATACTCAAGCAAACTGGTTGTAGACCCAAAACCTTTTCTCACCTTTTCTTCTAGTGTCTTGTTGAGTTGAGCCTTCTCTTCTACAAGCTCTCCTTCTTCATTGATTTTATTAATGACACCATTTGATTTGAGGCAGTATTTAAATGTCTTTTCTTTGGGTGTTATAAAGTCAGGGCTATCAATACAATCTGCTTTTTCCTTATAAGCCTCGCTTGGATTCGCTAGGCTTGGTGAAGGGAGCAGGCAGCACAAACTGGTGATGAAAAATATTAAAGATGAATTTTTGTTTATTTCTTTTTTCACAAAGGATTAGCAAATCTGCATTAATTGTCTCATGTTATTTAAATAAGTTATTAGGACTGAATTGATTCATTGATGTTTAGCGATATATATGCTGAGCTCCCAGAGGCGCTATCTGACGCTACCTTTTGAAACTCAATACTTTTGTCCTGTTCGGGAGAATCCCTTTATAGAGAGAATACTTGGCTCTTAGTCATGTTACAAGAACGTTAGTTTAGATTGATCTAAACTTTTATTAATTTTTGCACCATATACTGAGTTCTAATACATTTCTAAGCATCCTTTTTTCTAAACTATGGAAAATATATTTTCATAGCTTTTCCATAGTTTAAAACTTGAAACTCTAATTTTGCTTCTCCTCTTTAGGAAGGTTTCTATTAACCCAATTTGGACTCTCTCCTATTTTAATTATTCATGATAAAAACTCTCACTTACCATAAATAATAGCTAAATCATATGAAAGCTAAATGTGATTACTGTGGAGCAAGCTTTCTTTATGAAAGAACCTCTAAATATATCAAGTGTGAATATTGCGGAAATTCAGTTATAGTAAATCAATCTATACCTTTGATTAGCGAAGCAAAAAAGATTACTAATAGATTAAAGCCTGCTTCTCTTCTAAGTTTTAATTTACCTTTCTTCTCAGCATTGCTTAGTAAGATTAATAAGTTAAAAATAATAAAGCTTATTATTTTTATAGCACCAATTACTATTCTTGCATTTTTATTAATCCCCAAGAAAGACAAGAATGAATGGATTAAGATCGATGTTGGGAATACAGATAAAATTAAAGAAATCTATTTGAAGTTAGGTAAATGGAAGGAAAATAAAAGGTTTAGATTCGTTTCTGAAAGATTTATTCTACCTAGTGGTATGGAGTCAACATTAGAATATAAATATGATTGTGATAGATGGAGATATAAACGAATAGATGGAGAATGGAGTGATATTACATATTTCTCTAATGGACATAACTGGGCTGCAGAACATATTTGCAAGAAGCCCAAGCCTGGAAGATGGAAACTAGTTCCATTTAATGATAAAGATGGAATTAAACGATATGTACGTAAAATGTTTAGTCTAGAAGGAGGAAGAATTAAAGTAGTTGAAGTTAAACACGTGAAGCCATTTACAGACAAAGATGATATAAAGCCATATAAATTAGCTATAGATTGTATGCTTTGGGGGTTGAATACTGGGAAGAGGGGATGGAGGCCAGGTATTGTAAAGACTGAAAGGCCTGCTTACAAGACCACTACGTTGGTTTGTGGACATAAACCTTTCGAAAATAAAAAATTCAACATAACAAAAAGACCACAGAAAGAATGGACTTTTGCCAGGGAGGATAGTGATGATAAAGGAGAGGTTTACTATAGAATTTTAGCTAAGTCAAGTGATGGAAGATATGTACATTACATGCAAAGATATGATGGGAAAGATGGCGAAGAAAAATTTAGGATGAGTTTTATAGGAGATTGCAAAATCCCTAGATTCATGTGGCTTGAAGGAACTAAATGGTTTGAAGAATTACCTGAGACTTCATTAGGCGCGAACCAACTTAAGAAGGCCTGTCGTAATACTTATTAAGTTAGCTTGCGAATTTATTTTTTATTCTGCACTAAACAATAAACAAAGAGAATTGAGCCCCAAATTGGTAGCAAATAAAGTGCTTAATAAAGCCCATGAAAACAACTGAAAGGGCAAAAATAGTCACACTAAAAATCCCATCTCTAATCAGCCAGTCTCGTCAGGGCCCCAATTTAGACAATGGATATATAAAGGATTTCCAGATGATTTCTCACCATTTTTTCCTAAGACAGATTGCGAGCCAACAGAAGAAAACGAAGATAGCCTTGGTTTACAAACCTCATTCAAAGAAATCCGCCTGAATACCAACCTTATATCGCTAAAGAGGATCTCATATAAGAGAGAAGTTGCCAGAAGCTTTTGATTTTTTGAGCAAAAGCTCATGGCAAACGTCCTAATTTGATTAATTTACAAACCTCGTTATCTAATCATCATCTAAGCCTTGGAGTGAATGGGATGTTTCTTAAGAAGTTATACCACCATCCATAATTGTGATATTGGTATCACTGGAATTTGCCCAACGCAACTTGCTCAATTCTTGATATTCAGCACTGTTATAAGCGTCAATTGCAACTTTTTTGGATGGGAACTCGATAATCACTGCTAATTTTCCACCTTGTCCTTCTACAGTTTTTGATTCCATATCTTTAGCAAAAACTGCTCCTCCTAGTGATTTAATCCAAGGTTGAAATGCTTCAACATATTCAGCAAATGCTGGATTAGTAACGGTTGTTGTGACAATCCAGAAACCCTTGGCCATTAGAAAAGAATCAATTCAAAACAGCTTTACATACTCCTTGCAATTTGGAAATGTACGTCAGAAAATCAAATACAAAAGTCACTCGGTAAGGGAAAATTTAATCTTTGCCTTATTAGTAATCAAAACTTCATTGAAATAGAATAAAGAAATGAAGGTGAGAATGTTAATCCATCCACACATCGCAATGTCGCTGAGAGCTCATGGCTCAACAGGAACCACGCTACTGGCTAATGAAGTATGAGCCTTGATTGGTGGAAAGCGATTAGAAGAAATTAATAAATTCTGTTCGGACACTTATTTATCCTGATTACAGAATGAAAATGATTATCATTCTAGCTCTTTGTTAGGCTCCTAAAGCGTTTGCAATTGCCCAAAAGATGGGACAAAAATGGTTGATTTCAGGTTCGCCAGGGTGCGGGAAGACCACCTGGATACTTAACACAATCAAACGCAATCAAGGTGCTTGCGGATATTTACGTCTCACTGAGCAGGCTAATAACGGTCAAAAGAAATCACCCGAATCTCTAATTGATTCCACATTCTTAAAAGATCAGGTTCCTCATCTACAAGACTTATCGGACTGTCCTGATATCTCAATTTCAAAGCACAAAGACTTACTAATTTTCGTTGAGCTTTCACAATCCCACTCACCTGAGAAATTAGAAGCAGTCGGTATAAATCCTTACGTCAAGAGTCAACTCGAGTCCTTAAAGCTGCAACCTGATAGGCACCTACACTTTGGTCGAGACTCAGAATTACCAAATAATGACACATTGGTTTTCAAAGACCTTGCATCTTGGAGCCTCAACCTTGCAAGAAGCGTCTGGGATCCACAGAGTCTGAATACCTTTTGGTTTGAGCTTGTGAATGGAGCCTATGGAGATGTTTATAGAGCCAAGGGTCTCATGAACTTGCCCGATGGACAGTCGATTTTCTTCAACTGGATTGTGAGTCAAAAAGGGTCACAGTTTCTTCCACTAAAAACTGTTTCTCCCCCTAATGGTAGACCTGAACGACCATCAGGGCTTGTTATACAAGGACAAGGACTTGATTGCATAAACATTCAGTCAACGATCAATCTCTGCCTGCTAAACGATGCCTTACTCGAAATGCATCAAATGCCTCTGCGAGATCGACAACCAGAAGCACTTCGTGCAAGCTAATCGTCATGAAACATGCAGTTATCTCCTGCCTACATGCCAACCTAGCTGCTGTAAAAGCAGTGCTAAATGATATTGATCAAAAAGGAATTAGCGACATCACCTGTCTTGGTGATTTAGTGGGTTATGGGCCACAACCGAATGAAGTAGTAGATCTAGTACGAGAACTTGATATTGCTTGCTGTCAAGGCTGCTGGGATGAAGATATTATTGAGGGTCTTAATGCATGCGAATGCAGCTACCCATCTCAACTAGCTGAAAAGCGTGGACATCTAGCTCATCAGTGGACAGCAGAACAATTAACAGATATCAACAAAGATTTTCTAGCAAGTTTGCCAACATCAATACGTAGAGATCGAATCCTGTTTGTTCATGGCAGTCCCAATAGCCAACATGAGTATCTTCTACCTGACATGAATGCATTTGCAGCACTTGAAAGAGTTGAGAAAGCCGGAGCTGATACCTTGTTTTGTGGACACACTCATCAACCTTATGTACGTGATCTGAAAAATGGATCAATTCGTGTGAGGCTACAAAACACGTCTAATCACAATGCAGAAGAAAAAGAAATAAACTTACCGATGCGAAAAATAGTCAATGCAGGATCAGTAGGCGAACCTCGTCATGGTAGTACTAATGCTACCTATGTAATCCATGATGATGTTACTGGACAAGTTGAGATCAAAGAGGTGGTCTATGACATCGGACTAACATGCCAAGCCATTATTGATGCCGGACTACCACGAATATTCGCATGGAGGCTGAGTCATGGCTTTGAATTTGCTGAGCAAGCCGAAGATGCTAGTCATGTTTGCGAACGATGATTGAGCGCTGGGCACTAGTGAGTGGTCTAAAAGGTGACCTAGAAACCTACGAGCTGATTCAACGTGATTTAAAGAAGGCTCGCGGAGTTACGGCCTTATTTGTCCTGGGAGATATGATCGGGCCAGAACGCAACTGTGATGCATTATTAAATCGACTACAGAATCCCCGCCGTGATGAGTTACAACCTCAATGCATTTATGGCTGGTGGGAAGAGCAGCTGCTTGCAGAGCAGGGCTTACGTGGCGAGCAAAAGGCCGATGCTTTGCGACTAAATCAAGGAGAAGAAGTAGTATCAGCCTTATTGAATGCTGTTGATACCTATCATCTCAAGTGGCTATCATCACTTCAATTTGGCTTCATTGAATTGGACTGCGGTCTGATTCACGGAAGCTCAGCAGATATAGGAGATAACCTTACATCAGAAACCTCTCCGCTAATTCTTATTGATCGCCTTACTCGACTTGATGTAAATAGATTATTTACAGCACACAGCACTAAACAATTTCATCTTGAGCTCACTGGAGGAGGGCTCGATTCACAGGTAAAAGACTTGAATGGTGAAAGTCAACATAAGCAGAAAGTATCTAAACAAAGCATCATTGGGATTGGAGCAGGGGCGAGTTACACCATTTATGACGTTGGTAGTGATAAAACACACTTTCTTACTGCTGTTGGACAATGCAATACACCAAGCAAGGGGTTTGCATAACAATCATCATTGTGAGTAATTCTTATTCCTTTCAAATACTAATTAGATAGAGTAAAGAAATGAGGGTGAGAATATTAATCCATCCACACACCACCCACGCATCGCAATATCTCTGAGAACCCATGGCCCAACAGGAACCACGCTACCGGCTAATGAAGTGTGAGCCTTAAGTAGGTATATAAAATTCCTCTTTTTACCCTTTTTACTCCTATGAATAAAGGGTTGTAAGTGTAAATAGGGCCTTACTAGATATAGGGCCAAAAGAATGAAACCTTAGAACCTCTTGAGATCCGTGGCGAACTTTATGCACCAAATCTTTCTAGAACTAAATCTCAAGCATTGGCTGCTGGGCATCTAAGAAAGAAAGTTCCTACTGGTCATGGACTTAGCTTTGTTGCTTATGAAATTCTTGGATCAACGAATGATGAAATCGAAAATATTAAACGCCTAGAAAGTTGGTTTTTTGAAATTCCGCCAACGAATCGGACTGCTGATCCAAAGCAAGTGAAGCAATGGGACAAGGAATGGTTGGCTGGTGAATTATTTGAGAATCTTCCTACCGATGAAATTGTAGTCAAAGTTGCGTCTGGAGCAACTAAACAAAAACTTGGTGTTAATTCAAAGTGTCCGAATTGGGCGCTAGCGATGAAGGATTAGGTGAAGAGCCTCTTTTCAATCGTTTGTATTCCTCATGAAGAGAACCAATCATGCTTAGCTCCGAAGTTTTTCCGTAATAGTCCCACTCTCCTTGGAGTTCAGTGCTTGATAATGAGTTATAGAAACCTCTCTACTTCTTTTCTGAGTTGGCATCAGTGGCGACTAATGAAACCAGCAGATCTATAGCCTGTTCTTGGTTAAAGGATTTGCCGTCATTTAATTTATTAATTTTTTATTTTTAAGTAGGAAAACAACAGATAACTAATTAAATTGATAGAAAAATCAATGCCAGTCAATCAAAATATCTTAACTCGTAGACGATTATTAAAATTATTACTGATGGCCTATTGCGCATCGATGATGCCCCCAGTATTAGGTCGAAAATCTCAATTATTAAAAGGTAAAAATATCATCGTTATTGGTGCGGGAATTTCTGGATTAACAGCAGCAAGCGAACTTATACAAAAAGGAGCAAATGTAACCATACTGGAGGCTAACAATTACATTGGTGGTCGAATTAAAACCGATTGGTCACTTGGCAAAGATGCTCCTTTTGAAGTTGGTGCAGGATGGATTCATGGCCCTTCTCAAGACAATCCAACAAAACAATTGGCAGACAAAAGTGGTTGTAAATACTTTTTAACTAATGACGATAATATTTCGACATTCGATTCAGATGGCACTATATGGTCTGATGAGAAATTCGAAGCTGTTGTAGAAAAATGGGAAAAAGCTTTATATCTTGTAGATCAAGAATTAGAACTTAATGATAGGAGAAATTTAAGAAAGGCAATACAAGATATTTATCCTGCGGCATTAAATGATCCAGGGGTGTTGTGGGCACTATCTGCATACACAGAATTTGACAAAGGAACTTCTATAGAGAAGGTTTCTGCTGTTTTTCATGACGACGATAAAGCTTTTGATAAACCAGATGTAATTATTAAGAATGGATATGATTCAATTATAAAAAAACTTTCAGAAAATTTAGATATTCGGTTGAATAATAAAGTCAGTAAAATTGATATATCTGATAAGGATTTTGTAAGAGTTCAATCTAATAATAAAGAGTTTAAATGTGATTCAATCATTTGCAGTGTTCCTTTAGGTATTCTGAAAGCAAAAAATATAAAATTCAAGCCTTCATTACCTAAAAAATATATTAAAAGTATTGATAAGTTAGGCTTTGGATCAGTAACTAAAATAGCAATGAAATTTAAAGATATTTTTTGGGATAAAGAAACTCAGTATTTTGGCATAAATACAGATATAAAAGGCCGTTGGAATTATTGGTTAAATTACCGAACTTTTAGTAGAGAAAATATTTTACTGGGATTAAGTGTTGGGGATTATGCACTTATTGCAGACCGAATGAATGATCAAGAAATGAAAAAAGATGCAATGAAGGTTTTGAGAGATGTATGGGGGAGGAATATACCTGACCCTACAGATGTTCTCACAACAAGATGGTCTAAAGAAGAAAATATTCTTGGTGCATATTCTTATCCATCCCCTGGATCAACTCCTCGAGATTACAAAGTTTTATCTACTCCAGTCGATGGAAAATTATTCTTTTGTGGAGAACATACAAATTTTGATTATTCGGCTACTACACACGGAGCATATTTAAGCGGCATTCGTGTAGTCAAAGATATTGAGAAAGCAATCTTAAATTAAATTATGTTGGGAATCAAATTTTCTATGACTTGTTTTTTCTACTTTCATTCATGCTCTAGTAAGAATTTGTTTTTGATTTAGACATGGAGGGACGTTGGGTACAAATAGAGCAAGGTTAAGTGCCATTATGTTGCTGGTGGAATAATCCTCAGGAAGAAAGTAAGCATTTTGTTCTTGTTCTACCAGAAGTCTTTGGTGTTAATAGTTGGGTAAGAAGCGTCGTCGATCGACTTGCAGAACAAGGTATTCCTGCTTTAGCAATGCCATTGTTTGCTAGGACTGCTCCAGAGTTAGATCTTGGATATAGCGAAGATGACTTATAGAAGGACGTCGGCACAAAGAACAAACAACAACACGGCAAATCCTCGATGATGCTTCTCACTCATTGACTTGGTTGAAACAGCAATACAGCCAATCGAAAATAACTGTTATTGGATTTTGCTTTGATGGCCATGCAGCTACATGGCCATCATCTATTTGACAAAGTAAGTTGACCTGACTTGGCAGATTTTATAGAAAACATTCTTGTAGTTGAAAGCAGTATTCATATTGATTTTCATTCTTGGAATAAAGGGAAAGAATTTTGCACTCCTAAAGATTTTTTGGACTATTTATCCGAAGCTAGAGGTGACTTGTTTGACTCTGAAAGTGCAAGGACATTGCAACGTCATGGAAAGTTAGTAGCCAGACTTGTTGCGCTGCAAAATAATTATGAAGGGAATTACCTTAAATACAATTAAAAGCTGAATAGAGGATTGCTTTTAAAAAATCTTTTTAGCACATATTTCGCACATACCCCCCCCAGAAGTGTCCAGACATTGCCAGACAGATCAAGATATAACTACAGTCTCAGCCTATAAAGTCAGTTCCTCACTAGAGAGGTAGGGTGCTTTAGGTCGCAAGTTCGAATCCTGTCGCCCCGACTAGGTTTTCAAGGAATAGGGTTAGGAGCGTTCCCGCAAAACTCCCGTAAAAGGTAATTAAGATCAATGGAGATAAATGGATCTAACGGACGGCTGAGAAAATTCTTAGGATGTTTCTATCTTTAATTTCACTATGAGCAATTTGTATATAGGACTGGTAGTACTAGTTGGCTTGTTGGCAACGGGCGTGCTGTTGCGTTTTATTTTTTCAACCTCAGCTAACCCAAAAGAGATTTTTGAATCGATCGATGGAACTAAGTTTTCTCGTGAAAAAGACCTCAAGGAATATGAGGTTCTTTATGAAAGGTTGAAATGTCTATATGAAGAAAATCCTTCAGCCAATGAAAAGAAGCAGAATGCCAAGTCTGGCCTGACGCTCTCCTTTATTAAGCAGTTGAAAACCAATGGTTTTCCAACTCTCAATTTGCTGATAAGTAATAAGGAACAATTCAAAAAGCTAGTTGAATTATTGGATGTTTCTGAAATCTCTAGTGATTGAAAATCAGAAATGAGACCTCACTCCTCTTATTAGTTGTGGCAAGAGTTCTTTTGGATCACTAGGTCGCAGTTACAAATTTTCTTTGTAAATCAATACTAGGTAATCTTTTTTGAGTATTGCTTGATGAAATCTTTTCTCTAAGCCAACAAGATAGCGGGGTCATAGTTATACCTAGCTCATCTGCTTGTATTTTTAGTGCTTTCAAGTCTGCTCCATAACCTGCTCTTTCTATCCAGCTAGCCATTAGTGCAATATCGTGCTCAATGAAATTAATAAGTTTGCGCGGGACCATTGAATAACGGACTGATGTAGAGTCCTTAGCATTTATTTTTTGCCAAAGAGCTGCCATTTCCTGTCCAGTCATCTCTTCTCCAGCAATATTCATTGATTCTCCCCAAAACTTTTGGGGATTTTCAAAAACAGCCCTTGTCCATAGTCCAATATCATCAACTGCGATGGTTTGCCAAACTTTGTCTTTGTGGACAACTCCAGGGAAACTTGATTGAGAAATCTGCACACCAGGAAGATCACTATCGAAATTTTCGAAGTAGCTAACAGGTCGAAGAATTGTCGAAAGTTTGTTTAACCCATTAATCAAGATGTATTCCTCAATACTCCACTTGCTTGTGAAATGTCCTGGCGCTGGCTGACTTTTCAGAGGGTCCTTGGGTTTGCATACTGAACTAAAAACAAAGTGCTTTAATGTTCCCAAGTCAGCAAGTTTTTTCACTACGTCTACTAAGTTTCTCCCTTGCTCTATCTCATAATCACGAACCATGCTTCCACGGCCAAATATCCACCCTTTTGTGGGAGTTGTATTGCCAAATATTCCATAAACCCCTGAAAAAGCTCTTTCTAAGCTTTCTGGTTCCAGGAGATCTCCTTGGACAATTTCGACATTTGGCAACTTGGCCAAAACCTCAGCTCGCTTACTAAAGGGAGAACGAGTAATTGCTCGAATCCGAAAAATACCATTTTTGGATAAATGCCTTACGACTGAAGATCCCTGTCGACTCGTGGCCATTGTTACTGCAATAACAGGCCTAGAGTTTTCTTGATTACGTTTCTTATAACTAGATGAATTGCCTTGAAAAAAAACAGTCCGAGAAGAGAAGTTCAATTGCTAAGAAAAATTGCGCTTATTATTACGGAATGTAAAGCATTTTTCTCTCAACCGCGAGGCTGCTTTGGGAGCACTAGGTCGCAGGTTCGAACCCTGTCGCCCCGATTGGGATATCAGCGATTGGCTAATGGGTGGTTGTGAAAAAATAGGTTAGTAATAGCTTGAATCCCTTTGTTTTTCCCAAGACTTTTGAATACGTTGTTGGATTTTGAAGGGTATTTATTAAGTTGCGATTTAACGATTGAATTTTCAATCTTTGAACCCTTAAGTTTGGGCTTTGTTAATGAGACTGCTTCTAGCCAGATGTGAATATTTTGTCTAGTTTTAAAAAGAACTGGTTATCCCTAGCAATTATGCTTCGGTGCTTCGCCGAGGTAGTAGTCACGCTACACAACCATCATCATCTGCCTTCACACATTCAGGCTGTGACTGGTTACAGTTTTCAGCCGCTTAACTGAATCGACTGCAGGCAGTCCCCACGGCTGAGGCCTGTAAACAGTCACAGCCGAAGGTGCGCTCGACATCGATCTCAGTCGGGATAGTAGGGGTAATCAGCATGCCTCTTTATTTCGGGTGTTTTATTAATAGTTTTTGGGGCAATTGCTACTGAGCAACGAAAGCAAACTGCACTTTTAGCTCTACAAACATGGGAATTACAAAGAAGAGCTAATCCTGAAATTGGACAATATCGTATTTAATCAACTAGCTTTCTCTGCTTTTCATCTGTGGAGCAAATAATAAGCGTTTCAATTAATCTTTGATTGCATACTGCCAACGAGGGCAAGTGCTGTATTTGTTTTCTAGCTGATCTAGCTTAAGGCTTTATGCTGCTAACTCTTCTTATGCCAGCAAATCTAGGAGAATTTAGAAAGGCACAAAAAAACCTGCCCGAAGACAGGTCTTTTTGGAGATCTTAAGCAAGTGTTTCCTTGTTTCCACTGCTGGAGGATCTCAACTCCTCACAACGGAAATATGCCACATGTTCTTCAAAAGTGCGAGAAATTATCTAAAAACACTCAAAACTGTCACATGTGCCAATTGTAGGTCCAGGAAAAATTAGATAGAAAAAAGAGCGCCCTTAACTAGCAGCGCTCTATCGGACAATTATGTGAGGAGTGTCCTTATCTTTTCTACTCCTGCTAAGGGTCTTTTGTGACTTATTTAAGAAAAGAAACTTTTTTGAATGATTGGACTTGTCTTGCTCCTCTTTGGGTTGGAAACGGTTTTATGATCTAAGCAGTATCTACACTTTTTCCAAACGTACAAACTTGATCGATTACACCCAGAATCAGTTTGTCTCCATTGGGGGCTTTCCATCCTGAATCCTTGCTCTTGAACTCATCAAATTCCTTTGCTCCTACTGCAACATCTCTGAAGGAGTTTTTCGAGCAATCAATATCCATTGTGTAGAGGATGTCTGTCGTAATTTCAGTAGTGCTTTTAGGAAGAAATTTGCTGAACACCCTTATTGATCCATCTTGGTTTTGTTTAACACTGTTCTTATCCCATAACTGCTCTCCATACTGACTCTTTGGAACAGAAACCCAATCATGCGACAAGGCATCTATTTTTAGTGGATAAAAAATAATTAGAAGTGCTAGACAACTAAGACAAATATTTTTAAGGAATTTGAGGGTCATTGCCATAGCGTTAAGTTAATCATATTGAGATTGATTTGAATGGTTTTACATCAATGTAAAGATTGTGGTTCAACAGATATCAGGACTGATCGTTCACTAGGAGGAAGGTTGGTATGCACAAAGTGCGGTTCTTTTACAATAGGTTTTAAGCAGCAGAGAAATCGTGAGAAAAAAGTTTTTCAAGGATATCAATCACTGTCTTCAGGCATCACTGTATCCAGAGATGATTGGCAGTACTTCATACCTTCCTTGATATGTTTACTTGGCTTTATAGCAACAGATATTTTAGGTTTGCTTGATAAGTCAAATATAGTTTATTGGTCAGGAGGACTTCTTTCACAACCGTACAGAATACTTACATCACATTTCTTTCATGGTGATTTTGGACATTTATTATTTAATACAGGCGGGATAATAATTGCCCGAAATTTCTTTAGAACTCTTGGTTTAAGCAATAGGTCATTTTTTGTTTTACTGACTGCTTGTTTGATCCCTCTGCAGGTCTCTATAAACTGGTTCTACGATATTTTTGTGGCAAGAAATCCAATGTCACTTGCGTTAGGTTTTAGTGGCATTATTTATGGAATAGATGCGTTTATTCTTTTGGCATCAATCTATGGAAAGCAAACTTTTCTTGGGGTCCACATAGGTTTGAGTCGTAATTATCAATGCCGACAAACTATGACACTTCTTACTGTTATGGGAGTACTTTATTCCTTTGCACCTGGTATAAGTTTAATGGGGCATCTCTCTGGATTTGCTGCAGGAACATTGCTATTCCTACTTTGATAAATCAATGTGATAAAAATTTTTGTCAGTTAAGGAAGGGATAATATAAGAAACTAATTTATAAATTAAATGCAACAATTGAATTTTTAATTAAATAGTTTACGCTCGAAAGGTAGATTTTATATGCCTAGCCTGCCTCCATCATAGAGTCCTTTCTTTTTAACAAACTCACACCAATCCAAATTATTTAAATACCATTGAATAGTTTTTTCAAGAGCATCTTTAAAATCAAATTTATTCTTCCAGCCCAACTCTTTTTTAATTAAAGAGGAATCGATAGCATATCTAAAATCATGTGCAGGACGATCTTCTACATATTTTATAAATCTCCTGTGTGACTCTTTTGTATTAAATTTCAAATCTAAATAATTACAAATTAACTCTACAATTTCTAGATTTGATATTTCATTGGCACCACCTATACAATAGTTATTCCCATTAATTCCTTTATCTGCAACAATTAAAAGAGCATTAACATGATCTTCAACATATAACCAATCACGGATATTCTGCCCATTTCCATAAATGGGAATATCTTCATGATGAATTGCCTTTAGAATAGTTAAGGGAATAAGTTTTTCTGGAAATTGCCAAGGACCAAAATTATTACTGCAATTAGTAATGATAGCTGGGATATCATAAGTTTGATTCCAAGCCCTAACTAAATGATCGCTAGATGCCTTTGAAGCTGAATAGGGACTTGTTGGTTTATATCTAGAACTTTCATTGAAAATTCCATTTTTTCCTAAGCTTCCAAAGACCTCATCAGTACTTATATGGAGAAGTCTGAATAATTTCTTTTTTGTTATTGATGTATTCTCCATATATTTTCTTAAAGATTCTAATACATTAAAAGTACCCAATATATTACTATTTATAAAACTACTTGGACTATCAATAGATCTGTCTACATGACTCTCTGCTGCGAGGTGAAAAACTATGTCTGGTTGATAATCATTAATTACTTTCATTAATCTATCTTTATCACATATATTTAGCTCAACCATATTATATCTTTCTGCTACATTATTCTCTAGCTTATCTAAAACCATATTGATACCTTTAAGATCACTAGCGTAATTTAATTTATCTATATTTAAAACATTTATATCGGTATCTAATAATAATTTTTGAATAAGGTTCCCACCAATAAAACCAGCACCACCAGTTACTAAAGCTTTATTAAATCTTGACAGTTGTTTAAAACTCATAAAATGAAAAATTAACTAATTTTATACAACAAAAGTGGCATTAAGAATAGGTAACCTCATATTTATCATTCAACGACTCATCTACAAGTAATTGACGTAGATAGTTACCATAACCACTTTTTAATAAAGGTTCAGCCAGTTTATCTAATTGCTCATCATTTATCCAGCCAAGTCTCCATGCAATTTCTTCAGGACAGCCAATTTTCAAACCTTGCCTGTGCTCTATTGTCCTTATAAAAGTACCAGCCTCAATAAGTGAATCTATTGTTCCTGTATCAAGCCAAGCATGACCTCTCCCTAATTTATGCACATGCAAGTTTTTTGATTCTAAATACAATTGATTCAAAGCACTAATCTCAAGCTCACCTCTAGAAGATGGTTTGAGAAATCTTGCTCTTTCCACTGCTGTATTGTCATAATAATATAAACCGGTAATAGCAAAACGACTGATAAATTTGTCAGGTTTCTCTATGATTTTTTTAGGTCTGCCAATATCATCAAACTCTACTACACCATAATTCTCAGGATCACTAACTGGATAAGTAAATATAGTTGAATCATTTTTATTTTTATCAGCTTCTCTTAGTATGTTTACTAATTCATTTCCATAAAAAAGATTATCTCCTAAAATCAATGCGCATGGAGAATCTTTTAGAAAATCTTTTGCAATCAATAATGATTGAGCAACTCCCTCAGGTTGAGATTGAATAGCATAAGTAATCGAAACACCCCAAGAACTTCCATCACCTAATAGTCTCTTAAAAGCATTATTATCGTGTGGAGTAGTTATTATTAATATTTCTCTAATTCCTCCAAGCATTAAAGTACCTAGAGGATAATATATTAACGGTTTATCATATAAAGGCAATAATTGCTTGCTAACTGCAAGTGTAACAGGATATAAGCGTGAACCTTTACCTCCAGAAAGTAAAATCCCTTTTCGTTCCAAAGACATTTATATTTATAGCTAACTACTTAATTATTATTTCAACAAGTATACCATAATGGTATTATATTATTAAAGTTTGTTGTAATGAATATAGATGCTTATCATTTTTTATACTATGAATAGATTTCAAATAAATATCATTTGTTGAAATTATGATTCATATTATAGGAGCTGGACCAGCTGGCATATCACTTGCATACTACTCATTTTTAAGAGGAATTAAAGAAATTTCACTCTATGAAAGAAGTAACACAATAGGAGGAATGTCAAGATCTTGGGATCATCATGATTTCATCCTAGATACTGGCCCTCATATATTTCATACTGATGATAATGAAATTGCTTCAGATTGGGAAAAGATCGGTAAAGACCTATTAGTAAAAGGTAAATTTAACTCTTGCAATATTTTGAGTGATTTTCCAGGTAGATTATTTCACTACCCGCTATCATTATCAACACTAAAAAAGAATCTAGATGCTAAGGATTTTGAAATAATTAAGAATGAATTATTGAACTTAAGTTCTATCGACAAGTCTAGAACAGCCGAAAATTTTAAAGACTTTATGGAAGCTAAAGTTGGGAAAACTTTAACAGAAATGTTTTTTACACAATATCCGAAGAAAGTATGGGGTATAAACACAAATGAAATGCTCGCAGATTGGGCACCCCAAAGAATCGAATTAAGAGATAATGATGATACTTTTTATACAAAACCGTTTGTAGCTGTTGGCTTAAAAGGTACAGGTTGTTTTTACAATAGAATTATAGAAATCTTGTCGCAAGAAAAATCCTTTAATCTAAAACTAAAAAAAAATCTTACTTCTGTTCAAAAAACTAATAATAAAGTAGAGAAGTTAATTTTTAACGAAAATGAAATCATAAATATAGAAAATGACGATCATATATTTTCAACAATACCAGCGACTAATCTTGCTCGTATATTAGGTTTAAATTTATCCTTGAAGTTCAGAGGTGTAAAGTCAGAATATTTCTTCTTTAATAACAAAAAAATTCTACCAGAAGGCTACAACTGGGTTTATTGCAGTGACCAAGAAGTTCCATTTAATCGAATAACAGAGCCATCTTCGATGTCATCAGAAGTTAGTCCAAAGGGACATTCATTTGTTTGTGTTGAGACTACTTTCCCTGGGGAAAAACAGAACATTGCAAACATAAATTATGATGAATTTATTAATTGGCTGTCAAGACAAGGTAATTTTAATGCTAAAGGTTATTTACCCGATCTTAATACTTTAAATTATGAAAGATATGTTTATCCAATACAAGATCAAAGCTTTAGAAGCTCACTATCACAATATAACTCATTAATTTCTCAATTTGATAATTTGAACGTTTTAGGCACGGGTGGAGAGTTTCATTACTCAGATATGCAAATAATCTTCAGAAAGAGTAAGACCTTGATTGATAGTTTTCTTAATAACACATATAATTATAAGTGTTTAAATATACCTTTAATCAGAAATTTTAAATCACCTAGAGAGAAGGAATCGATTTTAAAAACAGAAAATTATTCAAGAAAAAATAATGAAATAATGTCATCTAAACTTCATGAGATAGCAAATGTACCTATACCTCTAATAGCAGAGATAGGCATAAATCATAATGGAGATTTGAATTTAGCAAAGAAAATGGTCTTATCTGCTAAAGAGTCTGGCGCACACTTTGCAAAGTTTCAGTATTACAAAAAAGAATCAAGAGTAGAAAAAAACTCTTTAACTGAATTTTTGCATGAAACAGCTGATGGTAATGAAATGTCACTCAATGATATTTTTGAAAGATCTAGACTAAATCGCTCAAAATGTATAGAACTAATTAAGTATGGTAAAGAAATTAATATACCTATTTTCTTTACTGTATTTGATATTGAGTCAGCAATAGAAATTAACGAACTTGGCCAAAAAATTGTAAAAGTTGCTTCAATGGATTGCAATAATATTCAACTTCATAATAAAATTAATTCACTAGATTTTGAAACTATTATTATATCAACAGGCATGACATATATCTCAGAAATAATACGATCTCTATCCATATATGATAAAAAGAAGGAAATTTTATTAATGAGTTGTCGTAGCTCTTATCCAGCAAGATTCGAGGATATAGATTTAGGTGAGATCGATTATCTTATTAAAAAAACAAATTGTATAGTTGGGTATTCTGATCATACTGAGGGTAATATGGCTAGCTTGCTATCAGTTGCCTCAGGCGCAAGGTTTATAGAGAGGCATTTTACTACAAATAAATGTTTACCAGGTCCTGATAATAGAATGTCTATAGACCATAAGGAAACTATAGAACTTTCCAAGAATCTACAAATAGTTGCAAATTCTATTATGAAAAAACAAAAAATAATTCATCCCAGCGAGCAAAATACTTTCTCTATGCAAAAAAAATCGCTTAGATTCCAAGCCAAAAAATATAAAGGAGATATTATTCATACCGACGAGTTGGTCAGTGTTGCACCTCCAGAAGGGTTTAGTATTTTTCAAGCTAATCTTCCAAGAGGGTATTTAAAAATAATAAAAGATGTTGGGCAAGGTGAACCTATAAATGCTAATAATGTATCTATTTTAAAGGATTAAATATATGGAAAGAATAATAGTACTATCCAATACAGTAGGGAGAAGTTTTTCAAAGCCTGTAAAAACAACAGCTGTAAGAGAATTCGATGAATTAGAAGTCGTTTCTTTATTAACATCGAATGAATGTGATTATAATGATTTAGTAAAAAAAATATCACTTACTTCTTCTCATTTATTTGTAGATCTAGAGAAGAAACAACCTTTAAATATAGAAAATAAAATTGATCAGAAAGGTAACTTATATAATAGTATTTATACCTCGATACACAATCAAGGCTTACAAGGGAAATTAAATTTATATCCTATAAAATTAAATGACATAACAGTAAATGCCACATGGCGTCACCTAGCTAATGAATACAATGACATATCTGGTCTGAATTTTGGTTTAATTGGAACAGGTAATATAGGTTCAAAGTTATTAAGTATCTTAACTGAATCGGGAGTAAAAGTTAGATGTTTTAATAGAGATATCTCTAAAGCCATTACAGTTGTCAACTCAGTCTTGCTAACTAAACCGGAACAAGTAATAGCATCGCCTGATGTAGTTAGAATGATAGAACACTCTATTATTAACACTTCAGGCCTTATTGTCGCATGCAGTGAAATATCTGAAGATCTTGCAGATTATATATCTTTAATTCATGGTGATTATAAGATTTTCCTAATCGGGCATTCAATTCTTAAAGAAAATAGCCTAAAAAAAATAAGAAATAAAAAAATAGGTATTCAAAGAATAGATGTTGGCAAAGAATTACTTTCTTTTGTAATAGGTACCTTAAGAACCTCTGATTATTCAGTTTATGGGCAAAATAAATCACAAGGTAGATCATTTTGTTCAGGAGGCTACATAGGAGAAAAAGATGAAATAATAGTGGATAATTTTATTAGTCCTAAGTGGCATTATGCTTCTTGTGATGGGAAAGGAGGACTTTCCTATAATTCTAAAATAAATCAACTTAGATCTTTAGATGAATTAGATGAAATATATTCTTAAAAAATAAATATGGATTACAGTTTTTAGTTTTAAATTCTATAAAGCTGCGTTTTTGCAAAATTAATATCTTCTGGATAATCAATGTCAACTGGGTATCGATCATTTGAAATATAAAAACCAGTTTTATCGTGCATATAACTTTTATATTTAAACAATGACTTGATTGTAGCAAGATAAAAGTTTCCGCTTATAAAGAAGAAATTATCTTTAAACTCCTGCCTATTTGTAGCTCCTTCGGGGCCTGGAACTAAATATGACCAATCATTTGAGGCTTTATCTAATTGAATGCATTCAGAGGGATGTTCTCGCATTTTAGTTAAGGCTACTACTGATTCTATATTTGGATTATCAAAAACTTTTATACCTTCTTTTACTTCTTTTAAATTTCTTATAAAATATGTAGGTTGAAGTACTAACAATGAATCAAATATATTGACTTTTTCATTAATAAATGTTGAGGCATGTAATAGAGTTTCAATAATTCTAGATGTATCTGAAGCAAGGTAGGTTGGTCTATTGATTGAACTAATTCCATATACTTTTGCTCTTTCAAGAATTTGCAAATCATCACTTGTAATAAATATTTCAAGATTTAATAATTTAGCAAACTCTATAGTGTAATCAATTAAAGGTTTTCCATTTATATGAACTAGATTTTTATTTGGAATCCCTTTTGAACCACCTCTCGCTGGTATTATTATTGCGATTTTTCTCATTAAGATTTGATTATGCTTTGAATTGCTTTAGCTAGGGAAGTATATTCTTCAATAGTATTATTAACAAAAATAGGAATTGCAACTGATGATTCTAATAGCTTTAAGGTTTTATTCGAATGCTCAACTTCATGGTCATCAAGCGCATGTCCCCAATATGCCGCACAATGCCATTCCATAGCATCTGGCAATATTTTGGTGCCAAAGCCTAATTCAAATAATTTCTTTATTACTTCTGCTTTTATAGATTTGTCGTCAGCCTTGAATATAAAAGTATCATAACTACCTGAATGTGAATAATATTCTTGCCTTACATGAGAAATAGGTTCAATTATATTTTTAAGTATCATATATCTTTTTCTATTTTCATCAACAAGATATTCTAATTTATCTAATTGAACACTAGCGATGGAGGCTTGAAGTTCTGTCATCCTAAAATTAAAGCCAGGCATTACTCTATTATCATGTCCCCTTTCTAAATCAGGATTGTTTTCATGCCCGTGATCTATATACTGTTTAATATATGTACCATAAATATCATTATTAGTTAATGTTATTCCACCTTCACCACAAGTTATCATTTTAGCAAAATCCAAGCTAAATATACCTATATCACCAATTGAACCATAATAATTAGGGCCAACTTTTCCTCCTATGGCTTCACATGCATCTTCTATTAATATTAAACTGTTTTTCTCACAAAATTCCTTGATTGCATAAATATCTCCTCCCTGACCAAGCATATGAACTACTAGAACTGCTTTTGTCTTGCTAGTTACTTTATCCTTCAAATCATCAATATCTAAATGTAAGTTCTCATTTACATTACATATGATAGGTTTTGCTCCTACGTCAACAATTGCTTCAACACATGCTACAAAATTAAAAGCTTGAGTAACCACTTCATCACCACTTTTTACTCCAGCAGCTTTTAAAGCACATTTAATAGCCGCTGTCCCTGATGAGACCGCTGAACAATGTGAAGAATTAAAATATTTCTGACATTTATTATTAAATTCACGAACATAAAAGTGTTTTCTTATATTCTCAAACGACCTATGAAAAAGTACTCCACCTTCATCAAATATTTTCATAGCGGCATTTCTTTCTTCCTTTCCAATAAGCTCGTAACCTGGCATGACAGTATTGAAATTAATAATATTTAAGAAATTATTATAGCTGATTTCTATTCCTTTTTACCATTTCTTTGTGCCATTCATTATGACAATGAATTGTCTTTTTAAAGAACCTTAAAAGTCATTAGAGTCTTCTAATCCAACTGATGCCTTAGAAGATGAGGACCTGCTGGAACTCATTAATTACTACCGATTGATCTTTATAAAGCTGAGAAGAAACGGTGATATTACTTCTGGTTATTGCTCTTTTTCTTCCATTCTCTTTCTAGTTGATCTAGCTCAAATCTTCAGGCAGCTAGGAATCCTTCTGCTTGAAAAACTTTTGGAACATCCAAACCAAGTAAATGGTTGAGCCTACAAGCAACAGCATTGGGAAGATTGTTTCCATAAGTCCTTTAAATCCCGTTAGATTCCTTGATCTTACTTACCTTTTATGTGCTTTTTGTGTGCCTTCATTAGGGACATTCCCTGAAAACTTAGTCGGGGCGGCATGATTCGAACCTGCGACCTAGTGCTCCCAAAGCCTCGGATGATTTACATTAATTGAGCAAGGACGATCTATTTAATCGAATGTTCCTTTATTAAAGTAGATAGTTTGTTTACTCGAGGCTCATCTAGAGGCCTTGTAGCGTCAAGTATAGCCGCACAACATAAAAGCCAACTTGCCCCACCTTCTAAATCCAGGCTTTCAGAAATGTTGGGAGGAGCAACAGAGAGAGAAGTTAGTTCTCCAATGTGCAGAAAAGTCTCCCATAGCTCAGCTTCTAAGAAATCGAGCTCGACTTTTGAAAGAAGCTTTGTTGCTACAAAATCTTTTACTAAGTCGGTTAGTTCAAGAGTCATATCTTCATTATGGCTCATACTCCCATTAGAAAAGTTGTATATGAAAGATATTTTTTCTGATCAATCCCCTGAGGTTATTATTCATCTTCAAAGTAATAAGTATCGTTGTGCCATTGGAAGCTCTTTTGCAGGTTCACATTTAAGCAACTCTCCATTTGCAAAGACTTCATAGGTCTGGGGGTCAACATCGATTGAAGGCAAAGCACTATTTAACTGCATACTTTCTTTAGAAATCTCACGAGTATTTTTAACACTTACACAGTTTTTGTGTAGACCTAGAGTTTTTGGAATACCGGCATCGATAGCAGCTTGACTAAGAAATGTAAGAGAGATTGACCATGACATGGATTTCATTAGACGACTAGATAGTCCTGTAAGTGTTCTACATCAAGGGCATCCTCTCTGTGAAGGTGACATGCAAACAATTCAGAATGACCCTCGTGTATTTGAAGTTTACTTTGGGCAACCAGAGGAGAGTAAGCAATGAATTTAATAGAGATCTCTAACTTAAATACCTACTATGGCGAGAGTCATGTCCTACGAAATGTAGATATAACAATCAAATTAGGTGAAATGGTTTGTCTTATTGGTCGCAATGGTGTCGGTAAGACAACATTGTTAAAGTCTCTAATTGGCTTATTAAAACCTCGTACAGGAGAAATCCTTTTTGAGGGGAAGTCAATAATACGTAATCGACCTCACCAAAGAGCACGTTCAGGTATTGCTTATGTCCCCCAAGGGAGAGAATCATTCCTTATTTAACTGTAGAAGAAAACTTAACGCTAGGGATGGAAGCACTGCTAGGTGGCATTGAGAAAAACAAAAGAATTGATCCCTTAGTTTTTGAATTATTCCCAATACTTCAAGACTTTCTATTTAGAAAAGGTGGGGATTTAAGTGGAGGATAACAACAGCAGTTAGCAATTGGGAGGGCACTACTAGGCCGTCCAAAAGTTTTATTGCTTGATGAGCCTACAGAGGGAATTCAACCCAATATTATTAAAGATATTGAAACAGCTGTAAGAAGAATTATTAATGAAACTGGTATATAAGTGTTGCTTGTAGAGCAACACTTATATTTTGTCCGACAAGCGGATCGTTATTACGCAATGCAACGTGGAGGAATTATTTCAAGTGGTCCCACTAGTGAACTGAGTAAAGATATTATTAGCAAGTTCCTAAGCGTTTAAACCATCAAACAAGCTTCCTTTTGATATTCCTGGAATTGCTTAAATGAACTTTGCTGATAACTGGGCTAGGATTTTTGTTGTGATTACGTTTCTTACTTTAGGAGAAGCTCAGGTTATTGGAGGTCTAGTTTCCAACCTGATTGCTTTTGGGTTATTTCTTGGAGCAATTGGATACTTTGCTTTAACCGGAAAAATGGCTGAGATGTTTCGCTGGAAAAAGAAGAAATAGTTGCTAACAATTAAATGAATTGCTTTCCAACTTCTCAATAAACTCAAACCATGCCCATCAACAAAACTATTCCTGACTCTGTTATTCGCTTTTGCAAAAAATCTTTAGAGACCTTAAAGCGAGATTTAACAAACAGACTAAGACTGCATGAAGATTTGAGCTAGTTTAGCTAGAAAGGAAGTATGAAACGCTTATCAATTGCCTGTCTTATGGCAATAACATTTTTTTTCGCTCCAGTTGTAGCAGTTGCATCCTCTTCAGCTTTATCACCAGCTTTTTCAGAAGTAAGTAAGAATTTCTCAGAGAAGTTCTGTACGTCTATTGCGAATGGACTTACACCTGAAAAAGCTGGTGAGCGTGCTGCTGCTCAATTATCAAAAGGCTTATTGTTCTCTCCTGTTATGAAAGAAATAATGTCTGCTCCAAAAGAAAATTTAGCTGCATCTTTATCTAATAATATTTTTGATGGATGTGGGAACGACCTTGGAGGTACTAAAGAAGAACTTGATGATTATCTGGTTAAATTAGCAAATAAAGTTCCAAGTAAATCCACTAGCGGTTTGCAGCTTCCTCCGACTCGACAGAAACCATCTAAATAAAAAAGCCGCCAATTAAGAGCGACATTTCATTAGATTTAGAACAAAGCTTTTGTCAGAAGAGTCTGAAGAGATGCTCTCCCGACTCAACAACTGAAAAAGATATATGCCATGGTTAATTTTAACTGATATAAATTAATGTCATTCGGAGATGAGAAGCCCTTCATTCTTCTTGCTCGTATTCAAGTTAAGCCAGATAAAGTTGAGGAATATGTAGAGTTGGTCGCTAAAACCGATGCTGCTGTGGAGGCATCAGAACCAGGAATGTTGCACCAAACTTTTGATCAAGATCCAGAAAATCAACTTTGTTTTGTTTGCTCCAAAGTTTATAAAAACGACGAAGCTTTTCTTGCTCATTTAGCAAATCTACCTGTAGAAGAATATTTTCAAGGTCATGCAGAACTTGGCGATGATTTCACTATTGAGGTTTATGGAACTGTTGGAGATAAATGTAAAGCAGCTATGAAGACAATTGGATTGCCGTTGAAAATAGTTGAAAGTAAGTGTGTTTATAGCAGGGTTTAATAACTACTAAACATTAGCTAAGACACTTCTTTCTTTTAAATTCATTTGTTTTCATGATTCCTCGAAGAATCGTTTTCTGTAAGAAGAGCAGTATCTAGTTAATGCCTGTTTCTCATCCCAAAGAGGAGGCACCAAACTTTTTGGCCACATTCAACGCATTGCCATGTTGCTCCCATCCCAGTAATACAGCAGCCACCTCAACTAATTTCTCCTTCTGAAGATGCTCTTTGAAATTTATTAGTCCTTAAAGGATTTCTGCAAGACATCATCTCTCCCAACACTTTTTAAATACGAACTGAAATAAAGGGATCTAACGGATTGTTGAAAAAGTTCTTAGGATGTTTTTACTTTTAACTTCACAGTGAAAAAAATTCTTCCATTAGTTTTCGCACTTTCAATTAGCGCTGGTCCTGCACTTGCTTGGGGATGGGGTGGAGAAGGTGATTGCCCGTTTTCTAAAGACAAGTCAAATCAAGAGACCAAAACTGAGCAAGTAGAAGAATCAGAGAAGAAGTAGGCCTTGAAGATAAGAGAAGGCTGGTTGATTAACCCAAGCAGGGCATGGGGTATGAGGTTTTATCAAAACCCTCACCATCCTTTCCCTCATGTTTATATTCATCGCGCTTTTTGCAAAAACTTATTTCTGCATGGCATTACTCCAGATGTGGTGATTATTGAAAGTAAAAATATTCCTAGACCGGAAGCGATTTCACTTTGGGCTGAATTATTGAAGGAAGGCTGGAAGAAAAGTAAACCATTATGGCTTTATTAACGATGTTTCTTTTTGGCTTTGAAGAGAAAGAGCTCTACATTGCAATGGAAAGATTAGGATATTTTTAGAACCTATTTCAATTTCCTTGAATTTTTATTTGAGATAATTACAATCAATAAAATTCCTAAATCAGTTGGTTAGTGAAATTATCTAAATTTATAAGGAAAAGCTTTTTCCCCTTTGCTTTAGCAGCTAGTTGTATTCCTTTGGCTCAAGCAGAGACTATTGGCTCTAACGAAGTTGCCTCAAGCTCTAATGGAACTCCTGAGGGTTACCAAGAAATTCATATAGAAAAGCCAGACAATATCAATCATCCAACAGATTGCAATGTTTTTGAGGATCCAAGTTCTGTGGCTTGCATTGGACCAAATGATCGGGTCTATCAACCAAAAGATCGTTTAGATCGAATCGTGATTAAAACAGCTGAATATGCTGGACGTTTTGTACCCCTTTTAAATAACAATTCTGATGGCAGTGCTTACTCAGATTTAGTTATTAATGATGGGAAACGGATCATTGCTGATGCAGGTTATGGAGCAATTAATAGCTATAGCAACGAACAAATTCAAAAGATCCCATTCTTTGCTCAAACCTCAGTTTCTATCTCTGGAACAACTGATGCAGAAACAAGCTTTTCAATTGATAGCTTGATGAGGCTCAAAGAGATGGCCAATGATGATGAGGGTGATCTCAAAACACTTTTGTTCTCGCAAGTAAGGTTCTCGAAAGCTAGTAGTAGTGATGGTTCAACAATGAACTTGGGACTAGGGATGAGGCATCGTCCTAATGATGAGTCAATGCTTGGAGCTAATGCTTTCTTGGATTACCGCATGACAAATTACAGTTCTGCTCATAGCAGATTTGGTTTAGGTGGAGAGTATTTAAAGAATGGCTGGGAACTAAGAAATAACTGGTATATGTCACTTTCTGATGAGAAAGACGTTACGGTCTCTGGAAGTACCTATAAAGAAAGAGTTGTTCCTGGCTGGGATGTAGAAGCTGGTTACCGTTTCCCAGACCACCCAGAGATGGCAGTTTTTGTAAAAGCCTTTAATTGGGATTACACGCATACTCAAGACAACTCTGGATTAGAAGCTTCCTTTAGTTGGCAAGCAACACCTCATACCAACTGGGAAGCTTGGGTCGGCAATCAAATCTCTGCAGGTAAGACAGTAACCAACTCAGCTCTACCAAAAACAGACGAAACCTTCTTTGGTTTGAGATTTAAGTGGACAGGGCAACCAGTGAAATTCAAGAAGCAGAACATCAAGAAAAACCTCGTAACTCAAATGACTCAACCAGTAAGACGTAGCTATGAAGTCTTAATTGAGAGATCTTCTGGTTCTTTCCAAAACCGAGCTGCTGGCAGCTAACAAAAATAATTTTATCAATTTACTTTTTTCTTTTTAAAAAATCATGTCTTTCAAATCATTTACTAAAAAGTTACTAACCAAGTCAATTACAGGATTGGGTGCAATTAGTTTTTTTGTCATTCCTAGCTCGACAAAGGCATCTGAGTTAAATATGCCAGTTTGTCCTGCCAGTGGATCTGCAAATGCCACGATCCAATATATAGGTCTGCAACAAAACGGTTTTTGCACGCTTTCTCCTGAAAAGTATGAACTTACTATTTACGAGATGGGCTTATGTACCAGTCATCCCATTACAGGAACAACTGGAAGCTTGATTTATGACAAGTCTAGCTGCACTTCGACAATGAGTTCATCTTCAGGGATAACAGTTGATTTGGCTGGTGGAAATGCCCTGGCAAGTTTACCTGCAGGTGAAAGGCCTCCTTCAAATAGCTATAGCTATGCATACATCTTAATTTCAAATAATTTTAATTTAAAAGGTAGTTACACCCTTCAAAATGGTACTACTTATTACTCTAAGCCTATGGTGGATGAATGGGGCGCATATGGTGCTGCAGACTCTTCTCTCAGTGCTTCCCAAGAACATGGTGAGTTGCTTGATGACTTAGGTTTTGGAGGGTCTTGGTCTGGTGAAATGTCAGCGCAAACAATGTCAGGAGGGGGAAAAGTTAGCGCGATACTTCTTCAAGAAGATGGCCTAACAAAAGCCACTGCTAGAGGTAATGTAAAAAGGTTGTTGGGTGCATTTGAAACCAATTCAGGTTCTCCTGTTGTTATTACCGATTTATCAACAGGTCTTGAAGTAAGCTTAGTCGTTACTGATACAGGCTATTCGATGAGTCTAAATGATGCGGGTAATAATATAGGCAGCTTCGGGTCAGCGCCATTTAAGCCAGTCTTCACAGTCTTTTAAATATCTCCACTTAATAGTTTTTGAATAGAAATGCCAACAGTAGAAGCAGCAAATTCAGCAGTTGGTACATTTAGCTTGATTTTGTTTATAGGCTCAACTCTTTATTTAGTGTGGATATTTCAAAAGTTTTTCAAGAAGAAGGATTCCTAGCTGCCTGATATATTGAGAAAGGTAATATGAAAAACTTTTTAGCCAGCGAGAGATCTAAATGGATATTTGTAATTGGATTAGTCGCAATCGGCGTAGGCTTTACTGCTAAGAATGTGATTTCTTATCCAACTGAGTGCATACCTGATAAGGCTGTTGATATAAGCATGTTGATCAGACCTTTGCAGTGATAGAAGATTTAGACGCAGATGCATTATATGCAAGAAGGTTTGAGACTTTTACAAATGAGGATGAAAAGAATTGGATGAAGTTAAGTGAGGATGGAACTCAAATCAAAGTGATGAGGGCGAAATAAATCAATCCGACTCAGTCGTCTATGGCGCTACTAACTGTTGTTATTGCAGCTATCTCTGCTTGGTGGATTAGCACTACCCTCAAAGAAGGTAGAAAAGCAATCGATGAGAGTAAAAAACAATGAAAAAGAATAAATGCTCAAGCAAGATACAAATTACCAGAAGACTTTTGGCCGAGAATAATCTTTCTGTTATCTAGTGGAGCTTTTTTTTACTGGATAATGATCTTTCCTAATGCTGATGCAACCCAGCAAACTTACTTAATATATCCTATTCATAATAAATTAGCTTCTATCTAAAGCTGCAGTTGCAGTATGAAGACTTGATCTAGATCAGCTATAACTAGCTGGTATTTATAAAGCTTTATGCGCCGTTTTTTACTTCTTGCAATAACAGCTGGAATTACTATCCCAATAGTTGCTTGTAGTCCAAAGAAGCAAACATCTATTGAAGCTGTGGTTGTAGAAACTCTTGTTAGTGCAACTGAATCGTGGAATGGAGATTCTTTTAAGTATCCAAAAGGGCAAGCAGAAATGTCACTCGAAAAAATAACTGCTCAACCTGGCTTTAAAACACCTCTTCATTTACATCCTCAGCCTGGAATCATTTATGTAGAAAGAGGAATTCTTTATTGTGAGACTAGTGACGGAAAATCGATGACAGTAGGGGCTGGTGAAAGCTTCGCTTCATCCCAGGATACAGTTCATCACTGTGAAAATAATGGTGATGAAGAGATGGTGGTTTTTGTTGCCTCAGCAGGTGTTAAAGGCAACAAAACAACTGTTCCTGTCGACTAAATCAAACGTTTTTTGCTTGAATAAAGACGATTGACCTACAGAGGGTTGGCCTAATGTCAGCCCTTTTTCGTTGATCAGCTAGAAAGGGTATATGAAACGATTTTTCCTTGCATTCCTGAAGATCTTTGAAAGAGGTGTGCAAGCTGGTAATTTTTATTAAGAGCTAATAGGTGAAGATTTTTTCATCCAGATTGGTAATGAACTATCAGTTTTACTTGAATGTCATGTTCAAGGAACGGAAATTACGAAGCAAGAAGCAGAGTTATTATTAGACCTAGCGCTATACTCGCAAATCGGAAGCAGCAAAGTTTCTCGAACGCAGGGTTGTCTTGAAATTGCTCCGGACCATATTTGTAAGACTTACCTTGTTTGCAAAGATAATACCTGGATTATTTGTCTTGCTGCTGTATTGGATCAGATATGACCAGTGACAATGGCTAAGCAAGCAAGAGGTGCTCAAGTCTTTGATGAGTTAGTAAAGAATTGTTATTTAGCAACTGATTAGGCAAAATGGGTTGATTAATGCTTATTGATTAATGACTGACAAGTGCAAAGAGAGGTGGCAACTAACAGATGAGCAAGTCGAAAAATAATTCTTTCTGTCATGTAGGGGATAGATAGCACAGCAATGTGCTGGTTATATCAACGAACTTCAATCTCCTTCTGAATTTATTGCTGTAATGCTTAGGGATGTTGCAGATGCATTTGAGAACCCTGAACCCGAAGGCTATAGCGATTGTTCTTTTTGTTGAAAATGTCTTTATGCCAACGCCAATAAAGTTAAAGCGGCATGAGAAGGCCTAAATTCAAGGAGTTTGTTACCTTCTATATAATCATCCCTCTTCTTTTGATAATTACTGTTTACGGATACTTAATTCTTAAGTGAAGAAAGTGGCATGATGCGTTTATGAGAACGAATCAAATCTATGGGTGAGGCTAAAAGGAGAAAAGAACAAGGATTGGCTCCTAAGGGTCCAAAGGAAACAGGATCAAAAGCAAAGACAGATACCCAAAATATCTTTGCTAAATATCAGATTTTGCCTTATATCCTGGTGGTATTTCTTGTTGCTTATCTGCTTTACGATTTAATTAAGTATTATCTCTGATAATGAAATGCTTGAAGGTTAAATAAATGGAGAGCACAGTTAATGCATTTCTAAGTCCGTGGCATTTAGGGTTTGATGCATTGGTATTGCTTAGTTTCCTTTCGTATGTGCTCTACGTAAGGAGGAAGAACAATGGCTCCTAAGCCAATTGATAATCACTTAGAAAAACTATCCTTGGGGATTAGCTATAAGAGTGGTAGGAATGAATTTATTTTTTGACAAATGACACGAAAAGAATTTATGGACCAGTTCTTTAATTTGTGCAAAGAAGCTCAAGAAGAAATCCCACCGCAAGTAATTGCAGAAATTCTCCGTGATTATGCAGAGAGGTTAGATGGCTGAACAATTTTCACCTAAGGATCCTTATGAAGTTCAAGCTGCCTGGGAGATTGTAATGACTGCAGTTGATGAAATCAGAGCAGAACAAAAATGGCCTGATGATTACATTGCAAAAACGCTTAAGGGAATTGCTGACAGTCTTGAAGAGAAAACTTGTTGCGAAGATCAATAGAAAAGTCGCCCGTTCTAGTGGGCCCCTTTCATTGATCCGAAAATCGGCTGTCAATCAAAATATTATCGGCCTATGAAATGCTTACTCCTTTCAATATTTGCTGCAACCGCTCTACCTAACTAGTTGCCGCCATTGCAAAAGCGAACTGCAGCCGAGGCACTTTCCCCGCTTTCCCTAACTTCATCAACGCAGTTAGTAAAGATTTTTGCTTCTTGCTTTACTGAACAGAAACTTAAAGCGATCGCAGCAAGAGATAACGCAGAGATAACGCTAGTTCCTAATTGGATAACTCCATAGGCAAGCATTGCTCCTTTCTTGCTGCCGCAATGCTTCTTTTCATTGTTGTTTTCTTCAGTCATTGAACTTTGTAGTTAATGATCAGAATCCTATGGAATATTTCCGTGTACCGTGAGATTGAGGGAGCAGGGAAAACCGTAAGGTAGTCAAAGAGTTGTGCATAATGTGGCTAAAGGGGGCAAGGATTTATGGAAACACTTTCCCGATGCTGTTGTTTGTAGCTTCAACTATTTATTTAGTGTGGATTTTTAAAGAGTTTTCAAGAAGAAGGATTCCTCTCAGAATGAAGAGTTGAGCTAAAGCAGCATTAATACTCTCTATGCATTGTTACCTTCGGAGGAGTAAATGTGGAAGAAGGATTTTTCTGAGGCTTGATCATGTCCTTATCTTCTGAGGCGGTTGAAAATGCTGCCCGAAGTGTTCTGAAACAACTTTCTGAAAGACTAAATTTCTCCAAGCAACAAAGAAATGATCAGTCAATGGAGTGCTTGCAGTTTGGTATTTGCACTGCTCCTATCCGTACTCACTTGTAAAGAGTGATTCGTTAAGAGGAGTTACTTTTCTAAAAGATGAATAAACAAGCCACCCATTAATAGAGAGTTGCTAGGAGCCATATCCTTTAACTAAGCAACTTTTTCTTCCTCCTCAGTGATTACTGCAATTAGTTCTGGACTGAAAGAAGATAATGCAGTGTCCTCATCTTCCTTTACTGAAACGTTAACTGGTGATGATTCAATTGCTTTAGATGCTTCAATTGACTGAACTGGGTGAACAATCTTTACTAGCTGATCATCAAATTCTTTTGACTCAGCAGGTCTTGCCTCGCATGATTCAGAAGAGAAGGAATGCTCTGCTAGAACTCCTATTAGGGTCTTTATAGATACGAAAAGCATCTTACAATTATGAAACAAGTCCTTGAGTTCTTTTTTAATGAACTTCTGGGAATCTTCTTTAATTAAGTAAGTCGTGACCGTCCATCCTGTCAGACCAACAAAGAATAGATAAAAAGATACCTTAAACAGAGTGAACATCATTAGGTAGATACATTCCCCTATATATATCTATTTATTTTAGACATTGCAAGGAAGAGCCTATTGCTTAGGTGCAGAGGACTTTTTCTTTCTTCTTTCTTCGTTCTTGTTCTGAATGACCATGTTTAAGGACTGGGACTAGATCAATCCTCAGAAAATCAAGGCTCAAGCATGATCTGATCAGAATATTTAGAAAGACATAGCAGAAAAGTTATTTTCAGTAGAGCTTTTAAAGCTGTTTTCGATACACTTTTAGCTTAGAGATTCTCTGCAATTTTTGATTCACAGTCGATTCATCGAGGTTATTTAGGTTTATTCTTATTGCCTTTAGATTCCTGCCTAGATCTTTCTGTGTGGCTTGTGGGACTCTTTGTTATCTCAGATTTTCCTCGTTTTCTAGCGGCCAAAGATAGAATGCTCCTAGAGCTATTTCTAAATTCTAAACAAAAGGACCCTTTGCTACTGTGCCACTTTTTCTGCGAATGATACCTTCCTCAGAGGAAAATATAGTTGAAATATCTATATCATTCTCAGCGGAAGAAGGATTTAGCCACTGAGCTATTTGTTTTTCCGGTGCTGTATAAGTGAGTATCTCTTTAATTCTAATAGCTTCCTTAACATCCTTGCCTCTAGCAAACCTATTGATCCCCATTGGATCACCTTGCACCCTGAAGTAAGTTGGCCAAGATTCTTGTTGATGCTGGATGTAGACAAGTCACATTTAGCCTAAATGTCACAAGACTGAGATCCATCTTGGCCCTACTGAAGTAACGATCCTGTTCCCTGGTATTGGTAATAAAGAGTTATCAGAACCACTCATTATCCACACCGATACCAGCTAACTCGTATGATTTATCCTTATTTATTCATGTGTCCGAAAGTTTTTATTCCTGTAGCATAAGTAGCGCATGTTCGCGTCTATGCCCACTTATATAACACTATCTATGGCGTTTGTACCTATGCCAATTAATTAGGTAAAAAGTCGGATATGCGTAACATTTTGAGTAGGTAAGTTTGGTGCCCTCACAAAATATCCATGACAGAACAAGATGTAGAAATGGCTATGGAAAGCTTATTTGTTGGAGCATCAAGGGTTAGAGCTGAGAAGCACGCAAGAAAGCTCCCCAAGGGTGTTCATAGACAGTTCAGTTCAAGAGTGGCAGCGGAATTGTGGAATCAAGAGAAGAGGTATCTTAAGGCATCTTAGTTAGTCAAAATTTAGAGACCTTATCGCTCTTTGCATCGAGTCTCCCAGCATTGATTCTGTACCCACTCTGTATGAGCTTTGTTTTGAGCTACTGTTGTGTGATCAATCATTGAGCTTGCTTATTAGTCTTTAAGTTTGCAATACCTATGAGTTCTTTTGACATAACTGTGCAAGAAGCTAAAAAGCACAGCTTCCCTCTCTTTCTTAAGTCGATCGACAATACTTCTTCCCATCTGCTGATCCTAAACACTTTAGGTAGGACGAGCACTACATGCTTGTTTCTTTTATGTGGATCATTCCACCAACAAGATAATGGTAGTTGAACTTGTTCTATCAGAATCCTACGTTCCTCTATATCACTATTCAATGTAGAATTTCTTTAAAGAATTAGTCATATCCTTCAAGGTTTTGTTAAAAGGGATAGGCTTCCAATCATAAAGTAAAATGGTTTCTGATATATCCGCGTTATAGCAACCTCTTTTAATCATAGAGGCAGTACTTTTCATGTTTTTATTGAATATTGCTAAAGAATTTATCACTTGATTTGGAATTAAACTCTTGGGAGACTTCTTGAATCCAAGCTCTCGTAAAATCTTTGAGATTTCAAGAAATGGGATACCTTCTTGAGAAGTAGCAATTATTCTTTTTTGATCACTTCCTTGATTTTTCAATGATTGTACATGTAATTTCGCCACGTCTCTGACATCAACAACTGTAAAGTAGATGTCTGGTAGAGCTGGGAATTTACCGGTAATCATTTTTGTAATTAAACTTGCTGAAATTCCCTCTATATCGTTACTAAGCAATGGCCCAAAGACCATCCCAGGATGAATGGTAGTCATTTTAAATGATTCATCAGATTGATTGCTAATGAAATCCCAGGCTGCTTTTTCAGCTATGGTTTTGCTTTTTATATAAGCCCCAACATCTTGTGAGATATCAGTCCAATCATTGTGAGTACAAGTTCTTTTTTTATGACCATAAGCCATTGCACCCATAGAAGAAGTTAGAACTACTTTTTTGATCGTAGATTTTTGCGCAGCTTTTAATGCTCTTAATGTTCCTTCTAATGCGGGCCGAATCAGTTGCTTTTCATCTTTTGGCTCTTCTATAAAACATGGAGAGGCAATATGAAGAAGATAATCACAATCAGAAGCAGCAGCGTCCCAACCTTCATCATCTAGAAGATTTAGTTTACAAAATTCAAGTTTCTCATTTTCAACTTCAGCACCTAAAGATTTCCTGACTTCATCTTCTCGTTTCAGATTTCTGAGAGATCCTTTTACCTTGTATCCATTTTCTAATAATTCTGAAATGCAATGAAGAGCAATATATCCGGATGCACCAGTTACTAAAACTTTTTCTTGATTGATTTCCATTTCGTTATCGTATCAATAATCAAAGACACCCCGATCTTTTTATGAACTTCGCTGATAAAGGGAGCAGAGCTTTTGTTGTGATTACTTTCTTATGATTTGGAGAAGCTCGAATCATTTGAGGAATAGCTACAAGCCTAATTGCCTTGGGTATTCATGGATCAATTGGATACTTTGCATTTATTAGGAAAAATGCTGAAATACTTGGTATGAAAAAAATTCTCTAAATCAGAGGAATCTTCAAGTGATTGATCTGTAGAAGTTGGCTTAATGCCAGCTTTTTTTTCCTTGATCGGCTAGAAAAGGAATAGTTTTTGATTGAGAGGAATAAGATGTCAGAAGAAAAAGATCAAAAAGGCTTTCTCAAAAAATTTGGCAAATGGGCACCAATTATTGGTGGAGCTTGGATTATCTTGAACATTGTGCTCCCTTTAGCCCTATTGCGTGTTCCTGCTGTTCAGAAATTCTTGGTAGTAATAGGAGACAAGCTTCCCTTTGACATTCCAGGGATTGGATAGAATGAGCACAGAACTTATTTGCTATTCCTTGCTTGGTATCGCAGCATTGCTTCTAAATGCTGGACTTTCCTCTCAAGCTCTCCCACTCTTTTGGTTAGTTCTTCCATTAGTAATCAAAAGCTGTTTCGACACTCTCCGAAGAATCCGTATTCAGAACAGCTAGAAAGGCATAAGAAATAATGGACTAACATAATTTCAAGAACATTAGATGTCACTTCTGATTTCGCTTGGATACATAAGTTGCATTTATAGCACCTATGAGAGTTCTGAAACTTATTGGCAATAACTTATTTGATTCGTTATCTTTTTACAAATAAACTCCACTTGTGTGAATATGACTAAAGAGGTTTACGATGCAGTTCTTGAAGCATCAAAGAATGGGGAGCTTTGGGGCATAAATAGAGCTCATTGGTAATTACATTTATGCTATTCATTGCTTTCTGAGTTATGACCTGGAGAAAATTTCAATTTGAATACTTACTCATTTAAATGCTAATAAGAAACTTTGGTGCCTGGGCTTTTATTTTAATTAATTACGTATGACTTAGGAACAAATGCAGATGCTAGGCATCTAATTACTGAATACACTGTCATTAGTTAGAGGAGGAAGTCTTATGGACAACACCTTGGATAAAAGCAAGGAAGCAAAGGAAATGGAAGCTATCGATGAATATTTTGAATGCACGTCTTTTTGTTTAATTGACGAGAACTTGAGTGATTGCCAAACAATCTGCATGGAAAGATTCCTTCAAGGAAATTATTTCTAAGGCTGATTTGATTTAACCTTTTCGTTTAGATCGTTAACCATAAAAAAGGGCCTGTTAAAGCCCTTTTGCACGTCCTTAGTGATCCAGATTAGCTAGAACTAGAAAGCTTTATGCCGTCATTGTTTTTCTCAGCTGGGGCAAATACTTTGAGTTCTTCTTGAAGTTCATGCTCACGTTCATCGAGGATTTTTATACGTGATTGATAGTTTGCCTCAAGACGCTTGCGTGATTCAACGAGCTTGTTGAGTTCTTTTTGATTTTGCTTTTGCTTAAGCTCCTCTAGTTGACTATCAGAGACAACATAAATAGTCCTATGAGGAGTAATGAAAGAATCAGAAAAGAAGGTGTCAAAGAGTGATGTATACATGGTGTCTTTTTGAGGTACATAACTACTTTGCAATGAGTTGTTCGAATCTAGAAGGATGTAAACCGAAGATTTCTATTCGGTCTCTACCACTCAGATCGGTTGCCACTACTGAAATATTGGGTTTACCGAAAGTTGAAGCAACGATCAACTAGTGAAGTACTACTTATCTAGACCACCGGCATTGGTCTTCATAACGTTGATATATTTGTGCATATCCTTTTGAGACAAGTTTCTTTTGAATATTCATTCGACCTTTTGATATCTCCGCAACTGTTCGTCCATAACGGTCTTTGGTTATTCGGCGAATCGAAACTTGCTCGCCAGCCACTAACTTATTCAGATAATCTCTAGCTGCTTTTGCTGGTACAGGGTCAGCTCTTGAACCACGTAGTTCAGGTGTGTCGATACAAGCCAATCGTATTTTTTCACCTTTAGTACTCGTGCAAGTGTCACCGTCATAACAGCTTTTAATCGTTACTAAAGCACTTCTGTTGGAGTAGTGATTGATTCCAATGATGACGATCAAAGCTCCAAGCCCAATCTTCAATAAATCTGTTGCGCAGCCAAAACAACCTTTAATCATTGTTCTTATCTTTGTTCATGTATCTAATTGTCCTGGATATAACCCTTCAAAGTATTTGACCACTGTGGTCCTGATATCAATTCTGATCAGAGCCTTATGAGAACCACATTCCACCATTCTTACTTGCTTCTAAAAAGTTCTTTCTTTGCTCCTGATGTTTCTCAAGAAGTTCTTTGGATTTTGCTAAATCAGTTGTGTTACTTTTGAGAGGTTTAACTGTCTCAGGCCATAGAATTGAAATCCATGATCTTGTTCTTGCTCTAGCGTATGCAACCATGTCTCAATAGAGAGATTGATTTAGTAGGTAGGTGTAGCTATTTAGCATATACCTGATTTCCTTATAGCTTTGAATTAGGGAACAGCAATCAGTGAAGTCTTGAGATGAACACGCTGCTGAGTAGAGCGTGTTCATGAAGGGAGAGCAAGACCAGTATTGGTAGACTAACAAGCTTGATCTTTATTAGCTAAAAGCTAAGGGAAAGAAGAAAGGCTATTAATTTAGCTTGGCCTATTCGCAAATGCTTATTGCTGATCAGTATAAATACTTAAGTAATCCTCCTCATTCGTTCTCTGAGCAATAGAAGTAGAAAGAAGGAAGGACATTTGGAGCCTTAATTATGTCAAACCGTTTATCCCAAAACTTCAAGGAATCATCTCCCCTAACTAATCTACTTTCTATTAATAAACCAAAATATGATGATGATGTGATTGAGTGCATGCAATTTGGTATTTGCTCAGTACGTCCTAAACCCTTAAAAGAAATTCCTTATTATTATCATTTTTAATTAGTCCTTCAGCAAAACTTACTAGCACTACAAGCTATGAGAAATATGTAAAGCGCGAATTTCTAGCAGACGTGTGTATTCATTGAGGCTTCTAAAAATAAATACACTTTTTCATTTTGCTAATGAAAAGGAACCTTTAGATATAGGGAAGGAGTCAGAGGGAATCAGTACCTATATTATTCTCAGATTTTCAAAGGAACGAAGGATCTAGAAGTGATGGTCTGTAAGAAAGAACAAAAGGGTTTTGGTCGTTTTTAACTGCAGTAATCACATCTTCTCCAGTGTGCCAAATCCATTGTTGCTGAGGAGCTCTTCCATCAATATCAACGCTTGTCCCAACTGGAGGTCCAAAACGATGCCTTAAGCCTGCCAATACTTCGGTCATGTTTCTATAGTCAATCTCATAAGCAAGTTGGTTTAATCCATTCTCATCTTCGACACGAACACGAAGTCTACTCACTGGTAAACCACTCATTTGGAAATCTCTAACTTCATAAAGCTCTTTGCTTACTCCAACCTCTACAGCTTTTAAAGACACACCAAGATGTCTCTCGACACTTGTGAGATCCATCCCCCAAGATAAACCTTCAACACAAGCATTCGCAGGTATAGGAATCAGTTGAATAGAAAAAAGAACAACAGCTAAAACAACGGATCTAAAAACTGTCTTCATCTTAATCTCTTTAATCTTTCTAATTAAAAACTAGGCAGTCCTTTTTGAAAAGAATGTCTTTTGTGTGCTATCAAACTTAAAATAATTAAAGCTTTCGATCTCGCCACGAATCTTCTGAAAACCCAGTGGCGATTTCATGAACACCACTTATTTTTCTTTAGATCATTTTAGACAGAGGAACGTCCTGCTGGTACAAGTACTAAGGAAGCAACACAGAGAACACTTATAAGAGGACCTGGTGCCAGATTAAAAAGAATTGAAAGAGAAAAACCTAAAACGGATATTACAACTCCAAATATTGAAGATCGAACCATGGCAACCCGCAAGCTTTGGGCTTGAACTAATCCCAACAAAGCTGGAGTCGATAGTAGAGCAATTACAAGGATGACCCCAACTGCAGCCATTGAGCTAACAATGACAAGAGCAGTTGTAAAACCAAGAGCTAAGTTTAAAGAAGATACATTTATGCCATTAGCATCAGCACCTTCTGGATCTAATCCAACATAAATAAGCTTGTTGTAACCAAAAATCATCAAACAAACAAATATTAAAAATGAAATCAATGTTCTTAATAGATCTCCCCAGTTTGCAGTTAATAGATCTCCAAATAAAACAGCTTCTAAATCAATTCTGATACCAAGCAAAGGTATTAGGATGAGGCCAAGTCCAAGTGATCCAGCAAGAATTGTATTCATTACTGCTGCATAGGTTTCGCTTCGTTTATTAGTCAGCTTTTCGGCCAGGAGTGCCCCAATTAATCCACTTATAACTCCTCCAATAGAAGCATCTAAACCAAGCGCTACTGCCAACGCTAAGCCGGGTAAAACACAATGAGAGATTAAATTGACCTGTAAAAGTCGTTTATGTGTAATTAATACAGTGCCCATAGCTGGGCATAGTGCACCTGAGAAGCAAGTTATAAAAAAGGGGATTACCCACCAATTTGTATTGATAAAAGACATTAAGCAAATGATTGAGTATTGTCAGAAAAAGAGATCCAATGAAGATCTTGCCAATGAGCAGTAGAAGAGCCGAAATTACTTTTCGCCAAAAGCAATTGCTTGAGGAACTCAAAAAATGTGATGATGAATTGACCGGCCAAGAGTTGCATAGACAATTGCATCAAGGTGAGAAAATCATGGGTTTGGCGACGGTGTATAGGAATTTGCAAGTACTTGTAAAGCAAGGCTTGGTTCGTTCTAGGCACCTTCCAACAGGTGAAGTCCTTTATACACCTGTTGAAAGAGATATCCATCATTTGACTTGTGTTGACTGTGGAGAGACCACACGCTTGAATGGATGTCCTGTAAAAACATTGAGTATTCCTAAGAAATCCTCTCCAAAATTCGAGTTGTTGTTTCATACTCTTGAGTTCTTTGGCCTTTGCCAAAATTGCCTTGAGAAGCAAGAGTCTTGAAGTTATTTGAGTAATATTATGCACAGCAGTGATTACTTATACAACTTATAGATTCAAGTCTTTCCTGTACTTCTTGAGGATTACCTGAAGCTAGAACAGTCTTATCAAGAGCGACGACCTTGTCATAGGCCTCTAAGGATTTCCCCCATTCATGACTACTAACAAAAAGTGTTAGTCCTGAATCAGCTAGTTGACGAATAATTTTTAAGAACTGTTCTCGAGTAGGTGGATCTAAGGAAGAGCATGGCTCGTCAAGAAGAAATATTTTCGCTGGCGTCATTAACGTTTTTGCTAATAATGCTTTTTGTTGTTGACCGCCTGATAATGAATCAAGCCTCCTTTTTGCTAGATCAGTTATTCCTACTCGTTGTAGGGCAGCTTCTAATTCACAACAGGTTGATTTTGAGTGATTTGTCCGACCCAAAGAAACCAGTCCTTCAACAGTAATTGGGAAACTCCAATTTAATGATGATCTTTGTGGCATGAGAGCAACATGATGCCGGGCATTAAGCAAAGGAGAACCATTAATATTTATCTGACCAGTATCAGGCTTATGTTGTCCTTGAAGAAGACGCAATAAAGTAGATTTGCCAGCTCCATTTGGACCAACAAGTGCTGTCAAAGTCCCTCGTTCGAGTTCAACTGAAACATCATTCAAAGCAGAAAAGCCTTGCCCTGAATAGGAATATGTCAAATTCTCCGCAATTAAACTAGCCATTAATCAAAGCATTTCCTAACAGAGAGATTCATAATGATAACCATTCTCATAATATAAGGGAAGTGATGAATTATCGGTCGCATGTTTTTCAGGCTACCCAAAGAAGAAAACAGAAAGCTCTCATATAGAGAAACAATCTTCAACGCTTCTATTCTAGCTGGCGCAGTTTTTTTATCTGGAATTAATCAGAGCGTTCAAGCTAAACCTAAGTCAATTGTTGCTGTTGAACCATTAGTTTGTGATTTGGTTTCTGCAATTGCACTACCTTCATCCTCTGTCACTTGTTTGATTGATAGAACAAAAGATGTACATGATGTGAAAATTTCTCCGAGGCAGGCCCAAACTTTAAAGAAGGCAAGTCAAGTGTTTACTCTTGGGCAAGAGATGACTCCCGCAATGAAAAAATGGCTGGATAATCCCATAACGGTTGTTCTCGGTGTAAGTGCAATAGAAATTGACGACCACGACGACCACGACGACCACGACGACCATGATGATCATTCATCTGCGAAAGGTGACGATCATTCAGCTGATAAACATGATGATCACGATGATCATGGAGATGAAGCGTTTGAATGGGCTGGTGTCTTTGAACTTTCACCAGGAACCTATAAATGGTCTTTTGCAAAAGTCGATGGAGACTATGCAGATCCTGCAATGAAAATGGTCATCCTTAATTCTGGGGATATTGAAGCATCAGAAGAGCTTGCTGAAGAATTATTAGAGTCCAAAAATTCAGAAGTTAAACGCAATAATGACAAACTTGTTGCACAGGACAAAGCCTATGTTCTTACATTTAATGAGAGAAAAGACAGCACAACATTCAATGTAGAAATCAAAAAAGCTGGTAAATATGCATTCTTTACTGAGCATATGCCTTTTGAGTTTGAAGCCGATGAACATTTCTTTAAAGATGTTTCAGGAGATGATATTGAACCAATAGCTCAAGTTCCAGATGAAGGTGGTGATCATCATCACCATGATCATGGTGGACTAGATCCACATATTTGGCATGATCCTCATAACATCATCAAGATGGGAAATATCATTTCTAAAAATCTCAACAAGAAAATTTCATTCTTTGATAGAGAAACGAAAAAAGTTTTAAAAGAAAGAACACAAGCTGTTAATTCTATTTTAGAAGATTTAGATCAATGGACTCAAAGACAAGTGGCCACAATCCCTTCTAATCAAAGGACGATAGTTTCTAAGCACAAAGCTATGGAATACTACGGGGATGCTTTTGGTTTAAAAACTATTAGCTTATTAGATTTTCTTGGTCATTCAGCGAGTCTTAGGCCTCAGACCATTTCAAGAGTAATAACAGAGCTTAGAGAAGAGAACGTACAAGTTATATTTCCTGAGCAAAAACCTTCTTCAAAGTTGTTGAAGAACTTAAGTAGACAAACTTCTACCCCTATAGCAAAACAGCAGATTTTTGTTGATGGTTTAATGCCAACAGGAAACACGATTTCTGTAGCTGTTCATAACACTTGTACTATCGTTAACTCTTTGGGTGGTTACTGCAATGAGAAAGCAGGTGATGAACTCGAAAATAGATGGGACACATTAACTAAACGTTGATTTAAAAATCCTAATCTTCTGTTAAAGTTTCACATTCACTTGTAATTAAAATGTCTAAGGTTAAAGGTTTAGAAGGCTACAAAAAATACTGGGAAGATCAAGTAAGTTTAATGGATCAATCACCATGGAACCAACAAAAGATCTTAAAGTTAACTCTCTCAAATGATTTTGAGAAAAAAATTGAAGAATTTAAATTTTCTAATCACTCTCTTGTCAGAGAAGGTGGGCAATTAACTTTACGTTTAAAAGTTCCCTACAACTACTCTGAGCTTGATGATTTTGAGGGAAAGGCTATCGAACTCTTGGCTATCGATAAAAATTTCTTAATTGACATGAGATTGACCAATTCAAATTGTACTAAAGACATAACAAAAACAAAATGACTATCGAACAAAAAGTACCTGTCACAATCCTTACGGGCTTTCTCGGCTCTGGGAAAACCACTCTCCTTAATCGGATTCTGAGTGAAGAGCATGGTAAACGAATTGCTGTAATTGAAAATGAATATGGTGAAGTTGGTATTGATCAGGGTCTGGTCATTAATGCTGACGAAGAAGTCTTTGAAATGTCCAACGGTTGCATTTGCTGCACCGTTCGTGGAGACCTAATTCGCGTATTAGGCAACCTCATGAAGCGACGAGATAAATTCGACTATGTGTTGGTTGAGACAACAGGACTTGCTGATCCTGGACCTGTTGCTCAGACATTTTTTATGGATGACGAAATCCGTAATGAATTTTCTCTTGATGGCATTGTTACTCTCGTTGATGCGGCTCACATTGATCAGCAACTCGGTCGCAGTGATGAAAGCTCCGAGCAGGTTGCCTTCGCAGATGTCCTTGTCCTAAATAAAACGGACTTAGTCTCTGATGAATCTCTTGATATTCTTGAATCAAGACTACGCGATATGAACCGGATGGCTCGTGTTGTTCGAAGTAAGCAAGCGGATGTGTCTATTGATACTGTGTTAAACCTGAGTGCGTTTGATCTAGATCAGGTATTAAAGCGTCGCCCCACTTTTCTTGAGCCAGAATATCCATTCGAGTGGACAGGTGTTTTTTCTCTTGAGAAAGGTCGTTATGAACTTAGCCTTGAAGAAGGTCCTGATCCCACTATGTCGCTGGTCGTTCTGGAAGATCAGGGGATTGACGAAGCAGCTCTAAATACAGGTGCGGAATCATGCGTAAGACTTTACGCTGACCCTGCGGAACTTATTCATCCGGGAAGCACAGTCCCAATTGAAAAACATGTCAGTCTTCAGCTTCAGTCTAATGGGAGTAAATCTTTCTTTTTAGAACTTGATAATGCTACTCATATTGGGCTGTTCACCCAGCACACAGCAGAGGAGTTTGATATTAAAGTATCCCGAGTTGGTACTTTAATCACTACAACTGAAAGTGATGGCAAAAATGATGCTTTGATCCAACCTGAAACTGAGCGGACTTGGGTTGCAGAGCATGAACATGATGATGAAGTGGGCTCAATTGCTATTGAGCGAATAGGTGATGTCGATCCAGCAAAACTTAATAAGTGGTTGAGTCGACTCCTGTCAGAAAAAGGTGTAGATATATTTAGGACAAAAGGGTTTATAAGTTATGCGGGTGAATCCAGGCGAATGGTTTTTCAAGGGGTTCATATGCTCTTCACTGCTCAGCCAGATAAAGAATGGGGGAATGAACCTCGCCATAATCAATTAGTGTTTATCGGTCGAAATCTTGATGAAAAAGAAATGTGTAGGGAGTTCGATAAGTGCCTGGTGTAGGAGGATTTAGTCCCCAGGGGATGCTTCACGAGGGCTGGAGTGCTGAAGTTGAAGACTATGCAATAGTTTGTGGGTGGACGTTAGGTGGTAAAGCACTCTTAGTAGGTGATGTTGCAGGTGGACTTTATTCATTTGAGGGTAAGTCTGGGAGCCCCCTTTGGCAGAAAAAAGAGGTCCATAAAGGAGGCCTACTCGCATTGTCTATTCACCGAGATGGAGATATTTTTGCAACTTCAGGACAGGATGGACGTGTTCTTATTTGGAATAGCGAAGAAGGTGAGTTAACTAAAGTAATAGAGCTTGGCGATGGTTGGGCCGAACACCTGAAATGGTCACCAGATGGACTTTTTTTGGCTGTAGCCTTTTCTCGCAGAGTGCATGTATATGGGATTGATGGCCACGAGCATTGGAGTTCAGGAGAACACCCAAGCACTGTTAGCTCTATCTCTTGGTCAAAGTCGAATGAACTAGCAACTGCATGCTATGGCCGAGTAACTTTTTTTGACGTAGTTAGTGACAAGGTAAATCAAAAGCTGGAATGGAAAGGTTCACTAGTGTCTATGGTACTTAGTCCTAATGGTGATGTTGTGGTTTGCGGTAGTCAGGATAATTCTGTACATTTCTGGCGACGCTCAACTGATCAAGATTCTGAAATGACTGGGTATCCGGGCAAGCCAAGCCAGTTAGCATTTGATCAGAGTGGCACAGTCCTCGCTACTGGGGGAAGTGATGTCGTAACAGTTTGGAGTTTTGAAGGTAATGGCCCTGAAGGAACTGCGCCTGGACAATTAGCTCTTCATGCTGATTCGATTTCTAGTCTTGCTTTTTCTAATCAAGGAATGCTTCTTGCTTCAGGATCTAGAGATGGCTCTGTTCTTGTTTGGTTTCTTAAGAAGAATGGTGATGGTGACCCACTTGGTGGAGCATTCGCGGGAGAGCTTGTCTCTGCAATTGCCTGGCGGCCAGATGACTGTTCTTTGGCAGCAGTAAATTCAAAAGGAGGCATTACCGTTTGGGAATTTAAAATGCGTACAAAATCTTCCCCTAAAGGTTTCTGATCATACTTTTTAAAAGAAAAAACCCCTAGACAATTCTATGTCAAAAACTAGCAGTGATTTAACTAAAAATGAGAAACTGGGCATTCCAGTGACAATTATTACAGGATTTCTAGGGTCAGGGAAGACAACCCTTCTCAATCATATTTTAACTAATCAAGGGGGCTTGAAATCAGCAGTATTAGTTAATGAATTTGGTAAAATAGGGATAGATAATGACTTGATAGTAAAATCAGGTGAAGACATTATTGAACTTACTAATGGATGCATATGTTGCACAATTAATGGAGAATTGCTTGAAGCAATAAATAAAATTTTAGACACCAATAAAGATATTGAGTACTTGATTGTTGAAACCACTGGTTTAGCTGATCCTTTACCAGTAGCAATGACAATTAATGGTGCGAGAGATCAACTAAGGTTAGATTCTATTATTACTTTAATAGATGCAGAAAACTTTAATAATGAGACTATTTCTAGTCAAATAGCAAGATCTCAAATAATTTATGGAGATATTATTCTAATCAATAAATGTGACCTGGTAACTCAAGAAAAAATAGCTTCTATAGAATTAGAAATTTCCGAAGTTAAAAGTAATCCAAGAATTCTAAAAAGCATTAAAGGAGAGATCCCTTTGCCCCTTTTGATAAGTGTTGGACTATTCCAATCGGATTTAATAGCTAAGAATAATAACCATAACCATAACCATAACCATAACCATAACCATGACCATGACCATGACCATGACCATGACCATGACCATAATGAGGAAGAATCTTCTATAGAAGGATTTACTTCATTTTCATTCCAATCTAAATTCCCTTTCTCATTAAGAAAATTTCAAAATTTCTTAGATAATTGTTTGCCTGATAGTGTTTATAGAGCAAAAGGATTACTTTGGTTTGAGGAAAGTGAATTAACACATATATTTCATTTATCAGGGAAAAGGTTTACAATGGACGATACTAAGAAGTATCGCAGTCAAGAGAATAAGGTTGTTCTAATTGGAAAAAATCTTGACCATAAAAAATTATATGAAGAACTTGATAAATGTATATATTATGAAACTAAAAAGAATTTGAAATAGATAAATTTATTATAGAGAAGCTAATTATTATTAATTCAAATTAACAATGAAATTAGGCTCTTCAATTCTTATCACTAAGAAATTGGATCTTGTAAAAATTATCGGATTACATGAAGGAATGAAATCAAGTTGTTAGATTCAATGCCACTGGTAGCTGACAATGAAGTTTTGAATTTTCAGCTTCAAAAATCCAAGAAGCCACTTGTTGTCCCACTTCTCCCTCGACCGGTTCCTAGTCTGGAGATACCATTACCATTAAAGATTGCCGTCTTAGATCAACGTAGTATCTAGTGACCACAATTATATTCTTTCTGACAAAGGTTAGCGGTTGCCTCCTTAATTGGTTAATATCCAACGATCTATATACCGAGTGAAAAGATGGATGTCCCTTTGATGCATGTAAATTTGTTTAATGCAATCGTTGCCTTATATTTGATTGGGTATCAAATAACAATATGTAGTGATTGGAGTTGGATTCCTCTTAACGAAGAGGATTTCAAACTTCCTTATCAGGAGAAATGGAATATTGTGCAAAAATGATTTCTGATATTTTCAATCAAGCAGCAACAGACTCTAGGCAAATAGAATTGTGGCGGCCAGTTCTTGGAGTGCTCATAGTTTTTATTGGAATGAATATGAGTGTAGAGATCAGAATTCAGAAGAATGACGAAGAAGATGATTAGCTAGATTTCTTTTGTTTTAATAGGTCATTAGAAGTCGACGCTCTCCTTGGATAATCTCTTATAGTCTCTAGACGATGTCATAACTTGGGTAGTCTTTCTAAGCGCTTTTTTCTCAGTTAACGGTCCTTTGTTCGAGACGTTCATTCTTCTATTCTGCTTATTTTTGATAGTCATACTGATCAACCACGACTGAAGTACAAGGAATGCACGTAAAAGAACAGCTTGTTCTAATGTCCTTTGCTTTATTAGATTGTTTTTATATGAGATTTAGAGGTATGAATAGGAGCCCTTTAATCTAGAAACATCCCTTCTACAGAGATATTCTGTCTTTGCTCGCTTGAAGGAAAGTTCTCATGATACATAATCATCCCACCTGTAAAAGCTAAGGAGACTAATATTCCAAGAATTAAAGACCCTTTTTCAATCTGCAACTTTCTTCAGATCATTAATATTTTAGGATCTATAAAGCCTCCAACTATCCCAATCATCATGAGGAAAGCTGTAATAACGACTAGAGCAACAGGCCAGATAAATTTAAGTTGCTGTTGATTCATAATTAGCCTTTTGTATTAATTATGGTGCTTCTCCGATGGTTTTTCATTACTACTGAATATTAATCACGATGTTTCTATCCCTAGGACCATCTAGCTCAACCATAATTATTTCTTGGTATTTACCTAATTGAAGTTTTCCATTTTTAAAAGGCACATTTACATGATTCCCTAATAGCAAGGCCCTTAGATGCGAGTGAGCATTCTTTGGTTCATCCTCTGGTATGTTCTCCCTAAGATGTAAATCATCATGTTTATAGCCTTGAGCTATGGGAGCCATTTCTTCTAACCATTTACCTAGATCTAATATCAGCCTTTCTTCCATCTCATTTATGATTATTCCAACGGTCGAATGTTGACTGAAAGCGCAAACAACACCTTCCAGCTGTTGAGATGTATCTAAAAAGCTTTGTATACGCTCAGTAATGGGGTGGCAACTATAAGAAGAAGTTGATTGAACTTTAATAGTCTCAGTAAACATTGTTGTGGAGAAATTAAAATAAAACTAGTGCTTGCGTTCTCTTTTTATTTTGCTGATATTTCACAGATATGGTGGTAATTGGATATGAATTTGAACAATAACTCCTGGGATGGGAAAGAAAGAGTTGCTCTTTGCAGTCTTGGAGATGATTTTAAGAATCTCTAAATGCTTTTCATAACATGGCAATTGAATTTTCATGGCTGTAAAATTGCCTTTAACTAAGGTATCCTAACCTCATTAGTTGTGAGTTCATTTTGACCATGAGGTGCTAGCTTTGGACTTAATTCAAAGAGTTTAATCTATACAAAGAATTCATTAAGACTCATCTAATGACTGAAAAGTGGACTCCATCAAAAGAGCAAAGTCAGGGCGTGGTGACTCGTACGGTTGATTTCTTTTTAGATGAACTCAATGAATTACAGGAGGAGCTGGACTGTCCTGATGAATATATTTTCAGTTTGCTTGAAGCAATAAGAGATAGATGGTCGCAAGAAAGCTGCCATGCAAAAATGAGAGAGCTTAAGAAAGCTAACCCAGAGGTATTTTGATTTTCTTTGAGTATTAATAACGAGGCGCCAAAATAATAGAAGCGTTTATATGGAATTGGAAACATGAGGACGGTTTGTTCTTACAGGCCGTTTTTTTTGTACAAAGACAGCTTTTATACGACTCCTAATTTCATGGCACTCTTAACTCGTCTCACGATTGCATCATCAATTTCATTGTCTGTTTGAAGAGCCAGCCACTCCAAAGCAGAAACTATCCATGCTTTCATTTGCTTTTTGAAAAACTTTTTTAGAATTAAGAATAATACTGGTTTGAATAGTAGAAATAAGAAGCTTGTCATTGCCTACACTTTGTTAGAGATAGAGTAGGTGAAAACAATAAAGCTGCCCATTTAGAGCGACTTTTTTTATCTGAAGACCGGTGCAACTAAAACCATTCTTAACTGTAATTTCAATATTAGAAAATTGATAAGACTTGGGAAATAGCTTGGAGAGATGCTCCGTTTATGAGTTGACTTGAATTTTTTTGGAAGTCAGTGAATCATTCTTGAAATAAAACAGTTGAGAAATGACTTCCTTAAGGTGCACTTCATGTTTTCTAATAGTTACTAATGGACGTAGGTCATAAGTTTTTTTTGAGTAATGAGAAAACCTTGGTAATCTTTGATAAAAGGACTTATCTCTTTCTCTCTAGAGTTTGCTTGACCTATGTCATCAATTAACAAAGACAGTGATCCTTTAGATGATTTTACAGAAGAACAATTGGCGAATTTGGATAAATCAATCAATACTCTTGATCAAGAAGAGAAAAGATGGATTCAAGAACAGAGAGAAGCAGTAGCAAGAAGATTTACAAAAACACCATTCCGACGATTAAGAAAATCGCCTCTCGAAATAATTAATAGACTCTTGCTTATCTTTTTCTTATGGAGCTTCTTCTTTTCATTTTTTACTATTTATTCTATAAATCTATGGTGGTTTTTAGGATATTTAGGAAGTGCTTTTTCCTGTATTTTGTATCCTCCAAATAGAAGAGCGCTAAAAGAACTGATTGCAGCTTGGCCGAATGTAGAGGATTTGATCAAGAAGCGAAGTCTTTGGAGGAAATGACCATCATAAGCAGTTGAAACTGCAAATCCTCATTAAATAAGCAACTGTGCTTGCAATTAAAGGATTCTACTTAGGGAGGTGAAAGCAGATAATACACTGATGAGTCTTTATCTACACATAAAGAGTATTTTCTCCAATTCCAAGACCAATATTCTTGGCTATTGATTATGTAGAGGATATCTTCTTTGATTAATGAATGCTGATTCTCAGCTAAAAGCAACTTTGAATAAGGTTGTTTTGAATGCTGTTTTAAGAATGGAAACACTGAAAGAACCTTCTGATCGAAGGTGCTTATTTCATGAATATAAGGAGTGGTTAGGCGGAGAAATTAATGATGAAGTTTGGGCAATTCCAATAGAGGCAATTCAAAACGATAATGGGTAAATAAATTATTCACAAAAATGTTGATATAGATTTAGCATGATTAATAGATGGATAAGAATGAAGAAGAAATTATCACTAGCAGAGGTGGGGATGGTAACCCTGCTTAGCTATTTCTAGCCCTCTTGAAAAGTCTGCCTAAGGGAAGCCCTACCTCTTCTTCTTTACGCTAGAAACCTTTAAGACTTTTGACTCCTAGCTGAAGCTCTAGTTCCATCTTCCTTTCAGCGAGTCTTCCTTCGTTCTTGATAATGCGTAATCCTAGCAAGGCGCTCCCGATGCCTATTGCAGTTGGAATAGCAAGGCTAACGATTCTTGAGAGATTATTCATGCTTCGCACATGTCTCTATTAAGTATGGGGAAAGTAAATGGAGCATTTATTTTTTAATAATAATGTCTTTGTTAGCCCTACTAACGCTAGGAAGAGAAACAAGAGGTGCAAGTTTTCTTTATGAGGATGAAAAGACTACTTTTCTAAGAACTTTTTAAAGAATAGGTGTTTAGACGGACTTGAATGATTTGCTTTGAAAGCTAGTTTTGTTTAATCGCTTTTTCTTCAATGTCTCCAGATGGATTAGATGACTTCATTGATGATTGTTTTGTTGAAAAGGATTCGATTTGTGATTTAAGAAGACAGGACTCCCTTGAGCTTGACCGTTATGCCTCTGCTTTAATTGCAGAAATGATGTTAAACAGTGGTACGATAACAAGTTGAACTAGATGAGTTGTTTCAATATTTTGCCGAAGGCAAATAACTGTATTATGGGTAAGAGTTTTGTCTAATTTACTGATATGAAATGGAACAGGGCATTGGGTCTAAATATTCATCAATTGTGGGAAGAACATAATAAGGTGATAATGTATGCGGGTTCCTTTCTTTTATTGGGTATTTGGCTGAACCCACTAATTCAACAGGCGAGCTATAAAAATAAATGCATTCATTTTGCGACTAAAGAATTTTTAGCAAGAGCATCTATTGAGACTAAGAGCTTAACGGAACGTGAGTTAGCAAGAACTGAGGCGTATCGTTTTTGCAATCACATCTAATAGTAATGATCTATGTGTGGAAGATATGAATTGACAACAAAGTTTGATCAACTTTCTACTCTCTTAACTAAAGATTTGCCTAAAGGTTTCGAACAGAAGTATTGTCCACAGCACTTAATCAGGCCAACTGATCCTGTGCTGGTGTTAAAGAACGAAGGCAATATAACTACTTCATTAATGCTTTGGGGTTTTGTCTCAGAGTGGGCTAAAGACCCTTTTGAGAAAGAAAGGCCTAGACCTTTCAATGCAAGGGCTGAAACTGTTAGAGAGAAGAAATTATTTAGAGGAAGTTGGAAACATAAAAGATGTCTCATTCCAGCAAGTGGATTTTTTGAAAAAGGCTATCGAATTAGTAAACAAGATGAACAGCCTTTTTGGTTCGGTGGGATTTGGAATAGGTGGATGTCGCATGACGGAAGTGAGCTTGAAAGTTGTTGCATTTTGACTACTACAGCAAACGAATTATTAAGACCATTGCATAAGCGAATGCCAGTCATTATCCCTAATGGATTAGAAGAAGAGTGGACAGTTTCGGTAAAAGATGTAGCTGAATTAAGAGCACTTGAGCCCATGTTAGATGGGTGGAGTCCAAATGAATGGAAAGTAGAACCGGTTAAAAAACCGCCAATTTCTCAGATGAGTTTGTTTTAAGTATGCTTGCATACTTTCTCTTTCCTCTTAGATAAAAATGATATATTTTCGTCTAAGTCTACTGAGACATTATTATTTATGAAAAAGAAATCCTAAAAAATCTTTTGTAACTATTCCATGACAACAAGAATTAGATAATACTAAAGAATCAACCAAGTTTTTATGAGTGATAATCAATTTATTCAACTGGAAGCCAATTTATACAGAGTTAAAAAGGATAATGATTACTTTCATTCTAAATACTCTCTCTTAAGCCTTGACCCTAATAGTTACAATAGATGGCTTGCTGAAACTCTACTTCCAGGAACTAGACTAATCATTCAACCTAAGATTATTGGCGTTGCTATTGTTCTCAGCTACGAAGGAGGACACTTGGTTAAGGCAATAAGTAAATCAGGGTTAGAAAAAAAACAAGCTATTATGAAAAATAAAAATGTTCCAATTCAACTTCAAATAAAAAAAAATATCGAAATAAGAGGAGTGTTATACGGACCTAACCTTGATGGAGTCAGTTCAGAACCTCTAGCCATTAACTTCTCAACAAAAATAAATCAAATGGAAGAAGCTTTAAAATTTTGCGCTTTTCAAATTCTTAATTCAAATCAAAATCAATATCAATCACTAAAAGAATTACAGAAACTTGGATTTGAGGTACCAGAGACAGAATTTACAAAATTTAAAAGCGAAGTAGATTTATATGTTCAACTTTGGAGGGAAGGTGAATTATTTGCTAAATACCCAACAGATGGAATTGTCTTAAAAGTCAATTCAAAGAAATTGCAAAAGCAACTTGGAGGAAATCTGAACTGCTCTAAATGGTCTTATGCTATAAGAAAATAAATGGCTCACAGTGTAACTTCTATTATATAGCTACAAGAAACCCTTACCTAATGAGTAAGGCAAGATTGCTATTAAGACATTGCTCCCTGATTTGTTTAGGTATTAGTAATTACAAGCGTTATACAGGCGCTGAGCTTTTTGTTGATCTTCCATCTTTTTTACTTTCTTCTCTAATTCTTCCATTTCCTTTTGTGCTTGAGCTATGAGAGTCAATGACCATTGCCAATTACGCTCAGTACAATGTTTCTTTGCAGAGTCCCAATCCATAATAAAAGCATTAAAAAAAGAGTCTAAGAATTAGATCTTGATAACTCTCTTGCAATAATATAAAGACTTTTGTACTTGTGATGATATCCCTAATGGATTGTTAGCAAAGAGCTTCCCATGTTATAAAATTTGGCCATGATAAGAAATCTCTTTTTCATTGCCCTTGGTTTTTTTGGCGGACTTTGGCTGGCATGGCCTGGAATTGCTACAAACAAAGGTTTGCGGTGTGCAAAAGACATTGTTCTAAACGCAGAAACAAAGCCTTCAGATGCCCAGTCAGTCTTAGGTGATGTAAGAAGGAAGTTGAAAATAACTACTGCTGTATCTCCTAAGACTTTGGTAAAGGCTAATTCACTTGATCCATTGGATAAATTAAGAATTGTAGGAGACGTTTGTTTCCGTTCCTAATGCAAACCAAACAAAACAGATGATATGACGGATATAGTCAGCTTTTTTTGAGGTTAGGATTAGTGCTTTGAGTTTCTATGCTTCAACAAGAGTTCGAGCAATGAATGATTGAACAGGGCTAATAAGAATGTATATAGAAATTTCTTATCGAGGACGATTTCATAGATGTTGATCGACGAGAAAAGAAATCTCATGGCAGTTTTAACCTAGGTCCTTAAGTCGTCTGCTCATCCTTTCTGGCAAAAGGGTCAGAGAAAGTTGCTTGGGCTTTCTTTTGGAGTTTGATGCTTGTTAAATAAAACATCTACCTATCGCTATCCATCCAATAACTAATGTTGACAATAGAAACATTGCAACACGACCATGAATAATTTCAGCGCGGGACATACGAGCGAAGGTGGACATGCGGAACCTTGCATATTGTGTCTGTTATATCGATAACCTTAAGACTTGCCATAAGTAATAAATACCATTGACCTTCAGAAGGCTTTCCCTATCTGCTTTTCAGAAAAAAAAGAGTTCTCTAAGCTTAACAAACGTTACTGATATATTTATCCTTAGCGTAGCTCTACTATTAATACAAAAAATCTCCTATCATGACTTTTTGAGGTTTTCAACCTTAAGCATAATAAACAATTGCTAATAGATAGCCCAATGCCTCTAGTATGAATTGGAAACCTCTAAAGGACGAAATATTATTTAAGCTAAGAGGGTAGGATCTAAATCAAGAAAAATGCCTCTAAGGTAATTTACTTAGATGACTAAGGAGTAGTAGACGCTTAGAACTAATAAAATATTTGGTAGATAGGAGTTTATGAATTGATAACTATTTCTTACTTGTTGACTCCTTGATATATTTCAACTGCTTCACTCATCCCATGTGATTGTGATAATTCCTTCAGGGATTTGGAACCACATATTGCCGATAAGGCAATTACTATTAACGATGCAGTGCTTAAAACTTGGAGTACAATAGGAAGATGAGCATTGACTCTGTCTCTGATAGTTGTCATAGAGTAAATATAATTATGCTTATTTAAGCAAGGGTTTTTAATAAATCAACAGTTAAGGGTAAATTTAAACCTTGGTGTTTAACTAATTGGGTGGATTTCAAAATTGTGCTCTTTTATAAAATCGCCTAGTTCTCTTACTTATACTTAAAAAATGATCAGAATCTTTGCCTACGTTCAATATTCTCAAGCTCAAATTCAATGGAGCTGGCAATATTCTTTAATCTCTCTAACTGGAGTTGCCATTTTTATTGGATTATGGATTGGCTATAGAAATAATGAAATAGAAGATGAGAAAAAAAAACTTGCAAAAGATCTTGCGGTTAAGGTAAGGAAGCAAAGGTTAGAAAAGCTTGAATCACTTTATCCAAAGAAGAAATAAAAGCTCTGCCCCCTCATCAATTCATCAGATACACTTTCGTTGAGTGTTATGGTCTGACGCTCCATGAAAATTTCTTCATAGCTTCTTAGTTTTCCACCTTGTATTTTTTGACTGGATCTAGAATTATTAGTTCTTCTTTTCAAAAAAATTCTGAAGGATTGATTATGAAAAGTTATTTAAAAAAATGATTTTTTGGAATAGGTGTAAAGACGGACTTGAATCAGTTCATATAACGGCTATTTTTGCTTAATTGCTTTTTTCTAATGCCCTCAAGAGAATTTGATGCGATCATTGATGACTGCTTTTTAGATGGTGCAGCAAGGTCTATAACAAGAAAATACAAGGATCGAGTCAACCCAAGAGCAGATTTAATAATTGCTCAAATCTTAGAAAATGAGGCAGGGGAAAGAGATGCGTGTTAGGAGGCTTCTTAAAGCGCGATTTTGAATGAATTGTCCAGTAATGCCAACCATTTTGGAGGATTACAAATTCTCCTTTTGACTAGTTAGCTTTACTTTTATTGCTCCTGACGAAATTGGGACTTAGATTAGCTATTAGCTTCCTGTCTCAGACATATGACAACCCCACTTGAATTCAGTCAGGTATATACAATCCTCAACAAAATAAAGGAAGGAGATGATAGCCCCCAATCTGAGCTCAATTTAATCCTAAGTGATTTCAAAGAAGGAGCAAAGGCAGAGAGTTTCTTGCATCAGCTTGGTCAAATGTTTTTATATATTGGTGTGCAAGAATTATATAAGTTTACTAGTTCGGAGAATTTAAAATTTATTGGCCAATTAACTAAAGAGGAGTGGGATGAACTTGTAAAGAAAAATAATTCTGATCTTCATATATATCTTGCAAATAGCATGATTAATTTCCTAAAGGATAAGCAACAGTCAGAAGGGCTTGCCTCAAAATGGAACGTCTCCAAAGGAGAAGTGGAGAAACATATAATGCCAATGGCAAGATATATAACCGAAGGTATTATAGATGTCTTGGAATAAGAGGCATTAATCCTTGATAAATACTCTTTAAAGAGTATAAAACTCAGGCAGAAATAATCCAACTTTCTTTATTAGATAATCTATCCAACAAACCTCAACCATAAAAGAACTCTTCTCAATAAGATTTGAAAAGCTTACTGTGCTCTTAATTTTATTCGGTTGAGTTAAACTTAATGATTTTGCTGAGTATCAGAACTGATTCCAGAAAAATATATTTGACTATGAACCAAAAAGTAGGTTCTCTTCACTTATTAAGTTTGATTGACAAGAGATCCCAGTCTAGGACGCTAGCTTAGCATTAGCCTTATTTGCTTTTTTGATAATTTTCTTTGCCTCCTCTCTTGATAGGCAGCTTTCAGCTTTTGTTTGTAATTTGAGAAGCTTTGCGTGTTGTTTTGATGGATTCATTTAGGGCTTTGAATGTATTTTAATCTAGTAAAATGATTAACAGTTTAATAGCTGATGAACTAATTCACTGGGCTGTTAACAGTATTAGTAGAATATGTTGAGGTTATATTATCAAGGAAATAGCATGAAATCAACTTCCTCGTGACAAGTTTAGATTTGGCATGAGTCTCAGCGTTTTTTAAAGAGTATAAGAATTTGAATCCTCAGCAAAATAGATGTATCCTTAGCCAATCTCAGCAACTTCTAAAGGCTTCTCATGATTATCATCTAATGAAGTTACTAGTTTCTGTGACTGGCCTTAATTGTTAAAATATTGAAGATTAGGAAATTAGCCGTTTCTTACTCTGAAGTCTTTAGACCCGCATTTAAAAAAGAAAACATACTTGGAGTTTTTTTTATAAGCACAATCAACCCTGTATTGGAACTATCTTAGGTAGAATTTTAAAAGATGATTTTTTTTGAGAGGATGAGACTTAAGAGCCAATTGCTTATTGCCGTCAACTTTTTTTTAGGTCTAGTTTTTTTTGACGGGAATGTACTAGCTCAGCGTGCATTGATTGTAAGTGCAATACCTGATCAGAATCCTGAAAAACTTAATAGTTTATATTCGCTTTTAGCAGATGAACTGAGTGAAAACCTTGGGATAGAAGTTGCTTACAAGCCTGTTATTAATTATCAAGCAGCGGTGACAGCATTTCGCACAGGTGATTTGGATTTAGTTTGGTTTGGCGGACTTACAGGTGTGCAGGCTAGGTTGCAGAAACCTGGCTCAGTTGTAATAGCTCAGAGAGATATAGATTCTAATTTCCATAGTTTATTTATTGCGCATTCAAAGAGTAAAATTAAACCTATATCAAATATCAATGGCCTAAAAGTCTTAAAAGGTAAACGCTTTACATTCGGTTCTGAAAGTTCAACTTCTGGCAGATTAATGCCCCAACATTTTCTAGCAAAAGCTGGTGTTTTTCTATCAGATTTCAAAGGTGGGAGAGCTGGTTTTAGTGGAAGTCATGATGCAACAATAGTTTTGGTGCAAAGTGGCTCTTATGAAGTTGGAGCAGTTAATGAAGAAGTATGGAAAACAAATTTAGCTAATGGAGAAATTAATTTAAGAAAGGTTAGCCCTATTTGGAGAACACCTGCCTATGCAGATTACCATTGGCTAGCTCAGCCCAACCTTGATAAACGATTTGGCATAGGGTTTACTGAAAAATTAACGAATCAATTTTTAGCGCTTGACAAGAAAACATCGAGAAAAAGGGAAATACTTAAACTATTTGGGGCCAATAGTTTTGTTAGAGCCTATGATTATAACTACAACGATATAGAGATGATTGGGAGAAAACTTAATAAGATAAGATGAGTGCATCTCTACTAATCATCCTTAAGTAAAATTTCTATTTCCTGAAAATAGTTGAATTTATCATTCAGTAATTAAAGATTGACCTAATATTATTAAGTTGATTATTATTAGATTGGAACACAAGGTTGAGCCTAGAAAAGTTTTAACAGTTTGCATTGCCATTGCCTTGACTGTTTTAATGATTCCTTATCAAGCAGTTGGAATGAAAGGGCTTTTTCATACAAAGGCTGCAGCAGAAAAAGCAGCAAAGAGATTCGGATGTACTGGAGCCCATAAGATGGGCAAAAAATGGATGCCATGTTCTATGCATGAAATTCATGATCAAGAACTTGACCATCAAATTCACAATTAGAGGATTTTAATGACAACAAAAAATACTGACGAAATTCAATCTAATGAGTCTGCTCATTGTGGTAGCAAACCTAAGAAAATTGCTTTTGGAATAGCTCCATTAGGATTTATTTCTGTTGGAGTAGTCCCAATGGGAGTAATCACAATTGGTGTTGTCCCAATGGGAGTTGTCTCTCTAGGTGTTGTAGCGATGGGAGTTGTTAATGCTTCTCTTGTAGGAATGGGCATTATATCTGCGGGCATCACAACAATGGGGATTTGGGAATGGAGCCCAAGTGGTAGGAGCCATGAGCATCATGGTGCAGTTCATCAACTAGATCAACACTCAAATCACGGTAAATTAGAGAATGATACTGTTTATTCGACAAAAGCTGAAGCAGAGAAACAAGCAAAGATATTGGGCTGTAAAGGAGTTCATCGTATGGGTAAGTTTTGGATGCCTTGCTCAATGCATGCTGAGCATTAGTGTTTAAAATAATGAATTTAATTTTAGCTGTATAAAGTCTTATGAGATTTAGTATAGAAACAAAAAAGTAGAGCCCTTAGTCAAAAAAAACTAAGAGCTCTATTTCTTTTTAAAGAGAATTGAATCAGACTTCGCTTAAGTAATCAAGAATGACTTTTTAGAAGCTGAAGAATGTTTCAACAACGATGCCAGTTTTGTCGTCAGCACCAGAAACCTCTTCTACAAATACACCACCTTGAACGGCAACTCCGTCATTAACAGGGTAGTTGTAGTAAACCTCATACTTGCCAAGAGTATTCGTGCCATCGTCTGCAGATAAGTATGCAGCACTAGCAGTACCTGGACCAACTTCGTAATCAAAGCCAACCATGAACTCAGAAGTGTCTGGACTGCCAGAAGCAGTTACATCTTTCTTGTCATAGCTAATACTAATTGTTGGGAAGCCATCAGGTCTGAAGTAAACACCACCACCCAAGCTTGTATCAGTATCGTCGTCGGTGTAGATCAAGCCACCACCATATTTATCGGAGTCATAACCGATAGAAGCTGTAATGGTGTCGTTGGCATTCTCTCTGGTGAACATGCCAGTTGATGCATTATCAGCACCGTTGGTGGTCATATTGCCCATTGTGGCAGTTTTTTTGGCAATAGCAGAAAAAGAAGCATTGAGACCGTTGTCATTAACCCAGGAGACAGCTGCACCCGCGCCTGTCTTGTTGCCTTGTAGACCATAAGGCATGGCAGCTAATCTGAATGCATCAGAGTAGATAGATGTTGTTGCTGAGATGACGTCGTCCTGATCGAGTAATGGACCAGCTGTTACCTGGAAATTGCCTACTGGGAATTGGTAATATAAGGAGCTAACAGTAACGCTTGACATCACCATATCCATAGCACTATCCATGACAAGATCGTCATGATTTCCTTGGTCCAAACTTACATGTAAGTGGTCTTTCCCAGTAAAACTTGTATGCATCATGAGCATAAAGTTGTACTCAGATGCAAGCTTGCCTTTGGCTTCGCCGTCAATA
>QCHT01000010.1 GCA_003279445.1 Prochlorococcus sp. AG-402-G10
CATCCGCAGTTGAAACAAAGTTGTTAACTAAGTCAAAGATGATCATATACGGTATCCCTTCGTTAAGGATGGGTCGAAGCACTGATACGATTCCTTTATATCATTCAAGATCTTGAGTGTCTCTAGGCAAAGTTCTAATTGCTAATCGAGGCGAGATTGCCTTAAGAATACTCCGCAGTTGTAGGGAGTTAGGGATTGCAACAGTTGCGGTCTATAGCACTACTGATCGTAATGCATTACATGTTCAACTAGCTGATGAAGCTGTTTGTGTAGGTGACTCACCTAGTAATAAAAGCTATTTAAATGTTCCAAATATTATTGCTGCAGCTACATCTAGAGGTGTAGATGCGATTCATCCTGGGTATGGATTTTTAGCGGAAAATGATCGATTTGCTGAAATTTGCAAAGATCATGGAATTGTTTTTATTGGTCCATCGCCACATGCAATTAGATCAATGGGAGATAAAGCGACTGCGAAAGCAACGATGATGAAGGTGGGAGTCCCCACTGTCCCTGGTAGTCAAGGTTTATTAGAAAGTTGTGAGGAAGCCGCTTCTCTAGCAAGTGAAATGGGATACCCGGTAATGATAAAGGCTACTGCTGGAGGCGGTGGAAGGGGTATGAGATTAGTTAATAGCGCAGAGACTATTGAGGAGCTTTTCAAGGCTGCTCAGGGCGAATCAGAAGCTGCATTTGGCAATGGTGGCTTGTATATGGAGAAGTTTATTGATAAACCTCGTCATGTTGAAGTGCAAATCTTGGCAGATAGTTTTGGCAATGTGGTGCATTTAGGCGAAAGAGATTGTTCGATCCAACGTAGGCATCAGAAATTATTAGAGGAATCACCAAGTCCCGCTTTAGATAAGGAGTTGAGGCTTCGAATGGGTCAGGCAGCAGTATCAGCAGCAAAAAGTATCAATTATGAAGGAGCCGGAACGGTTGAATTTCTTCTTGATCGATCAGGAAATTTTTATTTTATGGAAATGAATACTCGTATCCAGGTTGAACATCCAGTTACTGAAATGGTTACAGGAATTGATTTAGTAGCTGAGCAATTACGAATTGCTGGTGGAGAGTCGATTTCCTTTACTCAAGATCAAGTTCAATTAAATGGTCACTCAATTGAATGCAGAATTAACGCAGAGGATTCATCTCATAATTTTCGACCTTCTCCTGGAAGAATTACTGGTTGGCTTCCTCCTGGAGGTCCAGGAGTAAGAGTGGATAGCCATGTTTATACCGGTTATGACATTCCTCCTTTCTATGATTCTTTAATCGGCAAGGTGATTGTTTGGGGTAATGATCGTGAAACAGCTTTAAAGAGGATGAAGAGAGCCTTAAATGAATGTGCCGTCACTGGAATACCAACGACAATTGACTTTCACTTGAAATTGTTGGATCGAGGAGAATTTATAAAGGGAGATGTTCATACAAAGTTTGTAGAGCAGGAGATGCTTTAATTATTTTCTATTGAGTTCATTTTTGAGATAAGACCTGAATTAATATTTGTGAGAGGATTCCTTGAGGGCCTACTAGTAACTCCCTTGCAAGACTAACTAGACCAAACCAAATGACTGGAGTGATGTCAACTCCTCCAATTGGAGCAATAAATTTTCTAAAAATAGATAAAAAGATTTCTGTTGGTAGATAAATCAAAAGCCAAAAGCCATATTCAATCTTCACCTGTGGATACCAGGTAAGAACAATTCTCATTAAGAAGGCTAATGACCAGGCTGCTAACAGTAAGCTGGCTGAAAAATGAATTGCTGGGAGTGCTTTTATCAAAATTGGCGTCACAAAGCTCTAAGCATCTGTACATCTATCGTATAAAAATGCTTTTACTTCGTAGGATTGTTAAGCTTTTGCTTTTATAAAGAGCTGTAATGGCTTTTACTTTGTCAAACCTCCTTTTCAGTGCTGCCGTTTCTAGTCAGGCTGCTACTAACTCAGCTATTGGCATGATTGGTAGTTTTCTTGCGGCTGCAGCATTAATTGTTGTTCCTGCCGCATCTTTCTTGATTTGGGTGTCACAGAAAGATGCTCTTCAACGAGGACGCTAGGACTAGGCAATTCTTGCTTATTTCTTAGACTGGAGTAAACGAGTTGGATTCCTTCTCGTTTACAACTCATTTCGTGGAGCTTTACCTTGGTCAATGCCAGTCTGAATTGGGCCAGCATTGTGGGAATTGCCTTAGCCATATGCGGCGGGGGTCTTTATTTCTTGCGATCATTTAAGCCAGCGCTTGCACGTGATTACGACGTATTTTTTGCTGCGATAGGACTTCTTTGCGGAGGGATACTTTTTTTCCAAGGATGGCGTTTAGATCCAATTCTTCAATTTGGCCAATTCTTGCTTGCCGGGACTACAGTTTTCTTCGCATATGAGAGTGTTCGCCTTAGAGGAATTGCTACTGATCAAGCCAGACGCTCTTCTTATTTTGATGAGGAATTTGAATCCCCTTCTCGTTCAAGTTCTGGTTTCAGATCTCGAGGAGAAGAGGCTTATGATCGATTTCAGGAGTCTGAACCTATTAACCGCAGGTTCTCAGGTAGAGAAACTGTAGAAGATTATGATTCTGTAGAAGAGGATTTCTATCGCTCCAGACGGAATTCAAGACCAGCGATCCCTGAGCAAGCTGCCAGTAGAAGAAGCAGATCTCAGAGAGATTCTTTGAAATCTGAGTCGCGAGATTCTAGGAGGATGTCAAGATTTTCAACCAACACTAACTCTGAGGATAGGAATAGAAGATCTACTTTTGGAGATCGCAGAAGCTTTAGGCAAGAAGACAAAAGAGGAAGTAGACCAAGACCAAACAACCAAACTTCAACAAGATCTAATCAGAGTAGAGACTCAAGTGTGAATTTTAGAGAGAGTGAAAGAAAGTCTAGATCTTCTTCAGAACGATATGCTCCACCTAAAGGAGCACCTATTGAGAATAGAGCTGAGGATGCAGCTTTTTCTTCGCGGGAATCTCAGGCAGGTTCAAAAAGAGTCTCTAATGCAGAGATGCCATCAGAAAGAAGAAGATCATCTGTAAATCCAGATAGAAATCCAACCATTCGAAGAACTAATTCATCTAATGCAGTACCAAGACCTAGAGACAATACTTCTAGATTTGATGATTAAGAACTTAGGGATGGATTTCTTTTGAGCGCTGAGGTTTAAGGAACAAAGCCAGCCCAATGGAGGAATCCTGAATGACTAAAAATTTCAATAAGCAAGATTGCGAGAAAACCAACCATTGCAAATCTTCCATTCACTCTCTCTGCATAACCACTCCAACCAAATGATGGAATATCGGGAGTTGTAGCACTCGGGATATTGTTTAGATCACTATTGTTTTCTTTGGTGCCCTCAGAGTCATTGTTAGAGGATTCCGCTTTAGTTGATTCTGAATTGGTTGAGTTCATAAAATCAAATTAGCATTTAGCTGAATTGATAGCTAGATGAAGGTTGCAGGCGCCATGAACCATCTCCGCCAAGCTCTAGAACTGATTCATGGAAGTCTATAAGTGTTGGTCTGTGCCCAACACTTATGACTGCCAAATCTCTTTTCCTTAAAAGGCTATACAAGTGCTCTTCGGTTTTTATATCTAATGCGCTTGTGGCTTCATCTAACACTGCAAATCTTGGTGAATTTAAAAGTAATCTGCCAAATGCCAATCTTTGTTGTTCTCCTAAAGATAAAATTCTAGGCCAATCTTGCTTAATGCTTAAGTCGGGGTATCGATCTAAAAGTGATGCAAGATTGACTTCTTTAAGTACAGATCTGAGTTGATCATCACTAAATTTGTTTTGATCAGTTGGGTAGCAAAGCTGCTCTCTAAGTGATCCTAAAATCATATATGGTTTTTGAGGAATAAATAATAAATCCCCAGTCTTGGGTCTATGAATATTTCCCTTGATAGGTTTCCATAAACCACTAATCATTCTAAGCAATGATGTTTTGCCGCAGCCAGACGGGCCTACAACTAGTAAACTATCGTTCTGATTGATATTGATACTTAGGTCAAGAACTATTTTTTTCTTGCTGCTTGGTGGATAAAGATCTGCATCTTTAATAATAATTGAATTATTGGTAATACCTAAAATACTATTATCATCTTCAATGATTCGATTGCTAACCTTTTCAACTTTAGATTGAAAGCCTTCTAAACGGCTAATCCCTGCAGTAAATTTTGCTAATTCCTCAATTTGATTAACTATAAAAAATAATGAACCTTCTACCATTCCAAATGCAAAACTTGCTTGAATGAATCTCCCATAATCAATTTCACCTGCGAAATAAGGGATTGCCATAATTAAATAGGGGAAGAAATTTCCTGCATAATTTATGGAACGCCTCATGACATCTATAATCACTCTCCAGATTATTAGCAGATTAAAGTTTTTAACTACTTCTGATAATCTTCTTTGGGTCTCTGCTTTTTCAGGCTCTTCACCTGAATAAAAAGCAATTGACTCTGCATTGTCTCGGATATGAACTAAACCATATCTAAAGTCTGCTTCATAACGCAGTTGATCATAATCAATTCTTACTAGATTTTTTCCTGCTATAATTAGTACACTTGTTGCAAAAGCTGCATAAGCAAATAAGGAAAAAGTTAGAGTAGTGCTGATACTCCAAAGAATTAAAATATTTAGTGAAAATGTTAGGAATGCATCGAAGATTCCTAGGGTAAATGATAAACTTTGACCTGTAAAAGCCCTAGTATCATCAGTAATTCTTTGATCAGGATTGTCTACATCGGTTTCCTCTTCATCATTTGGGTTTAGAACATAATATGCCTTATTCTTCATGTAATCACCAATTAAACTTTTAGATAACCATTCCCTCCAAATAAGACCTAATTTGTATGTGAAAAATATTTGTGATACACGTATTGGTAGTGCAACTATAAAGCAACATGCATATATACCTAATATTTTGTAGAATCCAGCCTCTTGTTTTTCTACTAGAGCATTAGTTAGATCTCTTGCAATAAAACCGATACCTGCATTGATTCCATTTACAGCTAGGAGCATTAGAACAATGACTCCAAGTAAAGACCAATGCAGCCATCTTTTATTTCTAAGCTGATGCCTATAATAAAAAAAGCTTAGGCTTCCTATAAAAAATATTCCTGAAAAAAAGAAGCCCCACCAACTTGACCAAATTGAATGAATAGTGCCTTGAACACCTCCAAAATAGTTTTCTAATAGAATTGGCTGTATATTCTCAAGAAACTGTATTAAACCTGTGATTAAAATAAGAACTATTCCACCAACACAAAATAATAGCGATATTAAAAGCCATATAAAATTCCACCCACTGCTTTGCTCAAGAGGTAAGAAAAAGGGTTGAGCTAATTTCCTTAAACTACTTAATTGATCTTTTAGTGTTCTATTACTTGAAATAGTTGTTTCAGTCATAGCAATATTATAAGTTCTGATAAATGCAAAGGTAAGAATCTAATTAGGCTCAGTCTATTATTGATCATTACGGATTTTTAGGAAAAACTGCATATTTTGATCAAAGCTCATTTTTTTTATACTAACTCTCATAAAGCTTTTCAGTAAAAAAAGATACTATCAAATGATATATTTTCGTGAATTAAACTTTAACTATATCTTTGGAAGCCTTTTGAACCAATTATCCAGGAGGCCAGTCTAATTTCCTACCCCCAATGATATGCAGATGAAGGTGGAACACTGTTTGTCCTGCTTCTTCTCCTGTATTAATAATTGTCCGCCAGTTAGTCAAGCCCTGCTGGCTAGCAATTTTTGAAGAGATTAGGAGAAGATGACCAAGTAATTCTTTATCTTCTGGACCTGCATCTTTAAGACTCTCAATGGGCTTCTTTGGAATGACAAGTATATGAATTGGTGCTTGGGGCTGAATATCTCTAAACGCTAGACAAACTGAATCGTTATAAACTTCATCACAAGGTATTTCTCCTTTAATAATGCGACTAAAAATTGTTTCTTCAGTCATAATTTATCGAAGCTTTTTAGTTAACATTAGATAGAAGGAATTTAGTTCATGACTAGCTATGATTTATTATACTCGTTTATTAAAAGGTAGCTTCTGTGAAAGATTCCCTAGCAATATATTTAAAGATCAAGAAATAGGTAAGACATCCTTTTTATTAAACCCATTTTCTTTTAACTCTTTCTTTAGTTCACCTTGATCTGTGACTCTGTCAACGAAAAGTACGCCGTCCAGATGGTCCATTTCATGTTGGATACATCTTGCTAGTAATCCATCTGTGCTTAGTTTTTTAGGTCTTCCCATCTCATCACGAAAATTTACTTTTATCGAAGATGGTCGTATTACATTAAGGTATACGCCCGGAATACTTAAGCAGCCTTCTTCATAGGTATCAATGGATGCACTGGATTCAGTTATTTCTGGATTTATTAGAATTATTGGCGGGGTCGTTGCATTTTCAAGATCTAAATCGATCACTAAGAGTTGTTTGTGAATACCTACTTGTGGTGCTGCTAAGCCAATACCTTTTGCTGAATACATACTCTGAAGCATTTTCTTTACTAGATCTCGCACAGACCCATCAACTTTGCTGATTCTCTTTGCTGACTGGCGTAAAACCGAATTTCCCAGAGTATGAATCTTTAACTCAGGAGAAGGAACCGGTTCTTTAGAGACAGTAAGAGATGTCCTCTTTTTCTCTGCATTAATAGCAAGTTGTGAAAAACTACGAGCCAAGGAGGGTTATTTTAATCATTTTTTAATTGTACATTTTTTAAGAACTATTAGATAATTGTTTCTATGAAATTCAAAGGTTCAGCTTCAGGGAGCACACAAAATAACTTTAAAAAGATTGAAGCAGAAGATGTTTTTGCTCTTACTCCGAAAATAAAAGAAACCCGATTGCTTGATGATTGGGTTATATGGTTAGAGCAAAGGCCAAATCAGGGTGGTAGAACTACAGTTTTAATTCGTCGTTGGGGTCAATTTGATTGCCAAGCTCAGGAGTTGACACCTAATCCTAGGAATATCCGTAGTCGAATTCATGGTTATGGAGGAGGAGCTTTAACTTTGGAAAGTGTTGGGGATAAGCTTGGTTTGACTTGGGTGGAGGACTCTCATGGTTCCTTGTGGTATCAAGAGTGGTCAGGTTTGGAGGATTTGTGCGAAGAAGCAGCGACTTTAAAAGAATTAAATCAGCCATTGTGTCTTTGTAGGCCAAAGAATTTTAATTTGGGAGATGGATTGATTGATTTAGGGAAAATGATGTGGTTGGGAGTGATGGAAAAAGAAGGTAGAGACTATCTTGTGACATTTTCCTTATTAAAAGAGTTGCAAGAACCTACTATTATTTATACAGCTAATGATTTTATTGGATATCCGAAATTAAGTCCTAATGCTAAGAAGTTGGCATGGGTAGAGTGGCAAAGACCTGACATGCCGTGGGATAACAGTTCACTTTGGGTAGGGAGATTTCTTGATTTTGAGAGATTAGAGTTGATAAAATCAGTAGCGGGAAGTTTTTCTGAAAGCTGCAAGTCAATATCAGTTTTTCAACCAATTTGGTTTAATGATAATCAAATATTAGTTTCAGAAGATAAAAATGGATGGTGGAATTTACACCTTTTAGAACTAGATCATGTTGATGGTTTCATATCTAAATGTAAAAATATTTGGAATATAAAAGCTGAATCAGCGATGCCACAATGGGTTGCAGGAATGTCTACTATTTCTAAATCTAATGAGCAAATTATAGTTTTAAGTTGTAAGGAATCAATCTGGAGTCTGAATTTAATTAGTGAATGTGGATCTTCAACTAATATTGACTTACCTTTTGATGATATGTCTTATTTAGATGCTAAAAATGGTCGTGCTGTATTTATTGGGAGCAACCCTTTTCAAGAATCTACAATTGTAGAAATTGATTTGAATAAAAGATTATATAATTTCAAAGTAAGAAAAAATTATTCTTATCCTTTGACTAAAGAACTAATAAGTGTTGGAGAAAATCTTTGGTTTAAGGGATTTAATGAATGTAATACTCATGCTTGGTATTACCCTCCTTTACCTATTTTATATGATGAAAATCCTCTTTTAGTGAAGGTACATAGTGGCCCAACATCAATGGCTTCAAGAGGTTTTAATCTTCCAATTCAGTTTTGGACTTCAAGAGGTTGGGGCGTGTTAGATATTAATTACTCTGGCTCTACTGGCTTTGGCAGAGAGTATCGAGATCGTCTAAAGAATGGATGGGGCATTGCTGATTCTTTTGATTGTTGTGCAGCGGTTTATGAATTAATCAAACTAGGCAAGGCTAGTATTAAACATATAGCGATTGAAGGTTCATCTGCGGGAGGGTTCACTGCTTTAAGATGCTTAGCTTCCTCAGAACTTTTTCGAGTTGCTTCTTGTAAATACCCAGTAACTGATTTAGTTGCTATGTTCAAAGAAACTCATAGGTTTGAGTCTGGTTACTTAGATTACCTGGTGGGAAATTTTAACGAGAGTTCTTTTAAATATAATGAGCGATCTCCCATTAATAATGTAGATGAAATCTCTACCCCAGTTATATTTTTTCATGGCCTAAAAGATAATGTAGTCTGTTTAGATCAAGTAAGAAAGATGGTAAATAAACTAAATAATAATAAAGTACCTGTAGAATTGCATACTTTCGAGAAGGAAGGCCATGGTTTTCGAGATACGAGTGTAAATATTGAGGTATTGAAATTAACTGAGAAATTCTTTTTGAAGCATTTGAGACTTTAAGAATTCCTTTTAATGAACTCAATACCGGACATAAGTTCTCGTGCAAAAATATTTATTTCCGCCTTAGTAGAAGTAAAACTTAAACTTGCTCTTGCCGTCGAGACTAATCCATAATATTTGTGAAGTGGTTGACAACAATGATGGCCACTCCTTATACAAACATTACTTGAATCTAATAATTCTGAGATATCATTAGAGTGTATACCTTTAATATAAAAAGTTGCCAAAGGACCACGATGGCTTTGTTGCTTGGGAGTTGGCCCTAAAATAGTAATATCTTCAATATTATTAAGTTTTTCAAAAAGATATGCAGTCAATTCTTGTTCATATGAGCTGATGTTTTCTAAACCAATTGATTCAAGATATGTGATTGCTTTTGCCATACCAATGGCTTCTCCTATTGCAGGTGTTCCAGCTTCAAATTTGAATGGCAAATCTGCCCAACTGCTTTCTAAGAGAGAAACATCTTGAATCATTTCACCTCCTCCAAGAAAAGGAGGCATTGCTTCAAGCATGCTTTCCCTACCCCATAAGAATCCACAACCTGTTGGACCGCAGATTTTGTGAGAAGAGCCAGCCAAGAAATCAATATTCAATGATGCCACATTGATTTTTTTATGAGCGAGGCTTTGACATGCATCTAATAAAACAAGTGCACCTGCACTATGTGCAATTTTGGTAATTTCTTCAATTGGGTTACAGGTACCCAATGTGTTACTGACATGAAGAAGAGCTACGAGTTTTGTGTTTTCATTTATTTTCTTGTGAAAATCTTCAAGATCTAATTCACCTGTGTCAGTTAGACCTATATAACGCAGGGTACAGCCTGTGCGTTTGGCAAGTAATTGCCAAGGAACAATATTGCTATGGTGCTCCATTAAAGTAATCAAGATTTCATCTCTTTCTTTGATTTGAGAATTACCCCATGAATATGAAACTAGATTGATTGCTTCTGTTGCATTGCGAGTGAAAATAATTTCATTGCTTGATTTTGCATTAATAAACTTGGCAGTTATATCTCTCGCGTCTTCAAATGCTTGAGTTGCCTTAGCACTTAATTGGTGCGCTCCTCGATGAACATTTGCATTTTGAAAACTGTAGTATTTTTTTAATGCTTCAATTACTTGTATAGGTTTTTGACTAGTTGCTGCATGATCTAAATATATTAGATTACTTTCTTGATCTTCTTTCTTGCAAAACAAGGGGAAGTCTTTTCTTGTTTCTATTGAAAGATCGCTGACTCGTTTCATTTCTCTGTAAGTTTCGCTAAATGAGTTTGGCAAGCAGATTGATTTACTTCAATTGGAATATTCTTAATTATGTCATTACAGAAGGCATTAATTAGTAACTCATTAGCTTGTTTGGTATTAATCCCCCTGCTTTGCAAATAAAAAATTTCTTCATTGGATAATTGACTAATTGTTGCACCATGATTACATTTAACATCATCGGCAATAATCTTTAATTGAGGGCTTGTATCAACTTTTGCTTTTGAAGAGAGAAGAAGATTTTTGCTCAACTGTGACGCTTCAGTTTTCTGAGCAATTTTAGGTACTTCGATCATTCCTTGAAAGATTGAATGAGACTCATCATCTAAAATTGATTTTTGTATTTGCTCTAGGTATCCATTCGGCCCATTAAATTTTACTAGTGAATGTGTCGCTAACTCTTGTTTTTGCTTGGCAATTTGAAGCCCTTGGAGCGTAGTTTTTGCATTTCCATAAAGTTGAACTATTTCCTTTTCAAATCTACTCATTGACCATCCTTTCTGAATACAACTTAGTGAATAATTACTATGCTTTTTTTGTCTTACTAAAATACTTGCTAATAGTTTTGAAGAATCTTTTCCAATTGAAACTATGCCATGCTTGACTGTTGCACTATCTCCAACATGAATTTCAATTATATGACTATGGGATACAGAATTAGAACCTTCTATTATTTGCAATATATCAATATTTGAGCCTTCTTCAACTATTATAATTATTCTAGTTGGTATTAATTCATTCAATGAAGCTAGTATAGCTATCTCTAGAGATTGCTTTTCCTTACCTTTTACTCTAAACCCAATTAAGTTATTATTAGAGGCTTCATTAATAGTTTTATTGAAATCATAGGTTTTATTACTAGAAGTAGAGTTCTCAGATAGATAAAGCTTAATTTCTTGTTCATTAAGCCTTTCAATTCCATTGCCAATACTTGCTTCAAACCTCCCTTCAATATTGAATGAGAGCTTCACTGAACTTTTTCTTGAATCTGGTATGTTCTTTAATTGCAGTTTTTTATTATTGGAATATAAAGGATGCTTCAAGAATTCGGTTAGCAATGCTGAATTAGTTAGTCTCCATGCTTCAAAAGACTTTTTTGGGATACCATTCGTTTTTAACTGTTCTCTGGCAAGTATTTGAGTCTGTCTGAACAGACCACAATTAACAGGAATAGAGTCTATCCATGTTGGATAACAGATTTTTTTCATTCTTTGCTTTCATTGAAAGGGTTTTGAAACGTCTCATAGCCCTTCTGCTCAAGTTCAATCGCAAGTTCTTTCCCGCCAGTTTTAATGATCTCTCCATTTTTCATAATATGTACAAAATCTGGCTTGATCTCATTTAATAGGCGTTGATAATGCGTTATCAGAATTGTAGCGCTTTCATTTGAGTGCAATTTATTTATACCTGCGGCAACGATTCTTAAAGCATCAATATCTAATCCAGAATCTGTTTCGTCTAAGATTGACACCTCTGGCTCTAGTAAAGCCATTTGAAGGATTTCATTTCTTTTCTTTTCCCCTCCAGAAAATCCTTCATTTACGCCTCTTTCAAGGAAGTCCTTGTCCATTTTTACTATTTTCAACTTTTCTTCAATCCACTCTTCAAATTCAAAAGTATCTAGCTCACTTTTTTGAAGTATTTTTCTCCTTTCATTCACTGCAACTCTTAAAAAATCAATGTTTTTAACACCTGGTATTTCTATTGGATATTGAAATCCTAAAAAGACCCCTATGTTTGATCTTTCTTCTGGATCTAATTGTGTTAGATCTTTATTCCTAAAGATAATCTCACCAGAAGTAATTGTATATTCTGGATGGCCAGCAATCATTTTAGATAAAGTACTTTTGCCACTACCATTGCGTCCCATTAGGGCATGTATTTCACCTTCATAAACCTTTAAATTGACACCATTTAATATATCTTTGCCTTCAATTCCTCCGCAAAGATCTTTGATTTCAAGTATTATTTTTTTCTGATTCATCTTTTAAATAGATACCTTTTTCTTTTTAATTATCATAGTTTAACCTACTGTACCTTCTAGCTTAAGTCCTAACAAACTGTCAGCTTCAGAAGCAAATTCCATAGGTAGTTCATTAAAAACATCTCGACAAAAGCCGCTAACCATCATTGAAATAGCTTCTTCATTGCTTATGCCTCGGCTTCGCAAGTAAAACAATTGATCTTCTGAGATTTTCGAGGTACTTGCTTCATGCTCAATATTGCTCTTGATTTGCTTAGAATGCAAATATGGATATGTATTAGCTTCAGCATCATCACCAATTAACAATGAATCACACTGGCTATAATTTTTAGCTCCAATTGCTTTCGAGCCAATATGCACTTTCCCTCGATAAGTATTCTTGGAGTGACCTGCACTGATACCTTTACTAATGATTGTTGATTTTGTATTTTTACCTATATGAATCATCTTTGTTCCAGTATCTGCTATTTGTTTGTTGTTAGTTAAGGCCACTGAGTAGAATTCACCTGTTGAATCTTCCCCTTGTAAAATGCAGCTTGGATACTTCCAAGTTATTGAAGAACCTGTTTCAACTTGAGACCAACTTATTTTGCTTCTCTTTCCTTTGCATTGTCCTCGCTTAGTGACGAAATTATATATACCACCTACCCCATTTTTATCACCTGCATACCAGTTTTGAACTGTAGAATATTTTATTGATGCGTCATCAAGTGCAATTAGCTCTACAACAGCAGCATGAAGGGTATTTGTATCAAACATAGGCGCTGTGCATCCTTCTAAATAGCTAACCGATGATCTCTCTTCCGCTATTATTAATGTTCTTTCAAATTGGCCTGTGTCCCCAGAATTAATTCTGAAATAAGATGATAATTCCATTGGACATTCAACACCTTTCGGAATATATACAAATGAACCATCACTAAATACTGCTGAATTTAAAGCTGCAAAGAAATTATCATTTATAGGTACTACTTTCCCTAAATATTGCTTGACGAGATCTGGATATTCTTCAACAGCTTCACTAATTGAGCAAAAAATTACTCCATCTTCTGCTAATTTTTCCTTAAAAGTTGTTGCGATAGAAACACTATCAAATACAGCATCTACTGCGACATTTGATAATCTTTTTTGTTCATTGAGAGGGATTCCTAGCTTGTCAAAAGTTTCTAATATTTCTGGATCTACTTCATCCAAACTTTTTTTCTTTTCTATACCCTTAGGGGCCGAATAATAGATGATATCTTGATAATCTATGTCTGGATAATTTAGATCAGCCCATTTAGGCTCATCCATCATTTTCCATTGCTTGTATGCTTTTAGACGAAAATCTAATAAAAATTCAGGTTCTTTTTTTTTCTTTGAAATTAATCGAATAATATCTTCATTGATACCCTTTGGAATTTTCTCAGACTCAATTTGAGTAAGAAAACCATATTTATATTCTTTCTCCAAAACTTTGGAGACGGTACTGTTCTTAGTCATGGCTTTAGAAAGCGCTACCCATTTCGGGCAAAAATGACATCTTTCTCTTAGGTTACATCTTATACACCCATTTTATCTTTTATGTACGGACAGTCGGATGGATATGTTGATAGTCCATTGACTCTTCAGGAGATTCAAAAAATTGATTCAAGAAGCATTTCTTCTCAAGAAAAGCATTATTTGCGCTTGCTGGCGCATTCGTTGTTTACCTTTCAATCGATTTCCAATACTTTAGATTCGCCTGATTGCCAATTATTACCGAATAAAGAACAGTGCCTGGAGTGGCTGATTCTAAAAAAAGGTTTTAATAAGGAGGATTCCTTTGTACCTGTTTTTTTGGAACAATTGAATATAGCTGCTCATCAGTTGGAAGTCTTAGGGAAACATTATTCGGTACCTCCTTTGGAATTATCTTTAGATCAATTGATTGATTTTTTTGAAATGGTTGCTTCATAAGTCAGAATATAATCATCTAGAAAGCTGTCTTTTTGGGTCCAACCATCTGTGATCCCAAAGAAAAATGGTTCAATCACATTTGGGAAAGTTGCGCTGAAAAGATCTCTTTCACTGCTTGTCTATGTGCCAATAGGCCCTATATTTTTTTTTAGGCATTTATTAAACCCACCTTTGATAGCAAGTCTTTTCGCTTGTGTGCCAACTTTTGCATTGTTAGGCTGTAGTCAGTAGATCCTGACTACAGCCACGAAAAACTTCCAATAAGAGGAAAATCAGAACATACTGATCCCGAACAAAAACGGAGGTTCTAAAAGCGTGGCCCAAGATAGAGAAGTAATGTCACGTTTAACCCTTCGCCAGCTGCGGATTAAAGCAAGTGAATTAAGTATTCCGCTTTACAGTAGAAAATCAAAAGCATCGTTGGTAAAAGAGATTGCTTTATATCAAGAAAGAAAAGAAGCTGAGAAAAATTTATTGTCTTTTACCGGTCTTAAATCATCTAAGGAAAATTTCTCTGATTCTTTTTCTCCCGCAATCAAACATACAAGAGTTGTTTTTCTTCCTAGAGATCCTGAATGGGCATATGTGTTTTGGGAAATTTCTGAAGCCGATCGTAAGCGGGCTCAATCTCAAGGTGCTAGCCGCTTGGCTTTACGTTTGTCAGATGTAACCGATATGCAAAATGGTGAACAGTATGCAGGAACTCTGCGAGAGGTAGTTGTTGATAGCCATAGTACAGAATGGTATTTGCCTATTCCTCTTGGTGATCGAGATTATAAGGTCGAACTTGGATATCGTTTTGGTGCTCAATGGATTTCCTTGGCAATATCTTCCCCGGCAAGGGTTCCATCACTGCGACCTAGCAATCAAGTGCTTGATCAATTTGTTCCCTTTAGCCTGGATGCAGCTCCAAGTAATGATGTTCTTGAACAAGAAGAAAGTTCCCTTTTACCTGACCAACGTGATAGCGGTTTACATGAACGCTTATACCAAACAGCAACAACAAATTTCCGTAAATCGAGAATAGGTTCTGAAGAGTTTCAAGAAAGAGTCAATTCTGACTCTTCGTTGGAGGGAGTGAATACCTCGGGCTCTGGTTTATGGGCTAGCGGAAGAAATGAATCAGGTATCGGTGGAATTGAACCAAGAGAGCGTGCTTTTTGGTTGATTGCTGATGCTGAATTAATTGTTTATGGTTCTACTGACCCGTCTGCCAAATTGCAGATTGGTGGTGAAGATGTACCTTTGGCCTCTGATGGAACTTTTAGATTACAAGTTCCTTTTAGAGATGGAGTCCAAAATTACCTTATTGAGGCTACAGACTCTACTGGTGATCAAAAGCGAAATATTACTATGAAATTCGAACGTGTTACTCCTCAAGACAATACAAACCCAATAGATAAAGCGAAGTCAGAATGGTTTTAACACCTTTCCCAACTGACTAAAATGGAACGTTGGTTTGTAGCAATTACTCCTATTGCAGGTGCGTTAGCTTTTCCTTTAGCAGTTCCTATTGTTATTAGTCGCTTTGGAATTAGTTATGGGGTTATTGCTGCTTTAGTTATGAGTACCCTATGGTTTGTTCTCATGCTTCGCACTTCAGAGATGCCTCACTGAAATCAGTTTTAGTGAAGTCCTTTCTGATAGTTTTTTTCTTAAGATGCGGTTAACTAATGTCGTCAAAAGAGCTTTCATCAGAACATAAGCTTGTAAGGGTTTGCTTGGACAATCCTTTTACTGATCAGAAACCTGGCACTTCAGGTCTTCGTAAAAGTACAAAGCATTTTCAACAATCTAATTACTTAGAAAGCTTTGTAGAAGCAATTCTTCAGACTCTTCCTGGAATAGAAGGAGGAGTTCTAGTACTAGGAGGGGATGGTCGCTTTGGAAATAAACATGGTATAGATGTAATTATTCGCATGGCTGCAGCGCATCGTGTCAAAAAGATCATTACAACTGTTGATGGAATTCTTTCCACTCCTGCTGCTTCTCATTTGATTAGAACTGAGAAAGCAGTAGGTGGAATTATTCTTTCAGCTAGTCACAACTCTGGAGGACCTGATGGAGATTTTGGAGTCAAAATCAATGGACCTAATGGTGGCCCTGCAGCTGAATCATTGACAGATGCGATTTATGCAAAAACAACAAAACTTGATCAATATTTGATACTTAACAATGAATCGATTCCATTAGATAACCCTGGAACATATTCTATTTCTACTACAAATATTGAGGTTATAAATGGTATTGATGCGTATGTGGAGTTAATGCAAAAGATTTTTGACCTTGATCAAATTAGAGATTTTTTAAGTAATGACTTCTTGATGGCATTTGATGCTCTTAATGCCGTGACTGGTCCTTATGCAATTCGATTATTTGAAGGTCTCTTAGGTACTCCATCTGGAACTGTTCGGAATGGAGTTCCTTTAGAGGATTTTGGAGGCTGTCATCCTGATCCAAATCTGACTTATGCAAAAGATATAGCTTCGTTACTTTTGGAAGGGCAAGACTATGCGTTTGGAGCTGCTTGTGATGGGGATGGAGATCGAAATATGATTTTAGGACGTAAGTGTTTTGTTAATCCAAGCGATAGTCTTGCTCTCCTAACCGCTAATGCAACCTGTGCTCCTGCTTACTCTAATGGATTAGTAGGTGTTGCTCGATCAATGCCAACTAGCTCTGCTGTTGATGTGGTTGCGAAAGCTCTAGGAATAGACTGCTTTGAAACCCCTACAGGGTGGAAATTCTTCGGAAATCTTTTGGACTCTGGTCAGATTACTCTTTGTGGTGAAGAAAGTTTCGGTACAGGGAGTAATCATGTCAGAGAAAAAGATGGTATTTGGGCAGTACTTTTCTGGTTACAGATCTTGGCTCGTAAAAAGTGTTCAGTACAAACGCTAATGAATCAACATTGGAGTCGTTTTGGACGTCATTATTATTCTCGCCATGATTATGAATCAATAGCTAGCGAAAAAGCTCAGGATTTGTACACCAGAGTTGAATCTCTTTTACCTTCAATAATTGGTAGTTCATTTGCATCTAATAAAGTTGCTGCTGCTGACAATTTTACTTATAACGATCCTGTTGATGGTTCAATCACTAATCGCCAAGGTTTGCGGATTCTTCTTGATGATGGTAGTAGGGTCGTTTTGCGTTTATCTGGAACTGGTACTCAAGGTGCTACTTTAAGGGTTTATTTAGAACGCTATATTTCTTCAAACGGTAATTTAACGCAAGATCCTCAAAAGGCACTTGCAGAATTAATCCAGGCTATTGATTCCTTTGCAGAAATTACTAAACGAACTGGGATGAAAAGACCGACTGTTATTACTTGAATAGTTTGCTTAACAACTTCTTTATTTAATTATTTTGAGTCAGGATTTATTTTCTTTTCATACTGATGAAGAGTTGCAGAAAAATGCTCCTCTAGCGGATAGATTACGCCCAAGAACCATTGATGAATTTGTTGGTCAACACGCCATTCTATCTAAAGGTCGATTGTTAAGACGTGCTATAGAGGCTGATCGCGTTGGGAATCTTCTTTTACATGGCCCTCCCGGTGTCGGAAAAACAACCCTTGCAAAAATTATTGCCTCTAATACTCGTTCGCACTTCAGTACAATTAATGCTGTTTTAGCAGGTATTAAGGAACTTAGGAAAGAAGTTGATGATGCTCGTGAAAGATTAGGTAGATATGGACTACAAACGATTCTTTTTCTTGATGAGGTTCATCGCTTTAATAGTGCACAACAAGATGCATTGTTGCCATGGGTAGAAAATGGAACATTTGTTTTGATTGGAGCAACTACAGAGAATCCTTTCTTTGAGGTTAATAAGGCCTTAGTAAGTCGGTCTAGAATTTTTCGCTTAATTCCAATAGAAGCTGTTGATCTACACAAACTTCTTCATCGAGCTTTGACCGATACTAAAAGAGGATTTGGTAGCAAAAATATTAATTTGAGCAAAGATGCAGCGAATCATCTAGTAAATGTAGCCAATGGAGATGCTAGATGTTTACTTAATGCGCTTGAATTAGCTGTTGAAACAACCTTTCCTGATGAGAAAGGTGTAATAGAGATTAATCTTCAAACTGCTGAAGAATCGATCCAACAGAGAGCTATCCTCTACGACAAACAAGGTGATGCTCATTTTGACACTATTAGTGCATTTATAAAATCTTTGCGAGGCTCTGATGTAGATGCATCATTGTTCTGGATGGCACGGATGCTGGAGGCAGGAGAAAATCCTAAATATATTTTCAGGAGAATGCTCATTGCCGCAGCCGAAGATGTTGGCTTAGCAGATCCGCAAGCAATAGTTGTTGTTCAGTCTTGTGCTGATGCTTTTGATCGAGTGGGATTACCTGAAGGAATTTATTTTTTGTCTCAAGCTGCTCTTTATTTGTCATGTGCTGAAAAAAGCAATAGTGCGTCAGCCATTTTTGAAGCACAACGGGCAGTGAGAGATTCACGAAAACAAGATGTACCTGCACATCTACGTGACTCTCATAGGGATGCTTCTCATTCAGGAGATGGCATTGGTTATCGTTACCCTCATGATTTTGCGAATAATTGGGTTGACCAGAATTATTTACCTAATGAACTTTTGCAAAGGACTTTTTGGAAACCAAGCTTGAATGGCTGGGAAAATTATAGGAGCGAAAAATTACGTAAATTAAAAAACCGCTTGGATGGAGATCAGTGAATCAAAAATTATAGGAGGGATAAAGTAAGTTGTTTTTTCTTAATTTGAATAAATAATAATTTCATCTTTATTTACTGAATCACTATAAGCAATCCCTATTAGCCAACTTTGATAATGTTTCATGAATACATTAACTGTGTAGTTCAGTTTTTTATGAGATGCTATGTGCGATTCTTGATTAATATTCCAATGAATGCAATCTTTCGATATTTGGCCTCTTTGCCATTTAATGACTGCTTCTTTTAGGACCCAGTTTTCGAGTACTTTGGAGTTAAGCTTTGAGGCTGTTAATTGCTCTAAACGTTGTAGTTCCTCTTTAGTAAACAAACGATTAGCTAATTGACTAGCAGCCAATTTTCTATCACTTCTTTCTAGATCTACTCCTATTTTCGCAGCTGACCAACCTATCAGAAGAGCATCTTTGCAATGACTAAAACTAATATATCCTAGATTATTGTCTAATTTAGGTGCTTTGCCAGGCAAAGCATCCAAAGGAATATCAAGAGCATTAATCTTCAAAAATTTTGATAAAGCAAATCTTGCATACCCTCGGGCATGTCTGTATTGATAAGCTCTTATTGGCGGTAACAAGTTGGCGATATTTTCTTCGGCAGGCGAAATTTCTTTTAATGGAGACTCTATTGGAAATAGCCAAAGAGGAAGTAGTCTTGGGTTCTTCATTTCAATTAGGATTCATGCCCCTTCAAATTGGAGAACAAGCGCCAGATTTTACGCTTCCAGATCAAGATGGAAATCTAGTTAACCTTTCATCTTATAAAGGTCAAAGAGTAATTATATATTTTTATCCTAAAGATGATACTCCAGGGTGTACAAAAGAAGCTTGCAATTTCCGGGATCGGTGGAAGATTCTTCAGGATCAAAAAATTAAAATATTGGGAATTAGTAAGGACAATGCAACTAAGCATTTAAAGTTTATCAATAAATATCAGTTACCCTTTACTCTTCTTACTGATCTTGAGCCTTGTCCGGTAGCGACTTTATATGAAAGCTATGGATTAAAAAAATTTATGGGTAAGGAGTATATGGGAATGAAGAGACAGACTTTTGTAATCGACTCTCAGGGTAATTTTGAACTTATTTATTTAAAAGTTAAAGCTGCAACTATGGCTGATCAGATTGTCGAAGATTTGGCTCTTTCTTGAGCGATGCATTAATCTTTATCATTCCTTCTAAAACAAGATCTGGATAATGGTAAACATCCACTTTACGATCTTTTAGGTATGGGACAAAGATTGCGGAATCACCACCACATAACCAAATAGGTGCACCTACCTCTTTTTGGGCTTCCAAAAGCGTGCCAAACATAGATTGAAAGCTTCCTCTTAGCATTGCCTCCTCTGTAGAAGTAGGGAATTTTGTTTTAGGTATATCGTTTCGCTTAATAGGTTGAAGATTTTGTGTTCCATTAGACATAGCGGATCTTTGAAGTTGCAACCCTGGTATTAATTGACCTCCTGCAAATTCACCATTGGCTGTAATCAGTGTCAAGCTAAGAATAGTGCCAGCGTCTGCAATTAGTAGCCCTTTGCTATGAAGATTTAAGCTTTTAGCTTTTTGTAATGCAGCCCAACTACCTAAAGCTCTGTCAATGCCCAGCCAACTTGGTAGATTTTTTAGCGGGATTTCTTCAAGAGAAATAGATTTTGATTGATCGAGTCTAATGTCTAGGGGGATTGGCCCAACTGCAGCCCATCGCCATAAATTATTCTTTATCTCATTGAATTTGCTGATGTCTGGTGGAGTATGAAGGAAAAACCATCCATCTTTTTTTTCTATTGCCCAATGCCAGCGAGTGTTACCAATTAATAGGCAGAATTTAGCTTTGCTCACTATATGAATCTCCTTCACCGTTGTTTCCTAAATGAATCCCACATTCTTGTTTTAAACCTCCGAAGCGTGTCTTTCTACCCGTTATATCATCACTATCAGGTGCACTAGAATGCAAGTCACCAACAGTTGAATACCCTTTTTCAAAAAGAGGATGTTGAGGAAGATTATTGCTTTTCATATAATAGAAAATATCTTTGTTAGACCATTCAAGGATTGGTCTAAGTGATAAACGTTTTCTGATTGGGTCTAATAGACTCATTTGCTTTCTAGTATTTGTCTGTCCTCCTCTTACGCCACTTGCCCAGCAATGTATTTCAAGGTCGTTTAATGCTTTCTCTAAGGGGTCAATCTTACGAATTTGGTGATATTTCTCCAGATCTTCTAGAGAGTTGTTTTTCCAAAGTTGCCCATATAGCGCTTCCATTCTTGCAGGGGAAAGATTGCTTTGAACAACTGTTATGTTTAATTCAAGTTGCTGAGTAAGTGCATCAGCATATTGATATGTTTCTGGCGGTAAGTAGCCAGTATCTACCCAAATCACGTTGACTTTTTTCTCATCATCTAACTTATGAAGCATATGAAGTAAGACTGATGATTGAATTCCAAAACTTGTCGTCACTGCAAGATTTGACCCAAATTGCTCTAACCCCCATTGCAAGCGCTTTTCAGGTGAAAGCGTTGCAAGATGATCACGGGCTTCTTTTAATGTGATGTTTAAGAATGGACTTTCTTTCACGTTTCCTTGATTAATGTCTTTATTATCCATTGTTGCTTTTCATCAGCCTGCTTTTAGCTTCCATTCATTATCTCAAGCATTGTACATATGTCCTTAAAATCTTCAAAAAGTGGCTCTGTAGTTATCGTTGGTGGCGGCTTCGGAGGTTTAACCACAGCCCTTTCTTTAAGTAGTTGTAAAGAACGACCCTCAATTATTTTAATCGAACCTCGACCGAGATTTGTTTTTTCACCATTTTTGTACGAATTGTTGAGTGAAGAATTGGAATCATGGGAAGTTGCTCCTTCCTATAGAAGTTTATTAGCTTCCAGAGGAGTGGTTTTAATTAATGGATCTGTGGAAAATGTTGATTTAGAAAAAAAGCTTGTAATTACTTCATCTAAGGAAGTTATTCATTATGCGCAGCTTGTTATAAGTACTGGTTCTCAAATAGATGATCTTGGGGTTGATGGAGTAGATAATCATGCGTTAGTTTTTCACAAGTATGAAGATGTTGGAATTGTTAAAAGCTTAATTAAAAGACTGAATATGAATGAAGTAGCAAATAAAAATATAGTTGTTGTAGGTGGCGGTCCTGCAGGTGTTGAATTGGCTTGCAAGGTTGCGGACCTTTTAGAAGAACATTGCTCGGTTCATCTGATTGAGCTTCAAGATAGGGTCTTGAAAAATGGGAAATCCTTTAATCAAGAGCAGATTGAACAAGCTTTGCGCAAAAGGTCTGTTCGATTGCATTTAAATTCCCGTGTTTTGAGTATTGCTGAAAATTGTGTTGAAATACAAAATGTTCTTGAAGATGATGCAGAGCCTTATAACTTGGGTTTTGCAGGCTTGATTTGGACTGCTGGGATGAAACCATCTATTCCTTTTGGCCTGCCAGACTCTCTTGTAAAAGGCGGAAGGATTCTAATTAATTCTAAACAACAGCTAATTAGTCATGAAGATGTTTTTTCTATTGGAGATATTGCGTTAGATATTGATCAACTTCTCCCTCAGACAGCACAAGCTGCTATGCAACAGGGTGAGCATTTAGCGAACAATTTAATTGCCTATAGGAAAGATCAAGAGTTGACTCCATTTCAATTCATTGATCGTGGAGAAATTCTGAGCATGGGAATTGGGGAGGCAACTATGACTGGGATGGGCCTCACACTTTCTGGTTCACTTGCTTTTAAGTTGAGGCGGATAACATATCTTTCGAAATTTCCAAATTTTGCCTTAAGCATTAAATCTGTTGGCTCTTGGTTGCTAAGTTATGGAAGGAAATCATTCTAGATGTATATGAGGTGGTGAAACTTAGTTATTGTCCTAGCAGACAAAGAAAGAGCTTATTTAATTATGAGTAAAAAACAATTATAAAAATATGAATGAATTACAAGCTGTTTTAGAAAATCCTCAGGCACTCATCACATTAGGTGTTTTATTGTTAGCGATAATGCTTTTTATTAGTGGGCTGCTTGCTCCAGAGTTAACTGGACTGTTGAGTGTTTCATTATTAATGGCAACAGGTGTTCTTGACCCTCAAAGAGCTTTGGCAGGATTTGGGAGCCCAGCTCTTATAACCCTACTGGGTTTATTTGCAGTCTCAGCTGCTTTGTTTAAAAGTGGGGCTTTAGATCGCTTAAGAGAATTAATAGCTTTCGAAAGTATTAATACACCTCGTCGATTGATTGGGATTTTAGGATTTGTTGTCGCCCCAATTTCTGGGATTGTTCCCAATACGCCTGTTGTTGCTACTTTGTTACCTGTTATTGAAGCTTGGTGTGCCAAACGCAACGTTTCGCCATCTCGGGTATTATTACCTCTTTCTTTTGCAACTTTATTAGGTGGAACACTTACTCTGTTAGGTAGTTCAGTTAACTTGCTTGTTAGTGATATTAGTGCTCAGCTTGGATATGGCTCTTTAGAACTATTTAGCTTTACTGCTATTGGAGTGCCTATATGGCTTATTGGAACTGCTTACTTGCTATTAGCTCCTCAATCTCTATTGCCTGATAGAGGGAGAGAGAAGGGTGATTTTGGTAGTAAACCTGAGCAGTCTGGCTACTTTACTGAGGTTACAATTCCTATTGATTCGGATCTTGTAGGACAATCTCTCCATAATAGCCGACTTCAACGTCGCTTTGATGTTGATGTGCTCGAGCTACAAAGAGGGAAAGAGAGACTGTTACCTCCTCTTGCAGATCGTACTATTGAGCCTGGAGATAGATTGTTGCTACGGGTTACTCGTTCAGATCTCCTTCGTCTTCAACAAGAACATACAGTCCAATTAGCTAGACGAAGTTTGAATAAAGATTCAATAAAGCCCTTTGAATGGGTTGGTGTGGAAGGACAAAAGACAGTTGAGGTTCTCCTCCCTTCAGGCTCAACTCTTGCTGGTGCAAGCCTGAGAGAATTAAGGTTTAGACAACGGCATAATGCCACTGTGTTAGCCCTTAGGCGTGGACAGCAAACTGTTCAGGAAAGATTGGGTCAGGCCATTTTGCATGAAGGTGATGTTTTGCTTTTGCAAGCTCCTATTGATTCAATTCGTGGTCTTCAAGCCAGTAATGATTTACTTGTACTTGATCAACTTGAAAATGACCTCCCAACAGTCAAGCGTAAGCCAATTGCGATTGCAATTGCAATCGCAATGATTCTTTTGCCTAGTCTCACTTCCTTGCCTTTAGTTGCATCAGTCTTAATTGCTGTAGTTGCAATGGTTATGGGTGGTTGTATTCGACCTGCTGAAGTGCAAAGATCTATTCGCCTTGACGTCATCCTTTTATTAGGCTCTTTGTCTAGTTTTAGTGTTGCAATGCAATCCACTGGTCTTGCTGATGCCTTTGCAGGAGGTCTGGAATACTGGTTAGAGGGATTGCCTACATACGCTTCGCTGTTAGTTATCTTTCTGTCGACAACTCTTTGCACTCAATTGATTAGTAATGCTGCATCTGTTGCTCTCTTGGCTCCAGTCGCAATTCAACTTGCTGGAACTTTGAGTCTTCCACCATCTGCTCTTTTGATGACAGTTTTGTTTGGCGCAAGTCAGTCCTTCCTTACACCTATGGGTTACCAGACGAATCTGATGGTTTTTGGACCTGGTCGCTATCGCTTCCTTGATGTCACTAGATATGGCGCAGGATTGACATTGTTGATGACCCTCACTGTACCTTTGTTAATTCTTTGGCAATATCAAGGCATTTCAATTAGACCGTGAATTATTAACATTAAATTTTAATTTCTCACTAGTAATTAAGCAGTGTCTTTTTCTAAACCAGTCAAATTCAAACTTGCTTGGTATCGACGGTTAACAGTTCCACAATTTACTGTCCTGACTGGCTTGCTAGTTATCTTTCTTGGAACAATTTTTCTCTCTACTCCCTTTTGTTCTTCGAGTAAAGTGGGAATTTGGGAATCTTTTTTTACAGCTACATCTGCTGTCACAGTTACAGGTTTAACGATAATTGATGTTGGGAATGATTTGACTTTTTTGGGTCAAGTCCTGTTGTCGATAATGCTTATCATTGGGGGTCTAGGTTTAATGGCTATAACAACTTTTCTACAGGGTTTTGTTGTTAGTGGTACAGAGTTGAGGTGCCGCTTAGATCGTGGTAAGACTCTTGATGAGTTTGGAGTTGGGGGAGTAGGCCGAACTTTCCGAAGTATTCTTTTAACTGCTGTTGTCTTAATCTTCATCGGAGCGGCTGTTCTTTTCTCTTTTGGATTTACTGATATAGCGAATACCCAAGAAAGAATATGGGCAGCCATATTTCATAGCATTTCTGCATATAACAATGCTGGTTTTGGCTTGTGGTCTGACAGTTTGCAAAACTATCAGAATAATGGAGTAGTGAATGTTGTAATCATTGTTCTAATTTTGCTAGGTGGCTTGGGTTGGAGAGTGACAAGTGATTTGTGGGCTAATAGAAAAAATTTAACTTTTCGAAGATTAAGTCTTCATAGTCGTTTGGTCATTAGAACGTCTTTGTTTTTACTTTGTTTAGGAACTTTTGGATTGCTTTTGACCGAGTTCATAGAGCAAGGATCTTTCTTTCTAAGTATTGATTGGAATAAGAGATTTTTAATTGCTTTTTTTGAATCTGTGAGTGCTAGAACTGCTGGTTTTACTAATATGCCAATGTCGATAGAAAGCATTTCGGATTCAGGACTTCTGCTTTTAATGACTTTAATGTTTATTGGAGCCAGCCCAGGAGGCACAGGAGGAGGCATAAAAACGACCACTGTTGCTGCACTTATGGCTGCAACTAGATCGACTTTGCGAGGTCAAGATACGGTAGTCATTCGCCATCGTCAAATTTCTGATAAGGTTGTTTTGAAAGCTGTTGGAATCACTGTTGGATCGTTATTATTTATTCTTTTGATGGCTTTATGTATAACTATGAGTAGTAATTTTGCTTCTCAGCAACACTTTTCATTTTTGGAAATTTTATTTACATGTATTTCTGCCTTTGCAACTGTCGGGTTTGATATTGGGGTTACTCAAAATTTAAATACGTTTGGACAGTTGATTTTGATAGTGGGAATGTTTGTGGGAAGATTAGGAATACTCTTGTTGCTAAGTGCGATCTGGCAGCTTTTGAATAAAGACAGGATTCAAAATCAGAACCGTATTGGCTATCCACGCGAGGATCTTTATGTTTGAATTCCCTTGTTGGAGGTAAGTCTATGAATGAATGGTGGCGATGGTTGCCTGGAAAGGGTGAAGAATCTTTGGGATTTGCCGTAGTAGGCATTGGTCGATTTGGTACTGCAGTTTGCAGGGAGTTGATTCGAAATGGTGCCGATGTGCTTGCTGTAGATTCTTCTGAAAGAGCCATTGAAGAATTGCGTCAGCTGGAACCATCCATCGAAGCAAGGGTAGTTGATTCAACAGATGAGGAATCTATGAAAGAAGCAGGTGTGTTTGAAATGGGAACTGTTGTTGTTGGTATTAGTAAGCCAATCGAGGCAAGCATTACAACTACTCTTATTGCAAAGGACAGCGAAGGAAGTCGAGTTAGCCAAGTTATTGCAAGAGCAACTAGTGATTTACATGAAAGGATGTTGACGAGAGTCGGTGCAGATAGAGTTGTGTTTCCGTCAAGAATGCAAGGAGAGCGATTGGGCTTAGAATTAGTGAGACCAAATTTGATAGAGAGATTAGAGTTAGATGATCGAACGGGAATTGATGAAATCAAAGTCCCTGAAATTTTTATTGGTCGATCTTTAAGAGATCTAAATCTTAGAAAGAACTATTTAGTCAATGTATTGGCAGCTGGACCTTCGGGTCATCTTATAATTAACCCTCCAGCAAAATATATTTTGGATCAAGATCATGTTTTGGTTGTTATGGGATTGATGGAAGATCTTCAAAAATTACCCCAAGTTTGAATGTATGTTTTGGGTTTGATGAGTGGCACCAGTGCGGATGGTGTTGATGCTGCGCTTGTTGACTTTAAAGGCAATTTCGATAAACCCAAATGGAATCTGATTAATTCGGCTTCAATTGCATACTCTTCTTCTTTGCAGAAAAAAATCATTGCTATTGAGCAAGGAATGAAAGTGAGTGCTTCTGAGTGGAGCGCACTTTCGGAAGAGATTACCGAGATTTATTCAACTGCGGCAAGAACTTGTGATCCAACTGGTCTAGCTAAAATCGCAGGATGTCATGGACAAACAGTTTTTTATAGGCCCCCTGAAAAACCATGGTTAAGAGGTGCGAGTTGGCAGCTCATTCAAGGTCCTTTACTTGCAGTGCTTATAGAGAGGACTGTTGTTTATGATTTTAGAGCTAAAGACTTAGCATTAGGCGGGCAAGGAGCCCCTTTATCGCCTTTATTAGATTCTGCCTTAATAGGAGGGGGCGCTGGCTGGAGAGCGGTCTTAAACCTCGGTGGTATTGCAAATCTTTCTTTGATTCCTCCACTAGGAGGTCCTGATCGTCATCTAGATGTCATGGGATGGGATTGTGGTCCTGCGAATAGTCTTATAGATCTTGCTGTTAATAAGGTTACTAATGGCCAATTAAATTTTGATTGTGACGGATTACTTGCTTCAAAGGGTGTGCCTGATCTTAAAGTTATAGACGCCTGGCTTAAGGAAGATTTTTTTCAATTACTTCCACCAAAATCTACTGGACGAGAATTTTTTGGATTAGAAGATCTAGAACAAAGATTTTCGGAGGTTAATTCTAATAATGCTAATGATCTACTTGCAACAATGACGTGCTTTACTGCCTCTATTGTGGCTCAAGATTTAGAAATTCTATATAGACATTTAGGTATTAAGCCCGTTGAATTGTTTGTTGCTGGTGGCGGTAGTAAAAATAAGTTTCTAATGGAAGAAATTCAAACGAGATGTATGGGTGTGCAAGTTTTGACAACTGATGCAGTTGGAATCCCAGTGCAAATTAGGGAGTCAATTGGATTTGCATTGTTGGCTTGGTGGAACATCTGTAAGAAGCCTTATAGCCATTCCATTACTAACGCGGAGCGACCGTCAGTTTTGGGAGTGGCAGTTAATTATCAGTAACCAATTTTCATGGTCTATACAATTTAATTCTGCGTGGAGCACCTCTTAGGCGTCTTGCTTGCTGTTCTTCTAAAGATGACCTGAATTGATCGGTAGTTGAAACCTCTCTAGTTTTATTATTTTTGGAAAGATGCTCAGATTCCAAACGATTGACTCCTTCTTGAATCAGAACCTTTGCCATATTGCTTACTGTTCTTGACTCCCTTTCGGCTAAGACAGTTAGCCGATCGCATAGCTCTTCTGGGAGTACAACTTGCACTCTGGGAGATTTTGGTTTTCCGTTGGAAGAGTTTTGCCGGGTAGCCATGATACAAACAGTGTAACCGGTATTCATTAGTGTACACTTATAGTCAAGGATACTATCCTCTACTATGCTTGTTTCGAGATCAATTGTCTTTGCAGCTTCTATGCAGCATCTGTGATTGATTTCTTCTCATTGCATTTATTCCTTTCTGGTCAACTCTTCGGTTTTGGCAGCTCCTCACAAGCAAACATTACTTTCAATGACTAAAAAACCAACTCTCCCTTCAGCATCTCGAACTCAGAGATCTAACTTAATTGAGAATCATTCGAGAAGAAAGGCTCAAAGAAATAAGCCTAGAAGGGGCAAGGAAAATAGTGATGTATTAGTTTCGGCTGTGATTAGTTCTTACATGCTTACGCATTTGCATCATGTATTACAAAAAGCTGAATTTTCAGCTACTAACGATGGAAGAATGGTGCAAGCAGATAATTTTGCGCAATTAAGGAAGGTTTTATGCATGGATGCAAGAAGCATGAACGATGCATCTGCATTAGGAGTAAAAGAAGTTGATTCAGGAAAATTTCATGATTCACATTTTGGTCCAAAAGTTGCGTAATTGAATAGGCTTGAATTAGTTATAAATTTTCTAATGAGCAGCAACGCTGCAGAGCTCTATCAACGTATCGAGTCAGATGCTTCTTGCACCAGAGCACTTTTTCGTCAGGCTCTTCAGAACCCTCAAGGTGCTTTAAAGGCTATTTCCGAAATTGGAGATGACCTTGGATTGCCTGTTACCACTGAAGAAGTGAAGGAATATCTTTCTCAGCTTGATGATAACGAGACCAAACAATGGTTTATAAAGGCTAGAGGGGGTCTTTGATATCTTCCTGATTTTTTAAAATTACATTTTCTAATCCAGGAACTTTCTCTGTTCCTCGTCTGTCGTATCCCCCTCCGCCTGCCAAGGTCCAGAAAAACCAATAACTTGGTATAGCTAAACCTGCAGCTAGAATCAAAGCTGTGATTTGTTCCAGTCTCACCATTAATTAAGATCCGGAATCTTAAAAGTTTAGTATTTAAACTCTCCATACGAGAGCAGTTTAAATCTATGTATACGAGGATTATTGTTAAGTGATTAGACTTGAACGAGTCAGCAAAATCTACCCTACAGCCGAAGTCCTTAAGGAAATTACTTGGGAAGTTAGGCCTGGCCAACGTATTGGTCTTGTTGGAGTTAATGGAGCAGGAAAATCAACTCAATTGAGGATTCTTGCTGGTTTAGAAGAAGTTACTACTGGGGAAGTTGTCTTAGAGGGACAGCCTCGCATAGCTTATCTGCAGCAAGAGTTTGATGTTGATGTAAAAAGGACTGTTAGAGAAGAGATGTTTCAGGCATTTGCTGATGCTGCCATAGTTCTTTATCAGATAAGAGATATTGAGAATAGTATGCACTCAGAGAGGGCTCAGTCAGATTCTACTTATCTTGATGACTTAATTAAAAAATTAGGTGATTTTCAGATTAAATTTGAATCATTACATGGTTATGAGCTCGAAGCCAAAATTGATAAATTACTCGCACAAATAGGATTTACTGCGAATGAAGGTGATCAATTAGTGGGTGATTTTTCAGGTGGCTGGCAAATGCGGATTGCATTAGGTAAAATTATTCTTCAGGACCCTGATCTTCTTTTACTAGATGAACCAACCAATCATTTAGATGTAGATACAATTGAATGGTTAGAGAAATATTTATTAAGTCAAACCTCTTCAATGGTAATAATTAGCCATGATAGAAGTTTCTTGGACAAGATATGTACACATATAGTTAGCACAGAAAGAGGTGTTTCCAGATTGTACTTAGGGAATTACACTTCTTACATAGCGCAGAAGGAATTAGAAGCGGAATCTCTTCAATCAGCATTTGAACGTCAGCAAAAAGAGTTATCATCTCAACAAGATTATATTGATAGGTTTAGAGCTAGTGCTACTAGAAGTACTCAAGCAAAAAGTAGGGAGAAACTCTTAAATAAGATAGAAAGAATAGAATCACCTCTTGCAGAGTTAACTAAACCTAGTTTTAGTTTTCCAGATGCACCTAGATCAGGAAAGAAGGTTGCAAAATTAAAAGATGTAAACCATACCTATGGAGATAAAATTATATTTTTGGGAGCAAATCTTGACATTGAACCAGGAGATCATATTGCAATTTTAGGGCCAAATGGAGCAGGCAAATCTACTTTACTACGTTTGCTCATGGGAATTGAAAAACCTGAGGATGGTGCTGTTGAATTAGGACAGCATAATGTTATTCCAAGTTACTTTGAGCAAAATCAATCTGAAGCATTGCAATTAAATAAGACTGCTTTAGAGACTTTATTTGCTGCTGTTCCGGATTGGACGCAAACGAAGGTGAGATCTCTTTTAGGTAGTCTTGGGTTTAGTAATGATTCTGTTTTCAAGCAAGTCGCTGATTTAAGTGGAGGGGAAAAAGCACGCATTGCACTAGCTTTAATAATTGTAAAACCCTGTAATTTTTTGCTTCTTGATGAACCAACAAATCACTTAGATATACCTGCTAAAGAGATGTTAGAAGTTGCTATTAGAAATTACAAAGGTTCATTAGTTGTAGTTTCCCATGATCGTTACTTCATATCAAAAATTGCTAATAAGATTTTAGAGATTAGAGATGGACAGTTATTTTTATATAGAGGCAATTATCAATACTACAAGGAGAAAAAAATAGAAGAGTTTAAGAAGTCAGAAGAAATTCTTCTTAAAGCTGAAAAAGAGGCAAAACGCATCGCTAAGCAAAAATTACAGAGAAAGAAAAAATCTAAAAAGAAGTAAATATCTCTTTGTTCTGATTATTTTAATTCACAACTATTGCAACCTAAAGCTTCTAATATCTACAGGTTTAACAGTAATAATTTTTCTTATATTTTTCCTCAATATGATAAATTTCATTGCTTTATCTACTCCATTCTTATTAATAGAATCTACAACGTCTGCAGGACCTCTAATATCTTTTTCATTTACTTTAATTATAATATCTTTCACATTAAAGCCTTGTTTTTCTGCTGGACCTCCAGGCAAAATATGTTCTACAGTGGCTCCATACTTAATTTTTCCTGTATTTACTATTGCATGTGATAAATGAACACCAATCATTGGATGAATAGCTTGACCTTTCTCTACTAATTGATTTGCAATTTCAATTGCTTTGTTGATTGGAATTGCAAACCCTAGCCCTGCTCCTGGACCCGATCGAACAAGCGTGTTGATTCCAATGACTTCTCCATCAGAGTTAAGTAAGGGGCCTCCAGAATTACCAGGATTAATTGCTGCATCAGTTTGAATTAGATTCAGCCTTTTATCTGATATGCCAAGTTGAGAGACATTTCTATTTAAATTACTAATAATTCCTAGAGTAACTGTTTTTTCCAATCCATATGGATTTCCAACTGCAATAGCCCAATCTCCAACAATGATTTTGTTTGAATCTCCTATAAAGGCTTTTGGCCATGGACCTTTTCCTTCTAGTCTTATAACTGCTAGATCAGTTAGAGAGTCTTGGCCCACTACTTTTCCAATAACACGTTTTCCATTGGATAGTCCAACTATCAGTTGATCTGTTTCTTCTACAACATGTGCATTTGTGATCACAAGGCCTTGTGAAGAAAAAATTACACCACTGCCTTGGCGTCTTTCAATAGATGACCTGGGAGATTGAATATTAGGGATTCCAAAGAAGCGTTCAAAGTACGGATCTATTAAGAAACTCTTAGGAAGATTAACCTTGTTATTATTAATAACCCTTTTCTCTGTTTCTATAGTTACTACAGCTGGACCAGTTTTCTCTAATGCTCTAGCAACAAAGGATTTGCGTGAATATGCTTTAGTCTCTATGTCTTGGAGATTTGTGGGTATATTTTCTGAAGCTGATGATTGGATTGAAAATGGCATTCCGCACATTAATAGACTTATGCCAAACGTATATATATAGACCCCTTTAAAAATCTTCAAAATAGGCTGTGATTTAAATTGTTTCAGCATAAGAATCAAAATTAATTTAATTTATACTGTATTTATACCTAGGGCATTGCATCGACTAGTATTTACAGAGAGCATATCGATTTAGTTTTTCTTAAGCATAACTAGCATTATTTTAGGGGAGTTTAACTTAGAATAGCTTTATATTAATCTTTTATTTAGGGGTATTTTATTTTTCTATTGAATCCTCTAAGCAGCATTCAATCTCACCTACAAGGTTTTCCTTAAGATGAGTCATTGCCTCTAAACTAAATTTCTATGCCTATAAACTGATGCTTGGAGCTGTTTTTCCATTTTTATACTCTCTAATTTTAATTGTGCTTCTTTGGCAAGCATTCCGTGTAATGTCTAAGGGGTTTTTAGCTGCTAATGAACTGCAAAAATATAGGAATCATGCGACTCAAGATCGTACTGGGAAATTTACTGTTCACCCAGAATTAATTGATAAAAAAGGCAAGATCACTGATGAAGATCTTTTAACTGTGCGTTTTTCTAATGATTTGGATCCTCCTAAGCCCACAGAGTCTTCTTCTGAAGAGAAGATGTGAGATTCTTAAGTGAATCAAGTATTTATTAAATTTTAAAAGGAGGTTTATTAGTGGAGCAAAGAACACGAGTGGTTGTTGCTGTGATCAAATCTTTGAGGCTCCCTCCAAGATTTAGATTAAGACTTCTCAAGGAAGATCCTGTTCGTCTTGAGCTTAGTCTTACTCCTGCTTATGGAAAAGATCCTATTCAAGTTGGCTTAGTTGAATCGTTAGATTTAGTCGCTCGAAGAGATAGAGAAGGAAGGATTCCTAAAGATCTGCAAGGTACTTGGGATTGGACTGTTCGTCATGGGAAGGTAAGTACTGGCGGTTGGAACCCTTTCTTAAAGGAGGCTCTGCAGACAATGTTTGAAACTGGTCTGCCTGCGATCATTTATGAAGAGTTAACAGGAGATGATTATCACCCAGTGGATGGAACAAAGCATGTTAGATAGTCCTTTTCAATGCTTTTTTGGGCAAATGATCAACTTTTTTTCTTGTAACTCTATAGAATTGGTTTACTTTATATAAATGACTATGGCACCTGAAGATATTGAGCCTCGTTATGGATTTGTCAATTATGCAGAAATTTGGAATGGTCGTTTGGCCATGCTTGGGATTGTGGTTGGTTTGAGTACTGAGCTATTGACTGGTCAGGGAATTCTCGGCCAAATTGGATTTGGTTAGTCAGAATTTTTTAGGTTTTAAAGAGAGATTTTGAACACAGAGACACTTCCAAATTTTACTGTTGGAGAGCTTAACCATTCGATAGGCAACCTTCTCTCAAGAGGCTTTGCTCCACGGTTCTTACTACATGCATCTGTTTCTAAGTCTCAATTGAAAAATGGTCATCTGTGGATGACTTTGACTGATGGAGAAGCCAATATTTCAGGAGTTATTTGGTCTTCTTGTTTGCAGAAACTAAATTTTCGCCCTACTCAAGAAGATGGTGTTGAAATTATAGGGAAATTAAATTTTTGGGAAAATAGGGCAAATTTAGTTGTTCAAGTTATTGATATTAGACCCACACTTTCAACAGTTTTACGACAGTTTGAAGTTGTTCGAAATTTGTTGGTCCTAGAAGGATTGATAGATGAGAAAAGAAGGCGCCCTTTACCTAAGTTCCCAACTAATATTGCTGTTTTGACTAGTGTCCCAAGTTCTGCATATGCTGATATGTTGAGGACAGCAAAAGAGCGCTGGCCTATTGCAAAGCTTTTGATTTTTCCTATTCCTGTTCAAGGTGATGTCTCACACAAAATTCAGAATACTTTAAGTTACCTTTCGAAGTATTATTCTCAATTTGGAGTGCAAGCAATTGTTCTTGCAAGGGGTGGAGGGAGTCGTGAGGACTTGCGAGTCTTTGATGATGAAGCTCTCTGCCGACAATTAGCAGGTTTCCCCGTACCAGTCGTAACGGGGCTGGGACATGAAGATGATTTAACAGTGGCAGATCTTGTCTCAGACCATAGAGCTGCAACTCCCACAGCATCAATAGTGGACTTATTGCCAAGCATAGTGATTGCTAGGGATCATTGCGTACAATTACGGCAAAGATGCAAGGATTACTTTCATTGGAGCTTTCAAAATAAACGCAATACTATTCACCAATTGAGAAAAGAATTAAGTCTTGCTTCCCCTTTAAGAATCCTTAGAAGGCAAAAGAACTTTTTATCTCAGCGTAGGCAATTGCTTGAAGTATTGTCTCCTTTAAGTTTTTTAAATAAAGGCTTTTGTATAGTGCATAATTCTAAAAATCAGCCTATTAGTACAATCAAAGATATAAAAATTGATGATAATTTGGTGATACAATTTACTGATGGATATGCAGAGTCAATTGTTAGATCTATTAGTCATCAGAAATACGAATAATGCCTAAACCTAAAAAAATAAAGGATCAATCTTCCTTTCCTGAAGACATAAAAAAGACATTAGATGAAGATAAATTGACCATTCAGGAATTATCTTATGAGGAATCATTAGAAAAATTAAATACTTTATTAAGCAAGCTTCAGAATGAATCACTTCATGTAGATGATTTGAAAATAAGCTATCTTCAAGCAACTTTATATCTGGAGCATTGTGAGAATTTATTAAACACTATTGAACAAGAAGTGGTTGAAATAGAAATTGATGAATCTCCCCTATAAGGTAAATAGCAAATTAGTCAGTTTCTTCTGCACTAATATCTATTGTTGCTGAACTAGCAGGTATATTAAAGTCAGAACTATCTTTATCTAGCTTTTGATTTGAGCCACAAATTGGACATAATGTTGACTCCGAAAAATAATTTGCCCCACAATTTCCACAGCTTTTTATATTTGCCTTGATCTTCCTCCAACTTAACCAAGTAACTCCACTAATTAATATAGAAGCCAGGAATATTATGAAAATTATTCCACCTGCCATATCTATAAAAAATCTTCCAGCAGAGGTTGGCAGTAGAAAAATAAATATAATGCTTAGCCAGATAAATGTTGAGGCTTTGTTCATTTTCTAATAGGGTTCAGCGTTTGTTTATTATTTTTATTAATAACATCACTAACTAAACTAATGCTCCAGCATTGTCCAAAATAAATAATTAAACCAATTAACCAAATCCAAAGAGTTAAAACTAAAACTCCGCTAATAATTCCATATGCTTGAAAGCGTGCACCTAGAGAAAGAATGGTTCTAGTCACTGCCGAGTTCAGTAGTGTTAATAAAGTACCAATCATGATTGATCCAGGAATAAGAGGTCTAATAGGGACCCTGCGCCTTGGGACTAATGCTTGAAGTAAAAATGCCATTATGCTAAACCCAATCAAGGGCAAGATTATTTGCCCTGCTTCAATCAATGGTATTTTAGATAAAGTGTCTGTTAATTGAGGACTACTATATTTAAGCTCTGTCCAAACTCCACTAGGAATCATTCGCAGATAGGCACTAATCTCATCAAGAACCATTAATACTCCTACTAATAAGATAACTAGAAAAGCTTCAACTCTATTTCTAATTAGCCTGAAAGCTTGCATTCGCAATGGTATTGGACTTGTTTTTAAAGGCAATGCATCTTCCCAGAGTCTATCTGCTCCTCTTTGTAGAGTTAAATATGCATTACCTGCAGTGATAATTAAAAATATTGCACCAAGAAGACCTGCCCCAAATCCTTGATTAACTAGTTTTGCGAGTGTTGTTTCTACTAGCCCAACCACTGAGGGAGGTAATACTTGTGCTGCTAAGCCAATAATTTGTTGATCTAGACCTTGCTGCTTTCCTAGGAACCAAGAGGCTGAAGATAGTGAAATGATTAATATTGGAAAGAAAGACTGTAATGTGTAATATGCAAAAGCAGCACTGAGATCTACGCAGTCACAACGATTCCACCTTTGAGAGGCTTGCCATAAACTTTTAAGAAACCATTTGATGTGCCTTTTCCAGTTAAATACCACTCTTGTTTCGTATCAGATTCTTTAACTTAGTCTAAATAAAGGTAAATCATTAGTATAAAGGTCTTAACTTATATTGTTAAAAGTAGTAAATCTATTGTCAAATTAATTAGTAGTATAAGAATTTTTAATTGACTATTTACTTCATTAATATTTCTCCCCATGGAACAAGTTTTTCTAATCCATGCTTTGAACTAGCTGCTATTAATGGAAAATTAACGGAACTAAGATCTTCACCTTTCTTCAGATTATTGGGGTCAATATCTAGCCAGTTTATATAACAACCTATTTCTAATAGGATTAACCATGCAGCTGCTATATCCCATATTTTAGGAGTAGACTCTAGAGCTCCAAAAGTTTGACCAGTGCCTACACTAGTCATGTTTAAGCTAGATACTCCTAGGAGCCTTATCTTCCCAGGGAATCGTTTATCAGGTTGCTTTTGTAAAACACTTATTGATCGACTGCAAACAGAAACACAATCACTTTTGGAACTAATTGTGCTTTCGTTTCTTTTTTTGCTATTGATCCAAACCCCTTTATTCTTTATTGCAATGATTCTTTTTTTAAGTGGAGGTATATCCAGAATAGCTGTTTCAGGCTTTCCTTCTACAAAACGAGCTATTGAGATTGCCCAATAAGGTATTCCAGCGGCAAAATTTGTAGTTCCATCTAAGGGGTCTACGACCCAATAGGCATTTGTAGAAGGTATTATTTTAGACCCTTCTTCACTCAAAATACCTTCTTGATTATTAGTAATTCTTGAGATTCCTTTAACAATATGTTCATCACTCCAGCGATCACAGCTTGTTATTAAGCTTCCATCAGGCTTTAGTTCAGAATTAATTTGACCAAAATCTTTTAATTGTCGCTCAGCTACTTCATTTACTAAATTGTGCAATGAATCAAATTGTTCATTATTAAGTTCCATGCTTAGATCTTTACCCATAATATTAACTAGGAAAGCTCCGTGCAAGAATCCATATTTAATAATAAGTGATTAGCATGCCCATTGTCCTTTCTTTTCTTAATACTTGAATTATTTCTGGATATTTTTTTTGTGCAATCCTTGAATCCTTTGAGACCTGTTTTACTCCGCAAACTAATGATATGGATATTGTAGTCAGTTAAAGCTTGGATATGATTTACTTCTGCTTGAGTTAGATCTCTTTGATTATTAACAACTTCGCGTTGAGTGGTAATTCCGGCTTTTAATCTTAGAACAGAAAGCCTTAATGATTCTTTCGCTGATTGTATAGCATCTGATGAATTTTTGATATTTTCCTTTGCTATATTGAGTTTAAAGAAGCTTTCTTCGATTTCTTTTCTTATTTCACTTTTCTTTAGTGCAAGCTCAGCTTGCACTTCTTTTACTTTTTCTTTGCTTGCATAATATCTCGCTTTTCCATAACCACCATCAAATATAGGCCAATCGAATTGAATTCCTATAGTTGTATTTGTACTATTGATATTGTTCTCATACCTTGGAGACGCAACTCCTATTTCGCCTTTTGCTATATAACCATCAAACGAATTATATAGTGACACCTTTGGTTTATTACTTGAACTAGCTATATTTGCTTTGTTATTATTTATTGAGATGCCTAATTGGATACTCTCTAGCTCTTCTCTAAATTTATAACTTTTAATAATACTTTGTTCAAGTCCAGTATCCCATAAGCCAATTATCTTTGGAACTGAATTAATTGATGGGATTGTATTGGATTTTAGGTTGAGTAATTGAGATAATTTGCGCTCATTTATTTTCTTATAGCCAATTTTTTCTACTAATAATTGCTTATCCTTTGAGAGCTGAGTTTTGGATTCCAGAACATCAAAATTTGACCCTAAACCTGAATTCTTTCTAATAATTGCTTCTTTCAATGAAGTTTCAGAAAATTTTATTGAATCCCTCGCAATACGTATCTCCTGAGTAGATTTTTGTAAATTGAAGAATTGAATATAAGCATCTAAAAGTAATTGACGATATTTGATTGAATAGGCTAACCGTGCTTTTTCAAATTGATCCCTTGCTAATTCAATTTGTGGAATTCTAGAAGGATTAATTAGATCCCATTTTAGTGTTGCTTTTAAGCTTGCTTTTGCCTGCCTGTTTGAAGTATTTGTTGACAAATTATTATATGTATTGCCATCTACATATTGAGGAAAGCCTGTACTAGAAATATTAAAATTTGGGTACCATGCTGAAACCTCACTCCTTAGTAAATACCTTGCTTCTTCAACTCTTCTTGCAATCATCTGTAATTCATTACTATTATTTCTTATTAAATCCTCAATTTGCTCTAGCTTAATTAGTGTCTTATTTTTAATATTATTACTCACACCTTCTTTTCTTAAATTCTTGCTTGGATCAAGGGGAGGAAATGAATTTAACTCTTCATTTTGCTTTTCCCCCTTATTTACTTTTCCTTTTACATCATTGTCATTATCTAGTTTTGTCCAAGTGATACCTCCAGAGCGATAACTTCTTTGTACATTAATTGCTTCTGCTTTGACGAAATTAATAGAGGAATATGAAAGAATATATAAGAAGAGTAAGCTCTTAGTTATATTAATAAAATTATTTGCCTTTATATAATTTATCATGAATTAATCCTTGATCAAAGTTTTAACAAAATCATCAGGAGAGGAGATTATTCTGATTGTAATTTTAAGAGTTTTTTCGACTGTTTCAACAGTCATATCATCTAGGAATGTTGGTTCTCCATGTTTGAGCATTATTGAAGGTAATAGTAGCTCCTCCCCAAGTTCTTTATCGTTAAGACCAGTAATTATATCTTGACCTGTCAGCAGTCCAGTAACAACATTCTCTTTACCCCAGTATGGACTTTTAAGCCCAAATAGCTTTAGAGATAGTCCTTCAATTTGATTCATCCTTTCTGCTATAGGACATAAAGCCGTTTCTACTAGTTTACCTACTACCCAGCTGCAATTTTTCTTTTTTGATATTTTTTCTGGCAGTTTGCTTGTGGCTTTTTCCATATTTTCTAGAAATGAACGAATACTACCTACCCCATTCTCTTCTTGAGGCAGATCCTCGTATTCGAATCTTGATGGCAATGGTTGATGGGATAACAAATACCACTCATCTGATAGCCATGCAAAGCGTCTTCCAATAGAAGACTGGTAAGTCTTTTGAAGCGTTTCTACCAATTGAATAACTTTCTTTGCGCATTCTTTATCTACAGGTTTGAGACTATCATCTGATGGACGGAATCTTGTTAATCCAACTGGAACAACTGCAGCAGATAGTACCGTCGGCCAATCACCCTGAGCATAGAGATATAGATCATTGAGTGTTTTTTCAAGATTTTCAGAATCATTTAAATCAGGGCATACAACGATCTGTGCATGCAATTGCAGCTTTCTTTCTGAGAACCATTTTATTTGCTGCATAATTAACGCTGCCCTACTATTTTTAAGTAATTTCGCTCTTAGACTGGAGTCAGTTGAATGTACTGAGACAAATAAAGGAGATAAGCGTTGGTGCTCAATTCTTTGCCAATCTTTTTGCCTTAGATTCGTTAGCGTTAGATAGGAGCCATATAAAAAACTCATTCGATAATCATCGTCTTTTAGATAGAGAGTGTTTCTATGTCCTTTGGGTTGTTGATCAATAAAGCAAAAAGAACAATGATTATTGCATTGCTTAAGACCATCAAATAATACTTCCTTAAATACTAGACCTAAGTCATCATCTAGATTTTTATCGAGTTGAATCTTATGGAGCTTGTCATCATCATCAAGGACTTCAAGTTCCAACTGCTCTTCTGCAATTAAATATTTATAATCAATGAGATCTCTTGGTTGAATGCCATTGATTGATAATAATTTGTCTCCTGGCTGAAAACCTAAATCTTGTCCTATGGAGTTTCTTTGAACAGCTTCTATTAAAGCTGGTTGCACTGGAGGCTCCCTTAGGGATTTTTCTCTAAGGGAAGAAAATGCTTTTTCTTGAGGACGTTCATTCCACACTGATTAAATAATCTTTGCTTGAGTTTGCATTGTTACTACATTATTTTGCCACGATTAAGAGACTAGTTTTAAGACTCCAACAAATATAGAACCTTATAGTTTTTTTATTCTTCTAGTAAGTTGAGGCATTAAAAAGTAAAGTCTTGGGAAGTATTATTTCTTTAGCATTATTGAGTTTGACTTTTGGGATCTTGCTGAGCTTCTGATCTCACTATGGTCCTCTTCTTCGTTAACAATTTAAATTTATTTAGTCCTGAGCAATTTTTTCGCTACTAAAGATATCTCAGCGTTCTCAGAGGGATATTTATCTAGACCTAGAACATTACGATTCTGGGCAGGTGCTCTTGTAGTGCTACCAGTTTTTCTTCAGGCTCCTTGGGTTCATTTTTATCCACTTTCAGCACTGTTGTTTACTTTTGTTCTTACTGGTTTTGGGATAGTACTAGGGGAGTTTGTCTCTGGTAAATGGTTTAGTATTGGCTCTCTAATTATCGGTGTTAGTGGTAGTTGGCTTGGGGGTTGTTTGTTCTGGGGTTGGTTGAGAATGCATCCTGCATTGCATTTACCTGTTGAAGCAGTGGCAGTCCCTTTAGCTTGTGTAGGCTTGACGACTAAATGGAGAATGGGTGCAGGCTTTTATTTGTCTTGTTTGTTGGGGACCGCGTTTACTGACTTGATGATGCTTTTGACTGGGGTAATGAGTTCTTGGCCTGATGTAGTTTCAGCACCTATGGAGGAAGGAGCTAAGAAGTTAAATGACATTTCTTTGCATTTATTTAATCCTTTTACTTTGCTTTTACTTAGCTTGGCAGCGTTGATGATATTGCTTATATCTAATGAAATGAATAAAAGAGGAACACTTAATTCTCCTGCTGGAGGAGCTTGGCTTGTTGCTGGAGCAGCTTTAACAACAACACTATGGGTTGATGGATTATTTTTAATTACCACTCTCTTACAACCCAAATTAAGTGGATTGATCTAGGAGGCATTAATAATTTGTATGGATGTTGCTATTAATTCAAATCCTATTGCTGTTGGATCTTGGGATGTAGTTGTTATAGGTGCTGGTGCAGCTGGTTTAATGACCTGTTTAGAGCTGCCATCTCATCTCAAGGTATTACTTGTCAATCGCAATACAAGCAAACGGTCTGCAAGTCGATGGGCTCAAGGGGGTATTGCTGCAGTGACTCGAACAGAAGATAGCTTGCAAAGTCATGAGCAAGATACCTTGCGAGCAGGAGCTGGTTTGTGCGATGCAGATGCAGTGCAACTGCTGGTTAGAAAAGCCCCTCAATGTGTTGAAAGACTGCAATCATTGGGGATGGAGTTTGATAGAGATTTAAATGGACTCTCTACCACTTTAGAAGCTGCGCATAGTTTTAGAAGGGTGTTGCATGTTCAAGATCGAACTGGCAGAGCATTAGTTGACATTCTTAGAGACCAAGTAGAAAAAAGATCGAATGTGTTGCATCGACGAGGTGTCAGGGTTACTCAACTTTGGGTCAAGAATAATTGTTGCTGTGGAGTTCAAGTCTTAGATGGACCATTTCTCTATTGGATTCAGTCACGGGCAGTCGTTTTGGCGTCTGGAGGAGGAGGCCATTTATTTGCTAACACTACTAATCCCGCACAAGCTTCAGGGGAAGGATTGGCGTTGGCTTGGAAAGCTGGAGCATCAATAGAAGACCTTGAATTTTTCCAATTCCATCCAACTGCACTAAAGCTAGAAGGCGCGCCTTCGTTTTTGATTTCTGAAGCTGTCCGAGGCGAAGGGGGAGTCTTAGTGGATTGTTTTGGAAACAGTCCAGTTGCTCATCTAACAAAACGTGACCTTTCGGTTAGGGATCAAGTAAGTAGAGCACTATTTCATTCAATGCAATCTCAAGACGCCAATCATGTAGGACTTGATTTGAAGCGGATCCCTGCTGAGGTTCTTCAAGTACGTTTCCCTTGGATTATTCAACAATGTCGAGAATTTGGTATTGATCCGATGAAAACTTTGATCCCTGTCGCGCCAGCAGCACATTATTGGATGGGTGGTGTTGCAACCAATTTACAAGCTGCAACTAGTCTCCCAGGTTTATATGCAGTAGGGGAAGTTGCCTGTACTGGTGTTCATGGTGCAAATAGACTTGCAAGCAATTCCTTATTGGAGTGTTTGGTATTTGCTGGACAAATGTCTGAAATAGAGCTTGTGGATTTTTCGCCTACAGCCAAATCTCCTAAGAAATGTTTTGCAGTTGATTCTTCTAATTATTTATATGACCTGTTGAGTGAAGAGGATTTGAGATTATCTATTGATGAACTTAGAAGGTTGTTTTGGCGAGAGGTAGGCGTTGAGCGAACACCTAAAGGAATGCAAGCTGCCTTGAAATCTATACAAACCAATTTTGACTCTTCATCTAAGCATCCTTTATTAGCTTTAGTTCATTATCAATCAACAGATAATTATAATTACTTTAATGAGCCTACAAGGAAGAAGCTGAACTTGATGCTTGATTTAAACCATCGCCTCTTGACAAGCTCATTAACCTTAAACGCATGTTTATTTAGAGAGGAAAGTCGAGGGGGTCATTTTAGGCTAGATGCACCCTCTTCATTGCCCTATTGGCAATGTCACTCAGTTCAGAATAAAGGTAAAACTATTAAGACAAGGATTATAAGGTGAATAGAAGTTTAGAAATCCCTAGGACCTTTATAATTACTCCATTCAGCTAACTCTGCAAGACTTTTCACTCCTGATTCAATTCTTCCATTTATTTCCCAAGATGGGAATCCATTAATTCCTTTTGCTTTACAAACCTCTGATTGACTATTCTTACCATCTTCTGCACATTCGATAATATTTAATTTCGAGGCAGCTTCTTTACCAAATAATTCTCTTTGATCATGACAATGTGGGCACCAATATGCTGAATATTGTACGGAACCAATTTTGTTGAGATGCTCTGCTAATTGAGTAGCAGAAGCACTACTTATTGAAGAAACAATAGCTGCTGAGCCTTCATTGATTGTAGCTTTACCTTTCTTGTCAGGGTCAACATAAGAAGACCAAATTAAACTAACTAATAAAATAATCGTACTTATTATAATACCTCTAAAAATTAAATCTCTTCTTTCTTCCCATCCTCCTCCAGCTATTGTTAAAGTTAATATAGAAGTTGATAGTAATGCTGAAAGAATACAGAAAAAACATATTGCTTCAATTTTAAATATCATTACTCCCATAAGTACAAAACTAAATATAGTCATGCAATTTGATATTAGAAATAACCCCCACCAAGCTTTTCTGGAAAAATCTACTGAACTTTTACTTAGCAATGGCAAAAAGGGGATGATTGAGATAACAAGAATTGCTGAATAGCTTAAAAACCCAAGTAAAGATAGTGGAATAGGATGGCCATTTAATTGAAATGCCGTTCCCCATGCGCTATTTAGAACTATGTCACAACCTTGGCTTCCTCCTGGGCAAGAAATTGAGCTAATCCAGCCCCATCTTTGAATGGTTATTGAACCAGTATCTATAACCCCTATTGTGGCGAGTATCCCTATAAAAACCCTTGCTAATTTGGATCCGTGTTCTTGTCTTCTTCGACTTTTTAGGCGAGCTTTCCCCATGTGATATTTGATTGATTTCTTGATTCTTACAGTTTTTATCGAAATAGTCTTTTGTTTTGAGTTAATACAGTCATAATTTCCTTTTGGCCATTGATTTTAGATCGGTTTTCAATAATGATTGGAAAGTAATTGAATCAAAAGTCATAGAAAATACTGCTTTTCATTCAGAAGGAAAACCAAATGTTGCTTTTGTCCATTTGGGGTGTGAAAAGAATCTTGTGGATACTGAACATATGATGGGTTTGTTGGATGAAGGTGGATATTGCGTAAGTTCTACTCCGTCTGATGCATCCCTTGTAGTTGTTAATACGTGTAGTTTTATTCAGGAAGCTAGAGAAGAGTCTGTTAAGACATTAATTGGCTTAGCAGATGAAGGGAAAGAAATCATAATTGCTGGCTGCCTTGCGCAACATTTTCAGGATGAGTTATTGCAGTCAATTCCAGAGGCTAAAGCAATTGTGGGCACGGGAGACTATCAACATATATTGAATGTTTTAAAGAGAATAGAGCAGGGTGAAATAGTGAACCAAGTTTCCCAAGTGCCACAATTTGTTGGTGATGAGAAACTTCCTCGTTATAGAACTACTGGTAATGCCGTTGCATATATAAAAGTAGCTGAAGGGTGTGATTACAGTTGCGCTTTTTGTATTATTCCTAAACTACGTGGAAAGCAACGTAGCCGTACGATTGAATCAATTGTTTTAGAAGCTAAAAGGCTTGCATTGCAAGGAGTTAAGGAATTAATTTTGATTAGTCAAATAACTACTAACTATGGCTTAGATCTTTATGGACGTCCTTCTCTTGGAGATCTTTTAAAAGCTCTTGGAGATGTTGAGATTCCTTGGATCAGGGTTCATTATGCGTATCCTACTGGCTTGACTTCAGATGTAATTAATATTTTTAAGGATATCCCAAATATACTTCCTTATTTCGACTTGCCATTACAACATAGTCACCCTGAAGTTCTTAGGGCTATGAATCGCCCTTGGCAAGCAAACTTGAATACAAACTTGTTGAATAGGATTCGAGATCAAATACCAGATGCAATTTTTAGAACATCCTTGATTGTCGGATTTCCTGGGGAAACGGAGAAACACTTTGATCATCTTGTTTCTTTTGTTCAGAACCAGGAGTTTGATCATATTGGAGTTTTTACTTTTTCTTCGGAAGAGGGAACTAAGGCTGCAAATTTAGATGATCAAATTCCTTTGCGTATTGCTCAGGCAAGAAAAGACAAAATAATTTCAATTCAGCAGCCAATTGCTGCTAAGAAAAATCAAAGTTGGGTTGGCAGGACTGTAGATGTATTACTTGAAACAAGAGAGCCTGAAACTAAAGAGATTATTGGTCGCTGCTATCGTTTTGCTCCAGAAGTTGATGGAAAAGTGAGAATCTTATTGGGATCAGATGAACATGAATTAAGGGAAGGGATGATGATACCTGTTTTGCTTACTGGATCTGATTTTTATGATTTGACCGGTCAAATTATTGGTGCAAAGGAAATGGTTCTATCCGTAAGAGGAAAATAAAAGTTATTGATTGCATTAAGTTGATTCTAATTGTTTAACCTTATCCCTACAGTCTTACCGATTGATAATAAAACACACTAGATTAATTTAACGGTTTTTAGAATTTTGCTGATAGCAAATGCTGTACCAAGTCCCAGGCCAACAAGACCAAAGTAAAATAAAATTCCCATTTACAAGCGAATGTTTTTTTTATTACAACAGAACTAGGTACCTTTTGTGGTGATTTAGTTCTTTTTTTTAAAGTTAGTCTTGAATGTAAGGCTTACCATTGATTAAACAGTCTTCAGCTTTTTGAAGCTCTCTCCCAAGGTAAAGAGCATGATCAAGCTTGCTTATTGGAAAAGGAGGTTTGCCTTCAGTTAACTGTATACCAACTTCTTTTGCTGTTTTTCCTTTGAAAATATTAATTGGGGCTCGCTTCTCTCCATTTGTACATTTGAGGGCTTTTCCAGTTTTAGGGTCCTTTGCTATTCCTTTTTCATCAATATTATTACTAAATTGCTCAACGACTAATTCATTTTGCTCTTGGTTGACTTGAATTAAGAAATACCCTTTAGGATCCAAAGCAATATGCCTTGAAGAGTAATTTTCATCAATATGTTTGAATAGCTTTTCCTTTTCTTCTTTGGAGATGATTTTAGTCATATTTTAAAAATACAAACTCGAGTAAGTTTAAACAAGTCGAGGTTTTTGAAAAGAAATAATCACTTAGCTTTCTTTAGTTTGATCATTTTACCTCTAATAATACCTCGACTTTGTACAAAAGGTAATTTTATAAATTCATTGCTCAATATCAGATTTTGCGAATCTATAAGTATTGCTGAAATTGACTACGGATCCTCTCAATAGTTTTTCCTTTCTAAAACTACTTATGAAAGTTCTTTCAGATTAGATTTTATGCACGCACTTTCTTCGTAGTAGCTCTTCCCTATAAAAGCAGGAACATATATTATACTTCTTAGAAACTTAAAAATGTTCTAAGAAATAATTAATTAAAAGTTATATTTTTAAGAATGAATAGCAGAATCACATTTATTAAAATGAATGAAAGATATACAAGTCTAGGGTTTTTCAATCCCTTGGGTGCAGTAAGCTCAATTCCAAATAATCTGAATAAAGTTTGTTTACTACCTTCATCATCAACTAGAATACTTTTCTTTAATGACTTTTCAGGTTTCTTGTTTTCATTACCTTCTTCAATATTAATATCTTTCATTGATTTAATTATTTTTACTATTCTAGAAATACTTCTTGAGTTACAAAAGGAGCTTCATTGTTTGAAGCATTGATTTCTTGAATCATTAAGTTATTAACCTTCGGAAGGCATGATTTTAGGATAACCTCCATATCCCTGTTATACCAGCGATGAAGACTGAAGCATGGGATTGATTGAAAACCTCTCCTAAGTTTGTGCTTTCCGCCAGCACCTGGATCAAATTTATTGATGCCTTGTTTTATTGCCCAGCTAATTGGTGAATAATAGCAAAGTTCAAAATGTAGGTTTTGTATAACTTCTTTGCTGCCCCAATACCTACCCCATAACATATCCCAATTAGTCAGACAAAGAGACATTGCTACGGGATCTTTAGGATCTCCTCTGTGTGCATTGAATAATACAATATCTTTTCTTAGACTTTTTTCTTCTAATGTTTCAAAGAACTTATTGGTTAAATATTTACTTCCCCATTCCCCCCATCGAGCACAATGGCTTTCATAAAATTTGTGCATTAATTTTAGAATCTCTAGATCTATGTCATTATTAGTTAATACTGTAATTTGCAAATTACTTTTTGCAATTGAAGCTCTTTCTCTTTTTATATTACGACGTTGATTAGAGTTGAATCTTTTAAGATAGTCTTCAAAAGTAGTTTCTCCTATTGAACGCCATTGGCTCTGTCGATTTGTCCAAGTTAAATAACCTACTGACTCAGCATACTTTTTCCAACTTTGATCTACGTATAGAAAATTACAGCTTAGAATTCCGTTTTTAGAAGCAAAGTCGTCAATAAGTTTAAGAATTATTTTTGTGAACTCTTCTTCACTTTTACTTTTGGCTATGAAAAATCGGTAACCTTCGATTGGGCTAAGTGGACTCATTCCAAGGAGCTTTGGGTAGTACTCTAGGCCTAATTGCATAGTTAGCTTTGCAAACTCATGATCAAAAATAAATTCACCATAACTATGATTTTTTAAATATAGAGGTGCTAAAGCTACTATTCGATTGTTTTCCCACAAAGTGAGATGAATTGGTTGCCATCCATATTTAGGGGAAATACTTTCAGATTGCTCGAGAGCGAACAACCAATTCCATTTATAAAATGGACGAGCAGTTGTATCTATTAGAGGATCCCATTGATTCTCGGGGATCTCTTTAATTGACTTATACCAGTTCGCAGTAATTGGATATATCAAGTTCTATTCCTTACATATTTAAGAAGAACTTCACTTCCACCTATATCTTTTAATTCCTCTAAAACCCAAGTATTTGCTTGGCTTAATTCTATTGGTAAATTGTCTATTTTCACTGATGTCCAGCTATATTTACCTGAAAGTACCCTTGGTACGAATGTAATTTGTAGTTCATCAATCTTATCTTCTAATAAAAGCGAAGTGATTAGTTTAGTCCCTCCAAGAAGTGCAATTTTTGAGAAACCTTTCTTCTTCAATATCTCAAGCGTTTCCCCCCATGTTTCTCTCATTACTATTTGATCATCAAATGATTTTAATATCAGAGGTGAGATTTTCCTAGGACTTAAAAGCCATTTTTTTACGGGCTGCTTGAAAAATCTCCATGAATTGTCAATTGACCCTTGCTTGCTAACTATTAACGAAAGAGGTTGATCTTGCCTTCCTTCTTTTCTTCTTTGATTAATTAACCGTGTGTCGTTAATGAGACATGTACTTTGATGCAGGCTTAAAGTTGTTCGTCCCATCAATGTCGCATCAGACCATGCTAAAGCTTCTTCTAATGCTTTCTTGTCCCCTGCTCCCCCTATATTTGCCTTGCCCCCAGAAGAGAGTGCAAGACGACCGTCCAGACTTGCTGCTATAACTAGTCTAACTCTTGGTAAAGTTAACAATTTTAGATAGATTTACTTATCTTAGAATTTTCTATGTTGTGTGCATCTGCATAAATTTCAGCAGCATTATTAGGGCTTTCTTGAAGGCGAATTTTGTGTAGATTTGCACCTATCCGATTGATTGGTTCCTTTAATGTATCAGCTATATGAAGAGCAATATTTTCTGCTGTAGGTACACACTTTTTAAAATGTTCTATGTCTTTATTGAGAAAAGTATGATCAAAAGGTTCGATTATTTTTTCATCCACTAATTTTTGAAGAGCGCTAAGATCGCAAACCATCCCAGTTCGCGAATTAATTGTTCCTCTTACCGTGATATCAACAAGGTAGTTATGCCCATGTCCATGAGGTCTAGCGCATTTTCCATAGATTATTTCATTTTCTTTTTGAGAGAGTTCTTCTCTGGCTAAGCGATGCGCAGCTGCAAAGTGGCTTCTAATGGTTAAGTAAGCTTCCATATCTTCACCTAGATAGTCTGCCCATAGGTTGTTTTGTTCATATAGCCTAAGAGATTTGAGTGGCAAATAAGGTTTTAGTCTTCTCCATATTACTTGAGTTAAAGCCTCAGTTGTTGGTAAGTAACCTTCCGACTTTGCTACATCAAACTCAGGCCAGGTTTCATTGAGAAAGCGAAAGTCAAGTTGGCTCGTCACTTCTTTTTTGATCGCTTGCTTGACCTCAGAAAGATTTAAGACCATTCCATCTTCATCAAGTGTTCCATACATAGAAACAATTAATTCGTAGTTATGACCATGACCTGGAGCTATTGCACATGGGCCAAACCATTTTGAATTATCATCAGTTGATAATTCAGGCAGCCAATATTTATGACTAGCACTGAATACAGCTCGACGGGTAATTACGCAACGTCGACCTTTCCCATGTTTGCTTTGAGATGTGACTTCATTCATTAGGCTCTCACCTCAATGAACACATCTTAATTAGTTCTTTGCCCATCTGTTTCATGAAGGATCACATAAACACTAATGAACTAAGTAAAACATTAAGTGGACGTATTATTTATCTTGTTGGCATGATGGGCTCCGGCAAGTCCAAGACAGGCCCTTATCTTGCTAAATCACTTGGATATAGATTTGTTGATCAGGATGATGTAATTGAGCAAGTTGCAAAACTATCTATTGCAGAGATTTTTCAAGACGAAGGAGAAAGTAGCTTCCGAGAGATTGAAACTCAAGTTTTGAAGGAAATTGGTCAGAGACATTCACTTGTAGTGGCCACTGGAGGTGGAGTTGTAACTTGTATTGAAAATTGGGGTATCTTGCATCAAGGAATAGTGATATGGGTTAACCCTATTAGAGAACGCTTAATTGAAAGACTAAAAGCTGATGCGGATACGCGGCCTTTATTAGGAAGGGAGAATCTTATTGCATCATTAGATAAATTAATGAATGATCGCCATCGTTATTACTCAGAATCGGATCTAAATATTTCTGTTGATCAGGAAACCCCAGAGGAAGTAGCGCAATTAATTTTGCAAGCGTTGAAAGCAAAACTTAAGAATTCTCAGGGGTAAGACGAATTGCGAACCATTCCACTTTAAACCCAGGCTTTATTTCGAGATCACACGAAGTGTCAAGCAATCTTTCTGCAGCGGATCTTATAGAAACTTGATTCTGTAAATCTTCAGGCAGCTTCTTCATTGATTTGAGCCATTCTTCTATCCATTGAATAGTTTCTTCTGCTGTAAGGAATTGTTCGCTTTTGCATGGTTCCATTACCAAGTAATTTTCGCAATCTCTGATTATTGGATTAGACATAAATTTAGGGATTTATATCTGTGCAGGATCTTTTTCAAGCAGCAATTGCTCGAGATTATTTCTCCAATTAAACAATGGCTCTAATATTGGATTGTCCTTATACCCAGGACATCCTTTTCCAAAAAGACTTTCCCCTGAGGAAGCAGGAAAAGAGAGTAGTGATAATTGAGATGCTACAGCTATATCGGCAATACTTAACGAATTTCCAACTAGCCACTGTTGAGTTTTCACTAAGTTGGATATTTTTTCCAGACTATTAAGTAAGTTATTACTTTTTTCATTATTAATTGCTTGAGTGAAGCCATTCATCAATTCCAATGGAAGCTTACTTATTAAGCCTTTAAACGATTCTGGCAAATCTTCTGGTAAAAGAGCTTCCCTTAGTGATGGGTCAATTGAGGCTGCCTTAATAAGTTCCATGCGAATCTCTTTAGCCAAGGTTGTATCTGCCCAATCTGCGACAATGTGGGCATTTGTAGACTCTTGTGGTTCGCTAGGAATCAGTTGAGGCTCTTTTGTAATATTTTCCAGATACTCAATTATTGCACTGGAATCTGCAACGACATTTTCCCCATCCTTCAACAAAGGTACTTTCCGTTGTCCGGAAAGCTTGAAAACATTGAGTTGTCCAATGCCAGGTGTAATTTCAATAGTTCTGTAATTCATTTTTTTTGCCTGAAGGACCATGCGGACTTTTAGGCAAAAAGTAGAATGCTGAAATTGGTAGAGTTCCAACATAAAGTTTTTAAGTCAAAATAGATCAGAATAGCTATTAAGGATATTGAATAGCAAGAACAATGGGCGAGTTTTTTTCTAATGTTTCTAGATATCCTAAATATCTAATAACAATCATCCTTGGAGTCTTTGCCGCTTCACTGGAACCATTAATCCGTCGAAGCAAAAACCCTGTGACAGCTATATCGTTGATTGGTGCTTTGATTAGTGGCCTTTTAACTTTGGTTTTTATTGTTCGTGGAATGGTTTTCCCATCATCTTTGCTTTAGTTATGGCTCAAAGTAGACGTGTTGAAAAAGTTTCTGCACTTATTCGAAAGGAGATGAGTCATCTTTTTTTGAATGGGCTTAGGACTCACCGTATTCAGTCGCCAATGATTACTATTACTGACGTTGAGGTCTCAGGTGATCTGCAACATTGCAAAATCTTTGTAAGTATTTTTGGCGATTCAAATTACAAGGATGCAGTTTTTTCGGAATTAGAAGCTTCTCAAGTTTTTCTTAAAGGAGAATTAGGTAGAAGATTGCAGATGCGCAGAGCTCCTGAAGTTGTTTTCAAGCTAGATAGGGGTATGGAAAAAGGTACTCCTGTACTTGATCTTTTAGGTCAATTAGAAGATGAGAGAAAAGCGAAAAATTCGGATTTGATTGAAAATCAAGATTAATTGTGAACGCTGAACAACAGATGGAGCTGAGGAGAAAAGTTGCTGGACTTTTAGTTGTTAGAGCTAGCGGACATGCTTTGGATTCATTACGGGAATACCCTTCATGGGAATTATCTAATCAAGAATTGGAAAACTTGTTACGAGAGGGAGTTGGAGGAGTAATTTTTTATGGAGGAACTGTGAATGAAATCCAGGAAAGGACTGCAAAATTACGGAGCTTTTCAAATGAATCACTTCTCTTTTGTGCTGATGTGGAAGAAGGAGTAGGTCAAAGGTTTGATGGAGGTTCGTTTTTGCCCCCGCCTATGGCATTGGGCCTTGGATACTTAAAAGATCCTGCAAGCTCACTTGAATTGGCTGAAGAGTATGGCAAGTGTGTCGGCGATCAAGCTCGTCGTTGTGGCTTGAATTGGGTATTGGCGCCTGTCTGCGATGTTAATAGTAATCCTTTAAATCCAGTGATAAATATGAGAGCCTGGGGATCAGATCCTGAGGTTGCCTCTGTTCTTGCATGTGCTTTTCATAGAGGAATAGTTTCGCAGGGTGTGATGAGTTGTGCGAAACATTTTCCTGGTCATGGTGATACAAGAGTCGATTCGCACTTGGAGTTGCCAATTCTTGATAAAGATTTTCAAGCATTAGAACAATTAGAGCTCATTCCTTTTCAGTCATTAATTGATGCAGGCGTATCTAGTGTGATGTCCGCTCATGTTCTTTTTAGGAAAATTGACCGAAAATCTCTCGCAACTTTTTCAAGCAAGTTTCTAGTGAAGTTGCTCCGAAAAAAAATGGGATTTGAAGGATTAGTTGTTACTGATGCTTTGCTAATGAAAGCAATAAGTGATCGTTATGACTCTGGAGAAGCAGCTGTATTGGCTTTTGAGGCAGGAGCAGATTTACTTCTTATGCCTTCAGAACCATATAAGGTACTAAATGCACTTGTTGAAGCATTTTTGATAGGAAGACTTCCAATGAGAAGGCTTTATGAATCACTAGAAAGACGAAGAAAGGCAATCTTTCAGTTAGAGAAAAGCTCCTCCAATCAATTTGAAAAAGAAGATTTATTGGTAACCCATAATTTTATCAAAGCAAAGGATATTGCTCTAGTTCATAGACTTGTTGATGCTTCAATACAGATTAAGAACCCTCATAGAATTACTAGATCAGGAGATTTAGTGAATTTAATTAAAATTGATGGAGTTTTACCATGTTCTCAATTATGCAATTCCTCCCCAGCTTTGATCATTCCGCAACAATGTGGTTATAAAAATATTATTTGCCATCCTTTAGGGGTGAGTCCTTGGCAGGATAGTCAAGAAGAACCATTAGCTTTAGATCGTCTTGGGAGAGGACCTTATTTGCTCCAACTATTTGTTAGAGGTAATCCCTTTCGAGGTGATCAAGATATGAAAGAACCTTGGATAGCAGTTGTTGAACAGTTGCAAAAGGGAAAACTTCTTTCTGGATTAATAGTTTATGGCAGTATGTATTTTTGGGAAAAACTCCTTACTGTATTAGAACCTTTGATCCCAGCGGCTTATAGTCCGGGGCAGATTCCAGAAGCTCAAGAGAAAATTCTTACAGCTTTGTTTGCGCAGAGCAAAGGCAAAAATATTTCTAGGAATAACTCTTTAGAGTTCACTAATTGACCTCGATTAAAAGTTGTTTTTAACCTATGAATTTGGAGCGAATCCTGCCTTTAACTGGTAAGACAGTTGTTCTTACTAGATCCCAGGATCAACAAGCAGAAGCCCGTGCTCTTTTTGAGAATCAAGGTGCAAGAGTATTAGATCTTCCTGCTTTAGTTATTGGCCCCCCCGATGAATGGGCCCCTTTAGATGATGCCTTGCAAGATATAGAGAATTTTCATTGGATTATTTTTTCTAGCAGTAATGGAGTAATGGCTGTGGAGCATAGATTGCAATTGATTGGAACCTCTCTTGCTGTATTGCCTAAAAGTTTAAAAGTTGCTGCAGTTGGTAGAAAAACTGCCCGCTTGCTCGAATCCCTTGATGTGATTCCAGACTTTGTGCCACCCAAATTTTCAGCTGATAGTTTAATTAAACACTTTCCTGTACCAGCGTTGGGATTAAGAATTTTGATCCCAAGAGTGCAAACTGGAGGAAGAAATATTTTATTTCAAGAGCTTTCTAGTGCTGGGGCAAGTGTAATTGAAGTCTCTGCATATGAATCCCAGTGCCCAAAAGAGATCCCTAGAGATACTCTGACTGAGTTGGCTACAGCAAAAATTGATGCAATTTTATTTACCAGTGCTAAAACAGCAGCACATACTGCCCATTTAATTGAAGAAGCTTTGGGATCTGATTGGGAAAAAATATTATTAGGGGTTAAGATTATTTCCATAGGTCCTCAGACAAGCATTAGTTGTAGAAAATGTTTCAATCGCTTAGATAAGGAAGCAACTCAGTATGATCTTGAAGGCTTATTGCAAGCCTGTATTAAATCTATACAAAGTTAGCTTATAGTTGTTTATTTATACCTAATTTAATTTATTTACCTTGACCACTTTCAACAAGATTTTTAAAATTATCTAGGTTATTTTGAAGTTCATTAGTCACTAGCTTGCCCAGAATATCTTCTTTCATAAATCTTGCTAGTGCTTTAGGTAATTCATAGGAAATTATTAATTTTACGAATGTAGTATTCCCTTCTTCTTCAAATTGTACTGAACCTTTTGTTGGTAATCCACCGACAGATGACCATTTAAGCCTTTGTTGTGCAACTCTTTCATTTATTTGTGCTTTCCATTTAAAGCGAAAACCATTAGCGGACAAAGTCCATTCTGTTAGATCTGGAAGGGTTTTTGTTTCATTATCAAGTGGTTTAACAGATTCGATCCATGTCATCCATAAAGGCATTGCTTCTAGGTCACTCCACACGTTCCAAACCTGCTCAACTGGAGCATTTATTCTGCTAATAACAGTATGTTCGAGCCATTGCCCCATATCAATAGACTGAAGGGTTTTTTTCTAGCTCAGGCCGTTCCTCAAGTATTGCCGAAGCGGCTAGATGCCCACTCATTGTCGCACCTTCCATAGAGTCTATATAGTCTTGTTTTGTATAACTACCTGCCAAGAAGAAATTACATATTGGAGTTGATTGACTTGGTCTAAATGGCTCCATTCCAGGTGCTTCTCGATAAAGAGATTGGGTTAATTTCACAACATTACTCCAAACTAACGTTAAATTTTTTGCTGATGGAAAGAGAGCCTTGACTTGCTTATCAGTATGTTCAATTATTGTGCTGGAAGATTTAGGAATCCATGGATCCCCTGGCGTAAGAACGCATTGTAATAGTGAGCCAAGACCATCTTTTCGATAGTCTTCTGGACTAGTTAAGGCTAGATCTGCAAAGCAACTGAAATCCGCATCAGCTGTGTATAAAAGGTTATCGAGTCCTGATGGATTGGTAAGGTTTTGTTGAGCACCTTTGTTCTTTAATTCAGTGACCCATCCGTCATATCTAAGTTGAACTGTTGCAACTGGCACTGCATCTAATTTGTCGATACATGCAAATTCGGAGAATGACTTCCATCCTTCAGGAATAATTTTTTGAATTCCTGGAACATCACAAGCTGCAAGATATTTATCAGCTTTAATTGTTTTCTCTCCTTCAGGAGTATTTAGGATCAATTGAGTAACTTCTGGCTTTTCAATACTTTCAAAACAGATTTCTTTGACTTTATGTCTCAGGTGAAGGCTACCGCCTTTCTGTTCGATATATTCAAGAATGGGTTTTGTTAGCCATTTATGTGGAGAACCTTTTAAGAGGTTCAATTTTGAAGCTTTTGTTTTGGCTGCAAACATCATAAAGATTGTTAGCATGCATCTTGCAGAAATTTCCTTGCAATCAATGAAACCAAGAGCATAAGCAATTGGATTCCACATTCTTTGGATACTATTTATACTGCCCCCATGATTTAAGAACCATTCTTGAAAGCTAATTTCATCTAGTACTCTAATTGTTTTCATAGCGCCTTCGTAATCAATTAGGCCCTGAACAATGGGGCTAGTGCCTAGCGCAAGAGCGTTTCGTAATTTATCTATCCAATTCAGCTGAGGTGTTGTAAAGAAGGCTTTTAGACCGTTAAAAGGTGCACCAAGTGCAAAACGAAAATCTAGAGATTTTACATCTCCTCCTTCATTAACAAATAAATGTGTGTGTTCTTTGGGTAATAAGTTTTCTAGCGCACCTACTTTTTTCATTAGAGCAAATAAATTTGCATAATTGAAGAAAAAAACATGCAGTCCCATTTCAATGTGATTTCCTTCTTTATCTTCCCAGCTGCCAACTTTCCCACCTAAGAAGGGCCTAGCTTCAAAAAGCTCGACTGAATGTCCGGCATCAACAAGGTCCACCGCTGCTGAAAGTCCTGCGAGGCCAGCGCCAATTATCGCAACCTTCATCGCTTTATTTGAATAAACTTACTAATACCATTAACAATAATGGAAAGTCTGTATAAGACAAAATCTAAGGTTTATTAATAAAGTGATATTAGACTAAGGCTAAAAACAATGCATAGTTCTCTTTCGCCAAGCACTCCTCCACACACAGCTGAAGATGGTAAAGGAATTTTAATCACTCCTTCTGCTATGAACCAATTAGCAAGACTTTGTGGAGAAAAAGGAGATCATCAATTTCTTCGGGTAGGGGTTCGCTCAGGTGGTTGCAGTGGAATGAGTTACACAATGGACTTTGTTGATTCTGCTGATGTACAAGAAGGTGATGAAGTTTATGAATATCAAACACTTGAAGGAACTTCCTTTAAAGTTGTTTGCGATCAAAAAAGTCTTTTATATATTTATGGAATGCAGTTAGATTTTAGCAATGAATTAATAGGTGGAGGATTTAATTTTACTAATCCCAATGCCACTCAAACCTGTGGATGCGGAAGTTCATTTGCTGTTTGAAAATCAAGTAACACATTCTTTAATTTGATTATGACTGTTAATCCAATGGAGAGAAATGATGAAAGCCTTTTTGATAATGCTATGGCCAGATATCAGTCTGGTGAAGAGGCAAGTAAGTTAATAAAAGACTTTGAGGAAATCACAAGTATTTCTCCAAATCAATCAGCAGGTTGGACTTGTTTATCTTGGTTGCAATTACTCTGTAATGAGAATCAGAATGCTTTGAGATCTGCACGAGTTGCAGTAAAACTCAATCCTCAGGATCCTCAATCTAGAATTAACTTAACAATTGCTCTTCTTGAAACTAATTCCAAAGGAGTCAGAGAACATATTGAATTTGTAAAAAGAGCTTTATTAATTGTGCCAGAGCTGGAAAAGGAATTGAAGGATTCTCTTAATGATGGAATAAATAGGAAGCCTAATTGGAATTCTTTGAAAAAAATTCAGTCATGGCTTGGTTTTTAATTTGGCTAAATTACTTCTTATAAGTAATGGACATGGTGAAGATGTATCTGGTGCATTATTAGCAACTGAATTACAAAGAATAGGTCATCAGGTCGAAGCATTTCCTTTAGTAGGAAAAGGGAATGCGTATCAAAACGAAGGAATTAAGATTCATGGTTTTAGAAGGGAATTTAGTACCGGTGGTATTGGATATACAAGTTTGATTGGCCGATTTACTGAACTCGTTCAAGGTCAAATATTTTATCTTGCCCTTAGTATTGTGCGCTTATTGAAGATAGTAAGAACTTTTGATCTCTTAATTGTTGTTGGTGATGTAGTTCCATTGTTTGCAGCTTGGATTACTAACAGAAAAACTGTTGTCTATTTAGTTGCATACTCTAGTCATTATGAGGGCAAATTACGCTTACCTTGGCCAGCTTCCTTTTGTTTGAAAAGTAAGCGAGTTTTAGAGATTTATAGCCGAGACAAATTAACTGCAGAAGATTTAACAGTTCAACTTAATAGACCAATTATTTTTTTGGGCAATCCATTTATGGACCAAGTATTAACCCCAAGGAATAAATTGCCTCAAAGAGGTTTTCGCTTAGGAATATTGCCTGGTAGTCGTAGACCAGAGTTGGATAATAACTTATTAATGATTTTGCACGTTTTGAAATGTTTGCCTAATTCATTTCTAACTGCTTCAGATTTTAGTTTGGATATGGCATTAGTTAATGCTATGGGGAATGAAGAATTGCTGGCTTTGGTCTCTAAGGATGGGTGGCATTGCATGCATGAATCTTTCCATACTAGTTATATGAAATTGGTTCATGGTTCTTGTAGTTTGACAGTTCACAGGAATTCTTTTGTAGAACTTTTACAGAGCAGTGACCTCTTATTGTGTATGGCTGGAACAGCTGCTGAGCAAGCAATTGGATTAGCTAAACCAGTTATTCAGCTTCCTGGAAGAGGACCTCAATTCACTTCTTCTTTTGCTGAGGCTCAAAGAAGATTACTTGGGAAAACAGTTTTTTGTGCAAAAGAGGACTCTTTTAATAAAAGAAATCTTTTTTTAGAAACAGCAAATTTAATTCTGTTACTTTTTAATCAATTACATCAAGATTCTCAACTTAAAAACGATTGTGTAAAAGAGGCATTATGTCGACTAGGTAGCAAAGGAGGAACCCAACGCATAACTTCTTCTATAAATAAATTGATATTTAAATTTGGATTACATGAATAAGCAGTGGAAATTTCTTCATTATGAGTCTCTGATTGATTGAAACGCATTGTCCAGATTAGGGTAATTAAACTTGAAACCTTCTTTTGCAAGCCGTTTGGGACTAACTCTTTGTCCTTGAAGAACGACTTGTGCCCCATCCCCAAGCAGTATTTTTAAGATTGCTCCTGGAACGGCCACAAGCGATGGACGATTCAGTGATTTGCCTAGAAGATTACAAAATTCGTACATAGTCACTGGATTCGGACTTACACCATTGAAGACTCCTGACCAAGACTTTCTCGTCAGGGCCTGTTCAATAATTTGGCATAGATCACTTCTGTGAATCCAACTCATCCATTGTTTTCCGCTACCAATTGGACCACCAAAGCCTGCTCGGAAAACAGGAATCATCTTTGCTAACGCTCCTCCATCTTTGCCCAAAACTATACCTGTTCTAATAGTTACTAATCGTGTTTGTCTTGGCTTTTTTGAGGCGATGCTTTCCCATTGATAGCAGAGTTTTGCTAGAAAATCTTCCCCTGAAGAGCTGTTTTCGTCGAATAACTTTTCTAAACTGGTTCCATAAAAACCTATTGCTGATCCATTAATGAGAACTGAGGGAGATCTTTTAAGTTTAGAAATTGCATTAATTAAATATTGAGTGGATTGGAGGCGACTTTTCTGTATTTCTTCGCGATGTTTCTTAGTCCAACGCTTGTCTGCAATAGGCTCTCCAGCAAGATTAATTATCCCTTCTGCGCTTGTTAATGAATTAATAAGCTCACTATTGTTCCAACAAGAGAGACTTGCTGGATCAGCATTTATAAAATTAATTGTATTCAAATTAAAATTTTTGAGCTTATTTTTCTTCCTTCGACTAACTATTGTTATTTGATGTCCAGAGGAAAGAAGTCTTGGAACTAACTCAGAACCAATAAATCCAGTACAGCCAAATAGTAGTAATTGCATAAAACCTCATGTCATGGATAGATCTAAAGTTTGTGCTAGAGATTGGATACTAGTTATTTTAGTAGGATTATTTTCTCATGACTGAACAAGCTGATTCTATAAAAGCGCCAAAACCTTTTCGAAAGGGTTCCTTGGTTCGGGTAAACCGTAAGGCTTATCAAAATAGTCTTGAATCAATGTCAAGTGATGAGTCTTTACCTGAATATATTTTCGAAGGACCTGGCGAGTTGCTTATAGTTCAAGGGGAGTTTGGACAAGTTCGTTGGCGCATGCCTGTCCCTGATGCTTGGTTTAGGGTTGATCAATTAGAGGCGTGGCCTGAATAAGATGATTGTTGAAACTAGAAACTGATCTTATCTTTTTTAAGAAGCAATCTTTTCTTTTTTGCTTTACGTAGCATTTCATGTCCATCATGTAAATAACTTTCTACATATCCTGCGGTATATCTTTCCAATTCATTTATTCCATCTTGTAGTTCTGAAAAACATTGATACAGACTAAGACTAAAGTGTTTTGCCTCTAATGGGGTAGTCAGAGATTGGTATAGATCTTTTGCCTTTGTTAGTCTCTTTTTGCTTTTTTCAATGTATTCACAGAAAGCTGCCATAAGTAGATCGTCGTAAGGATCAGCCGAGAGCTCTTTTAATTTTCTTGGGAATGGGTTAATTACTTCCCCCATTAATCGATCTATGGGAATATAAACAACTTTTACCCAAAGAGATATCTCTTCATCTTTCCCAGAGCCTTTTTTTACCTTAGTCGGATAACTAAGAGTAGATTCTCGATTTCTCTTTGGACCTGGTGCTTTCTTTATTTGGTTGTCATTATTTCTAATTGTCTCCCACGCTGCATTTATAGCAAGGATCTTCTTGTTGTCCCCTCCAGTATCAGGGTGAAATTTCTTTGCCAATGCCCTGTAAGCAGCTTTTATTTCGTTGAAAGGAGTGTCTTTAGAAACCCCTAAAAGCTTGTATGGATCATTTATCATTTGATAGATAGCTTCTGAATTTTTTAGATGTATCCATCTTTTCTTGGTTGGAAGGATGAAAGGTTAGTGAACATAGAAGTAGATAAATATCTTTCTCCAAAACTTGGTAAGACAACAACAATGCGGTTATTTTTCATATCCGATCGTTTACCTATTTCCAGCGCTGCAGATACTGCTGCACCACTACTGATTCCACTCAAAAGTCCTTCTTGTCTGGCAAGTTGTCTGCCGACTTCCATTGCTTTGGCATCATCAACCTCTATGACTTCATCAATTAATGATGTATCAAGTACTTTTGGTATAAAGCCAGCTCCAATTCCCTGGATACTATGAGGCCCTGGATCTTTGCCTGAGAGAACAGCGCTAGAAGATGGTTCTATAGCAAAGACTTTAAGGTTTGGATTTCTTTTTCTGAGCACTTTTGCACAGCCAGTGATAGTTCCTCCAGTACCTACTCCGGCTACTAAAGCATCAACTTTTCCGTCACAATCTGACCAGATTTCTTCTGCTGTTGTGGCTTCGTGAACTTTTGGGTTGGCAGGATTATCAAATTGCTGCAAGAGATAGGAGTTGGGAATTGAAATGACTAACTCTTGTGCCAGGTTTATGGCACCTTGCATTCCATCTTTTCCTGGTGTTAGTTGGATTTCAGCTCCATATGCTCGTAGCATTGCCCTTCGCTCTGTACTCATTGAGTCGGGCATTGTAAGAATTAAACGATAACCCTTTGCTGCAGCTACCATTGCAAGAGCTATTCCAGTATTGCCGCTTGTTGGTTCTATGAGAACTGTTGTTGAAGGACTAATAGTGCCTTCTTTCTCTGCAGCGACAACCATTGCTCCAGCAATACGATCTTTGACAGAGGATGTGGGGTTGAAACTTTCGAGTTTTGCTAGTAATTCTGCCTTACATCCAAAAGACTCTGGAAGACGGTTCAGTCTTACTAGGGGCGTTCTGCCTACTAAATTGGTTATGTCGGATGCTATGGGCATTAACTTTTTTAGAATGTTTTACTTATTGAAATGTTGAAGCTGAATTCATTTATATATTATTTTCACTTCGAGCTCAAAATCAATAAAATCAAAGTATTTGAGAATTTACTGTGTATTTAATTGAGATTGCTC
>QCHT01000011.1 GCA_003279445.1 Prochlorococcus sp. AG-402-G10
TATTCAAGATGGTTTTTCGAAAAGATTCATTGGCCCATATTTGACTACAAAGAATGCATCTGATGATCTTCAGAGGATCTTATTAACTTGTTCTAAGAAAGCCAGTTGGCAGATTCATTGTTTAGAAAAGCCGGAAAATAATTTACTTCTAGAAAGAAGGGATTCGATTTTTAGACAAAACATTTTGGCTAAAGCTTCTTAAAGAAAGACTTATAGAAGCAATTACGTTAGTTGTTCTGATTGCATGCCCAGTTGACGAGGGTTTGCACGCCATAACCAGTTGCTCCTGCAGGATTTACCCCAAAACCTTTATCGGACCAACATGTTCCTGCAATGTCAATATGTGCCCAAGCTATATCTTTCTCAACAAATTCTCTGAGGAATAGAGCAGCAGTGATTGACCCACCTGCTCGAGGACCAGTATTTTTAATATCAGCGAGCATCGACTTTAGACCTTCTTTATAATTTGATTGCAGAGGCATTCTCCAAAGATTTTCTCCACAAGAACTTGACGCTTCTTTTAATTCATCTGCAAGTTCATCGTTGTTAGCCCATAGCCCTGCAATTTGCTCACCTAGAGCAACCACGCAAGCGCCTGTAAGTGTTGCTAAGTCAATTATGACATCAGGTTTAAGCTTGCATGCATAGGTGAGTGCATCTGCGAGTGTCAATCTTCCTTCTGCATCAGTGTTGTTTATTTCAATTGTTTTGCCATTAGAAGCTTGAACTATGTCTCCTGGGTGAACGGCAGATCCGTTAATCATGTTTTCACAAGAAGCAATTATAAAGTGAATTTCAGTTCCTTTTGGTGCAATTTCTCCAATTGAACGGGCAGCGCCAAGTACAGAAGCACTTCCACCCATATCGTATTTCATCATTTCTATTTTAGACGCACCAACTTTTAAGTTATATCCACCAGAATCAAAGGTTAGCCCCTTCCCTACGAGTGCAATTCTTCGCAAGACTTGTCCTGAGGGTTGGTAGGTGAGATGAATGAATTTGGGATCTAAGTCAGAACCTTTAGCAACTGCTAAGTAAGCTCCCATGCCCTCTTTCTCACAATCCTTTCTCTCAAGGATTTTGCATTCTAATTTAAACTCTTTTGCCATTTCAATTGCTTTTGTCGCCAGGCCTTCTGGAGTCAATTCATTAGGTGGAGCACCTACAAGTTCTCTAGCAAGTTCTACGCCTGCACAAATCGAATTTACTTGTTTAAATGTTTCTTCAAGATTTTCCGAGATTCCAATTAAATCAATCTTGACTGGGTGTTTCCTAGGCTTTGGATCACTTTGGAATCGTTGATCCTTAAAAAAAGACAGACGAATAGATTCAGCTACTGCTTTTGCAGCAATGCTTGATTCAAATCGCTCCCAAGGGAAAATAACACCCATCGCACCATCTGAATCCAGACTTTCCCTAGCGGCAAGGGCAGCACCTTCACGAAGATCATTTAACAGGAGCTTCTCAGGGTCGCCTAGACCTATGAAGACTAGTTTTTTTGGAGAATCTCCCAAGATTTGGATATGGACTCTCTCGCCAGTTTTGCCAGAAAAATCTTTGTCATCTAAATGCTTTGCTAATGAAGCAGGGTCGGATATTCCATCTAAAACCTCAAGTTGCAATTGAACCTTCTCTGCAAATAGCCCTATTGCAAGAACTGATCCTGACCAATTGCGAAGATTTTTAGTTTGTACTTTGATTTGCATGTGTTCTTTGGTTTTTAATAATGCTAACTGTTTGGCTTAAGGAACCTAGTTAGTAAAAGGTGTGTTCCAAAACCCTCGGGTTTCTTTGTTAAATGCTGGGAGCCATTTATGAATAAGTTCTTTTTCTAAATTTCTTCTGCATGTCGTTTCATGAGGTACATCTTTCCAAAAACGAATGCTTAGTTGGGTTTTTAAGTCAGCCTTATTACAAGCTTCAGAATATGCTTGAAGATATTGTTTGCAATCGTGATCTCCTTTCCAGCGCTTATCAGATGCAACAGTTTCACCTATGTATAGAAGAATATGAAATTCTAAGTTTTTGGGCTTATCCATGACTAGGTAAATAGCTGGACCATTGTGAGGGTTTTGAGGCCATCTCCAGAAATTAAGTGGTAAAGGAACTAGGTCTTGTGGACTAGGAATGGTCTCGATTAGTTCAATCCCTACGGTTTGAAAAATAGATTTTTGGATAGGAGTTGTTTCTGCTTTTGCAAAATGAGGCTCCTGATAAGTGTGAATTCTTTGTTGCCATGCTCTTATTAGATCTTTAGAAAAGCTCAGCTCGTCGTTTAATGAGATTGGGTTTTTATTGAAAGCCTCTTGCCTAAATAATTCCGTTTGACCTTGTGATCGGTTCATTTCAATGAGTGGTTTGGTGTTCCCTACTTTTCAAGAAGAATTAGCTGTATAAAATTAATTATAATTGGGATGTCATATGATTTGCTTTTTTAATTAAATCGTTTCAGACCTGGAGGAATTATTAGTAATGTCATTTCTAAGCTCATTGAGAAAGTTTTTGATTGTTGAGGTATAGACATATGGCATTTTTTGAATCTGAGATAGTCCAGGAAGAGGCAAGAAGTCTCTTCTTGGACTATCAGAACCTAATGAAGTTAGGAGGTGATTATGGAAAATTTGACCGAGAAGGTAAAAAAATGTTTATTTCTCAAATGGAGTCTCTGATGGATCGATATAAGGTTTTCATGAAAAGGTTTGAGCTTTCCGAAGATTTTCAGGCAAAGATGACGGTAGAACAATTGAAGACTCAATTAGGTCAATTTGGTATGACTCCAGATCAAATGTTTGATCAGATGAATTTAACGTTAGATAGAATGAGATCTGAACTTGATGCATCTCAACCTTAAATAGTGTTTTTATCAATAACAGCTCATTTGGTTAGAGAAGGATCTTATGTCTAATCTACTTTCTTCTTTGCCAGATTGGCTTTCACGAGGGATAGAAGACTTATTCCCATTGGCTGGAACTTCAAGCCTAGATCCAAACCAGAATCTAGCGTTGAAACTTTCTGAGGCTTCTAGCCTTAATAGGCCACTTAGGGTGAAGCTTGGAATTGATCCAACTGGCTCTGATATTCATTTGGGCCATAGCATCATTTTTCGAAAATTGAGAGCCTTTCAAGATGCAGGACATACAGCTGTATTGATTATCGGTGACTTTACAGCGAGAATTGGTGACCCAACTGGGAAAAATAAAACACGTGTTCAATTATCTCCTGAGGTAGTTGAGGCTAATGCAAAGACATATCTTGAACAATTGGGTTATGGCAAGTCAAAGGATCTTTCCCTCTTAGATTTTGAAACTAAAGGGCGACTTGAAATTAGAAAAAATAGTGAATGGCTGGAAGATTTTGATATGGCAAAAATTATCAATCTTTTAAGTAAGTCAACTGTTGGGCAAATGCTTGCCAAAGAAGAATTCGCTAATCGTTACTCCTCTGGCACGTCTATAGCTTTGCATGAGTTTTTATATCCATTATTTCAAGGCTATGACTCTGTTGCGGTTGAGGCAGATATTGAGCTTGGAGGAGTAGATCAAAAATTTAATGTAGCGATGGGAAGAGATATGCAGCGTCATTTTGATCAAAGCCCTCAGTTTGGATTATTGCTTCCGATTCTTGTTGGGTTAGATGGTATTCAAAAAATGAGCAAAAGTATAGGTAATACTGTTGGCCTTTTTGAAGATGCTCTTTCAATGTATTCAAAATTAGAAAAAGTTCCAGACAATCAAATTCTTAATTACCTGACTTTGCTAACTGATTGTGATTTAAGTACTCTTAGCGATGATCCCAGAGAACTTCAGAAGTTCATGGCTTTGAATGTCACAGCAAAATTCCATGGCTTATCTTTAGCAAAGATTGCTCAAGAAGATTCATCAAACCTTGTCGCAGGTGTTCAAAATAAAGCCGAGGCTGTCCCTGAACTTTCTCTTGCCAAAATTAAATTCCCAGTCAAAGCCTTTTATTTGTTGAGTTCTTTGGGATTATGTCCTAGCAGTAGTGAAGCAAGAAGAAAAATACAAGGTGGGGGAGTTCGCTTAAATGGAGAAAAAATTATTGATCCGAATTTTCAATTTTCAGAGAATAAAGAGCTTATTGGGAAGGTATTGCAATTAGGGAAAAAGATCTTCCGAAAATTATCTAAGTAATTAGCCATTAGTTGATTAATTTAATGATCTGTTCATTTAATCCTGAAGAAAAACTAATTCTTGCTCTTGATCAGATGAGTGAGAATCAGGTGTTTTGCCTCCTTGACAGACTCCCAGATTTAGTCTGGGTCAAAGTAGGACTGGAACTTTTTACGCTTTTGGGACCAGAAGTTATCTATAAATTAAGGGCCTTAGATAAAAAGGTCTTTTTAGATCTTAAGTTTCATGATATTCCTATGACAATGGCAAAAGCTTGCTATCAAGCAGCACAGACAGGTGCGGAATTGATCACTGTTCATGCCTCCGCTGGTATTAAAGGATTGCGAGAATCAAATCAATCAGCGATAAAAGGTGCAAATGATGCAGGACTTCCTCCACCGACGCTTCTGGCAGTTACTGTCTTGACTAGCTGGGATCAAGAAGGATTTGCTCAAGAACTTGCTATCAACCAAACATTAAGTCAAAGAGTTAATTTTTTTGCTCAACTAGCTTTTGACGCAGGTATTGGAGGATGTATTTGCTCTCCAATGGAAGTAAATCAATTACGTAATTCTTTCCCAGAACCTTTTCAATTAATCACACCAGGGATACGTTCTTTAGGTGTGAACTTAGATGATCAAGTAAGAGTCATGACTCCACATAAAGCTTTAAATGCGGGATCATCAAAACTAGTAATAGGAAGAGAAATAACTAGAGCAAGTGAGCCTGAAAAGGTCTTTAAGCGAATATGCTCTGAGATGCTCCCTAACTAATTTCTATTGCTTATCCTTGGCTCTTCTCCTTTAATTAATCTAATGAAATTTGTTCGATGTCTCCATAGAACAAGTGTCATTGCAATTAGACTAATTAGCATATAAGAAATTGATAAGTTATCCCCTAAGGCAAAAGCCATTATTATTGGGAGACTTATCGCAGCACAAATACTTGATAAAGAAACTATTTTCCAAATACTTAAAACCAAAAGAAATATCCCTAAAGAACCAAGCCCAACTTTCCAAGAGATTCCTAGGAATATTCCAAGTCCAGTAGCTACAGCTTTCCCACCTTTCCCTTTTAACCAAATTGGCCAGATATGCCCTGTTATAGCAGCAAGGCCTGCAATTACTTGCCAATTCTGATCTAAGAGAAATGCTTTGGATAACATTATTGCAGCAATACCTTTGCCAACATCTAATAAGAAAACAATTAAGGCAGGTATCTTACCCACATGCCTTAAGACATTTGTTGCACCAGTAGACCCAGAACCTTTCTTTCTAATGTCTATTCCAGATATCCATTTCCCAGCAAGATATCCACTTGGAATAGATCCAAGAAAATAACTAATGAATAATAAAAAAAGTTTGATAGTAATTGTTTCTGCCTCATTAAATCAATTCTTCTTCAATATAAAGTTCATCAGGAGTTGCTGCAAACGTAAGCCATATAGGGAATTGAAGGATAGGTATTTCAATGCTTTGTTCTGAAGCATCTATAAGAATTAAGGGCACCTCATTTGCTGCTTCTAGGCGATCTGCTCTTTCAATGAGAGGTTCTGATCTTTCAAAAAGAACAACCCCGCTATTAGGCCCGAAGTCTTCTCTATTTAGACCTAAAGCATCTTGAAGGCCTCGTCGCCACTCTCCTAATCGTTCTGGTTGGCTGGCTAGGACAAGTGCTTGAAATCGGTCCCCATATAATTCACCTAGAATTGCAATTAATGCAGCTGATACGAGAACATTTCGTGGCCTATTCCCTCTACTAGGTTGGGCTCCTCTCCCCCCCATATTAAAAAACCAATCTTCCAAAATTTCTGCATCTTGAGGCTCTAAACTCCTCCTGAATTTCCATGGATCTGCATAGTAATCTGGACCTTGTAAGTATTGACCAAGCAGCTGAAGAATTAATTCCTTGTCGGGTTTAAAGGTATCTGCTATTGCCGAACTAGCGACAATTACTTCATCTTTTTTTTCTTCTTCAGATTCTTTGGCTTTAGTTTGATCAAGAGGAGAGGGCGTGACTATTACCGGTTTTGCTATTAGGTCAAGTTGTTCTACTGAGTTGCTTAAATCTTGAAGTGCTCCAGCTAAATATTCTTGAAAACCTTTAACTCTTCTTGCAATTGAATCTGATTGTCCTGAGAAAGTTTTTGAAGCCTCTTTCTCTACCGTCTGCTTCCTCTTCTCTAGATTTTCTATTTCTTGCTCTAAGCGACATCGTTTTTCTTGCAGATCTTTTAAAGCAAGTCGCAAGATCTCTTTAGATGGATTGACATTGGAACTTTGATTAGTAACTTTGTTATCTTCTTGGGACACCAAAGTCGACTCTTTATTATCGTAGTTTTTTATAGCTCTTGAGTCTTGATTATTTGGGCCTGCTTGGGATTCATGGCTCTTGGGGAGATCAGCTTCAGTCATTAATTCAATTTCAGTAAAAAGTTAAGGTTGCTAAAATTTAAATTTATTCGTTTCTTATTTCTAAAGAGCCAACACGTTCTCTTAATTGGCTTTCAAGCATTTCTTTGTCAAATAGAATTGGTAATAAGTGAGGGCTTGCTGTTTCTCTAAAGTAAAGTATGCCGGGTAATTTAGGAAAGAAGATTCTCCAAGCTAGCCATTGATCATATGGGAAACGCCTTATTTCTTTATCTAACTGTAAAACAATTAGATCCTTTGATGTGAACTTTAATTTCAGAGTGAAGGACTGAATTAGTAGAAATAGACCAAATATACTTATAGTTAGTGCAATCCATTTGGCTGCAGGTGTTAATAAAATAATCAGACCAGTTAATATGATTAGTACAGGTAATCTATACATTGGTTTTAATATTACCTCGTCAGAGGTGTCTTTGTTTGATGAAGAACTCATAGTAATTAGCCAAATAAAACTTTAGTTAAAACAACATCCATGAGGGAAACAGTGAGAAGTGTCATTACTACAGCCCCAGTAGTACTAGTGCCCACTTCTTTTGCTCCACCTTTTGTAGTAAGCCCCCAGCCACATGCTATTACTGCAATTTGGAGACCAAATACAATAGCCTTGATAAGCATGAAAGGTAGGTCGCTTATAGCAATCCAGCTTTTAACAGAATTCCAAAAAATATTTGGAGGAATACTGTAGAAAGCAGTACTGCTAACTTGACCACTCCATAAGGCTACCGAAAAAAAGAGTAAGCACTGTAAAGGTGCCATTACAAGCATTGCTATTAGTCTAGGGACTACAAGGTACTCCACAGGATCAGTTTTTAACATTGTAATTGCATCAATTTGCTCAGTAACTTTCATGGTGCCAAGTTGAGCTGCGTATGCTGTTGCTACTTTCCCTGTAAGAAGTGTTGCAGTTAGCAGGGGTGCAATTTCTCTTGCTAAACCGATTGCAAGTAAACCGCCTACTTCCGAACCAAGTCCTTGTCTGCTTAATTCTGCGGCGACCTGAATATTGAAGACAGTCCCTGCTGAGACCCCTGTAATTAGAACAATAAGGAAACTTGCTGGACCTGCTTCCATCAGCTGATCAGTTAGGTCTGAACCATTGAAGTGTCCCTTTGCAGCAGCAGTAACAGCTTGTCCGCCGATGATGAAGCTACTACCCAGTCTTTTGATCCATCGAGGAGTCTTCATGTAGTTTTGATCAGATTGTTAGGTTTAATACCAACCCAGCTTTTCATTATTAATAAGCCTAAAGCAGTTAATAATGAAGGGATTATTCCCATGCATATACGAATAGTTATTAACGCACTTGCTGACTGTTCTGAACAGTTAACAAGATCAATGCAATTGCTTGATGACTTATACCCTGCAAAACTTAGTAGAAGGCCAAGTAATTGAACGCTGAGACCAATGCCTATCTTTTGTACTAAAACCATCCATGCTGTATATATTCCTGCTGGCTTGTCTGGATCAGCATCTATAGCATCTGGAAGCAATGACCAAGGGATTAGATAAGCGGTTGATGCTCCAAACCCTAGGAGCATAATAATTATTATAAGGAAAGCTATTTTAAATGACTCTAAGGTACTAAAATTTAATAAGATATCCATACTCATTCCTGCCTTTAAGGGAGGGAAAAAAGTTAATATTAGACATGCGATAATCCATATAAAAACTCCTTTTGAAAGGGCTTTTATTCTTCCATACCTATTTGAAAAAAAACTCCAATACTGTAGACCAATAAGAGCATTAATTTGAAAAGGTATTGGAATCCACTTTGAAATCTGATTGGGTACATTAATGACTTGCTCTAAATAAATTAGGGAGACAGTCTGCATCAATTGAAGGGAACACCAAAGCATTAAATAAAGACAGATTATTTTAATAAAACGATTGTTATTAAAGATTCTCTTTATTTGGAGATTGAGAGGTTCTGCATGAAGCCTTGGTTTCCTTGCTTTCTTGGCAAATGGAGCTAGTCCCCAGCAGGAAACTAAAGTCGCAAAAGTTGCTATTAACCCAGTAATTCGACCCATTTGAACAAAGCCATTATTGCCTGAAGACAAAAGCCATGCTGCAACTACAAGACCACTCAATGAGGCTAGTATTGACCCCGTAAACCTAGCCGCATTTAAGCGAGTTCTAATAGAGGTTTCTTCTGTTATTTCTGTGGCTAAGGCTGCAAATGGTAGGTTTACACTTGTGTAAGCAGTCATCAGTAGAAGGGCTATTCCTACGTAATAAAGAACTTTTTCAGATGTTCCTCCAGATGGAACCCACCAAATAGCTGCAAGACTAATCCCAAGTGGAACAGAACCTAATATCATCCAGGGAAGCCTAGGCCCCCACTTTGATTTTGTATGATCACTTAGCCATCCAATAAGAGGATCATTTATTGCGTCCCAAATTTTTATTACCATTAGTAAAGACCCTGCTACAAAGGCAGGTAAGCCTGCGGCACTAGTGAAAAAGGCAAATAAATAGAACCCCAACTGAGAAGCAGCAAGGCCAGTCCCAGCATCACCTAAGCCATAAGCAAGCATCAACCTTCTTCGACCACCATTACCTAAGGCCTTGTTTTTAGGTTGTCTCGTTAAATTGGGTTGCACGAGGTAATAATGTAGTAGTGCTAAGACAAACTTCAGATCCTATTATTGGACTGGTTATCTTTAGTTCTTAGCGCGGGCGTAGTTTAGTGGTAAAACCTCAGCCTTCCAAGCTGATGATGCGGGTTCGATTCCCGCCGCCCGCTTCGTGACTTATTTTAGGCTGTGGAAGGATTGTAGAAATCTTTTGAAACGATTAATACAAGACTTCTACTTTCTATTTTTATTTCATCTTGATTAGAAATCTGCGTCGGGCTAATTTCTTTTTCTTTTATTAAAGAAGTGTCAATTATTTTCATCCAGCTTGATGTTGATTTTGGTAATTCGAATTCCATTGATTGATTATATCCATTTAATCCGAGCCATATCACAGAGCCTTTTTTACCTTGGTTAATGCTATAGCTAATTGTGTGCGACCAGCTGCTCCAATCGGGAGAATTAACTTTTATCCCATGCCATTGAATCCATAATTCTTGAGAAGTGTAAGGTAGGGAAGATTCATTAAATCGAGTAGTTTCTGGACTAAATAAATCTGATAAGTCTTTCCTGATTTGTATGATTTTCTTTAAGAAGCTTCTTAACTCATTATCACAATTATTGATGTCCCAGATCATCCATCCAAGAGATGTATCTTGACACCAAGAGTTATTATTTCCACCTTGACTTCTGCCTACTTCATCACCCATGAGAAGCATTGGTATGCCTGGTGAAAATAATAAACTTGATAATAGATTTCTTTGCTGCCTTTTCCTAATATTATTTAAACTCTTTTTTGTACTAGGGCCTTCTACTCCATGGTTCCAACTGTTATTGTGATTTTCACCATCGCGATTATTTTCTCCATTAGAAAGATTGTGTTTATTATTAAAACTTAGTAGGTCAATTAATGTAAAGCCATCATGTGAAGTTATAAAATTAATAGATTTTGCAACAGAATTTGCATTGTCTTTATAAAGAAGTGGACTTCCTAAAAGTCTATCTTTCAAAGGCCATGTACTATTTTTATCCCCTTTCCAAAAACGTCGAAGATCATCTCTAAAGTGTCCATTCCAAGTACTTATTCTTTTGGCTGGGAAATCAGATAGCCTATACAATCCACCGCAGTCCCAAGGCTCACTTATAAGCTTTAGTTCACTTAATAAAGGATCTGATTCAATTTCTTCGAAAATTGGTGGTGAATCAAGAGGTGCTAAATCTTTTCCCCTACTTAATGCAACTCCTAGGTCAAAACGAAATCCATCAACACCAAGTTCGTATGACCAGCACCTCATAGATTCAAGTATTAATTGTCTTACTAACGGATGATTTGCTGCAACTGTGTTGCCGCATCCACTTACATCTAAAAATTCTCCCTGCTCATTTTTGTGGTAGTAGACAGATTCTCCAAAACCTTTCCAACTGATTATTGGACCATTCTGATCCCCCTCAGTGGTGTGGTTGAAAACAACATCTAAAATTAATTCTATGTCATTATCATGACAGGCTTCAACAAGTTTTCTGAACTGATCTCTTGCTGAGAGAGGAGTCCCGATTGATATATAATTATGATGTGGGGTAAACCAATTTAATGGGCTATAACCCCAGTAATTTTCCAAGCCGAAGGGTGAGTCTGATGGATCAAATGAGAAGATAGGAAGCAATTCAATTGCTGTTATGCCAAGATCCTTTAGGTAAGGTATTTTTTCAATAAGGCCAATAAATGTTCCTTTTTGTTCATCACTTAAACCTGAAGCCGGACTTTTTGTAAATCCGCCTACATGAAGCTCATAAATAATTGTTTTATTCCATCTATGTCTTGGACGAGGGTGATCTTGAAAGTTGAAACACTTTCTTTCTGTAACAACAGCTTTTAGGTAGGCATTCTTATTGTTGGATGAATTCCTTTGGTAGATATCCCAACCTACAATTGATCTTGCACATGGGTCTAATAATACTTTTTTGCATATAGAGCTGTTCTCTCCTATCCCACCATGATCATTAAGTCTGTATGCGTAAAAACAACCTATACTTAACCCTTCGATCTCAATATGCCAATAATCTCCAGACTTGTTTTCATGGCTAAATTTGATTACTTCACTAGGGTTAATATCATTTTCTTCTTCAAATAATAAAATTTCCAACTCAGTTGCTGCAGGGGCAGCAACTGAGAAATTAACACCTCTCTCAGTTGCTGAGCTCCCAAGAGGGTAAGCAGTGCCAATGTTGATTTTTCGCACTGATGATTTTTATTCTTTTACAATGAGCATTAATTCCAAACTAATGCCATAGTCGTTTTTAGCAACTTCATGGCTCTATTTTTCAGTGAACTTGAGTATTTCCGTGAAGAAGGTTAGGGATTGGCTTTGGCTATTTCCATCTGAAAAGGGCTCATCACTTATGAGTTCCTGGTTCTTAAGTCTAGATAATGTACCTGTTTTAATTGATTGTCCCAAAGTCACAGAGGAAGTTATTAATGACTTGAAGGAGCTCTCAGGAGGGATTTGCCCAAATGTTGTCTTGACCAATCGAGATGCACATCATGAGGCCTCTATCCTCAATAGAAAGCTTGGTTGGCCTTTGATTGTTCAGGAACAAGAGGCGTACTTGTTGCCTCATGTTGAGAACTTAGTGACTTTTTCAGAAGAGCTCATCCTTTCTTCAGGAGCTCGTATTCTTTGGACCCCTGGACCAACGCCTGGCAGTTGCGTTTTACATGTACCACTACCTTGGAATGTTCTGTTCTGCGGACGTTTGTTAACACCAGGCTCAAATGTTCAAATTAGTCCAATACGCACTCGAAGCACTTTTCATTGGACTATGTACCAGGAAAGTTTGTTAAAGTTGCGTAATTGGCTTCCCCGAGAACAATCTCCCCTACTGGCTTCTGGGGAAAAACTCCATCTTCTGAATGATGAAAAGCTTCTGCCTTGGATTGCTTGGAAGCCTAGTGAAGAATAGTGAATGATCCTTAAGTTTTTGGTATAAAGCTTTGCACCACCTTACTTTTCTATTGCCTCAATTGCTTTAGCTCCATACGATTAGCGGGATCGAGTGTTTGTTTGATTGGCTTTTCCAAAGTCTTTTTTCATTCACTCTCTGCTACAACACACTTTTCCAATGAACAAAGCAGATTTAGTTAATTTGGTTGCAGCTCGTACTGAGCTAACTAAGACAGACGTGGCACTTGTTGTCGATGCTGCCATAGAAACAATTGTTGACTCAGTTGTGGATGATAAGAAAGTCTCCATACTTGGGTTTGGCTCTTTTGAGCCTCGTGACCGCTCAGCGCGTCAAGGACTCAATCCAAAAACTGGTGAAAAAATTGCTATTCCTGCGAAACGAGTACCTGCTTTTACAGCTGGTAAGCTTTTCAAGGATCGCGTTCAGAGCGGTAAGTAAGGAGTCATTAAGGAATTAGTTCCTTTGAATTCTTAATCTTTTTAGAGACCCAGCTTTTGCTGAGTCTCTAATTTTTAATGAAAGACCTTCTAGCTTTTCCTGACAAACTTATTTAATCTTTTGAATGTGGAGAACACCTTAGAAAAGATGGATATAGAGGGTGTTTTGCTCCTACCCCCTCAGGTGATCTTCACCTTGGTAATCTAAGAACGGCCTTAATCGCTTGGTTAAGAGCGAGATATTTCTCTGGACAATTTATTTTGAGAATGGATGATCTTGACACATCAAGGAATAAATCAGGTTCCGTCGAAAAGATTAAAAATGATTTGCTTTGGTTAGGCCTAAATTAGGACGAACCAATTATCTTTCAGAGTAAAAGAAAACATATCTATGATGATGTAATTGATGCTCTTAGAAATAGAAAAGTGATATACCCCTGCTCATGCAGTAGGAAGATACTCTTAAAGAAAGGTTGTTTTCTCATCGGTCTTTAATCTATTCAGGGAAATGTAGAAAACCTCATCAATCTTTACCTGCTCAAACTGGTAATGTTTCTAGCTTGAGACTGAAAGTCGGAGCTAACTTTGCCTCTCTTTGCGGAGAGATAATTTTAAGAAGATCAGATGGGATAGTTTCTTCTAGCTTTGCTACTGTTGTAGATGAAGTGATGTTAGGAATAAATGAAGTAGTAAGAGGAGATATTTACTTGGAGAGAGGTATTCCAAAAATGCAATCTTTGATGCTTTAGGACAGAAGCCTGTGTCTTATCGCTACGTTCCTATTTTATTAAACCCATTAGGGAAAAAGCTTTCAAAGAGAAATCATGATGATTCATTATCTTTTTATCAATCTCAGGGCCTTCACCCTCCACAAGTGATCGGGAAATTAGCAGCAGGACTTAATCTTGTCAGTAATAATTCAGAGTTATCTTTATTGGAGTTGCTTTCCGAATTGAAAAATAACAAAAGAAAGTTGTTAAATGTATTTAATAATGCAAAAGGATAATATTGCTATATTCGCTCTATAAGCTGAAAATTGATTAAGGATAATTCAAAGAAGTTTTTTAGCTCGGAGTCTTTACTTATCTCTGGTACTTTGCTTTGTTTAATTCAGTTATTATTCTCTCATGTTCAAGCTAGGGATTTTCAATTAGTGCTTTCTTTGTCTAATGAATGTTTCAACTCTAGAGAAAGGCAGACCTGCTTAAATGCAATAGAGCAAATTGAGGAGTTTCAATTGATTAGTGGCTCTCAAGAAAATTACTCATGCCAAACACGACTGCTTGGCTTGGAATCAAAGTTAATAATGGTTATTCTCAATAAAAACAAAAACCGGTCTCATCTGAGTACTTTGAAGGAAGTACAGACATTTTGTGATTAATTGCATTGATTTTAATTCAAGGTTAAATGGGCTAGAGATAATCTTCAATTATTGAGTTTTACCCTTTAGTATGAATTTCAATAGCGTTTGCTGCTAATTCTTATAGAAGAAAACTACATCAAGCAAATGGGAAAGGGAAAGACACCTGCGGAAGATTCAAGCAAATCAAAAGATCCTGAAATCTTCTTGAAGTCCTCTAAATCTAAAAAAAGAAATACAACTGACAACTCCACCTCAAGCTCTTCAGAGCGTGAGGTGCTTATTAAGGTTGGTGGGTTTGAATATAAAACTCCTACAAAGAGAACTCGTGTTTTGTTGGGTTCTCTTGTCATAGGACTAAATGTATTACTTGTTTTGGCGACTGCTCTTTATTTCTATATTCCCGCATTTAAGGATTTTATTTATAACATTGGTAGAACTTGAACTGGATAGGGTATATAGATTCATAAGATCTGGTCATTTTATCAGATCTTATTTTCAATCTTCCAAGTCCTTTTTCAAAATAACTGAAAACATAAATCCTTGAGTAATGTTTTATAATTGTACTAATATTGAATTGCAAGGCTTAAGTATTCATTATGAATATAATTACAGCTATAAGCTGTTTGACTCTGGTTCTGATTTCAATCTTTACTACCGCTTATTTTAAGCCTGAATATGAATCAGCTTTTGAGGCAGATCAACAGTGTCACTTTGAGATGTCAACTTTAAAAGTTGATAAGCCTAATTTAGGATGCGATCATGATACTGAAACTAGACAGTGGTTGTTGTTTGATGCTGAAAGGGGCAATCAACCAGCAGAAGTCATAAAAAGGTATAAATATTAAAGACTTACCTTTAGTCAATAAAATTTCTAGTAATTCTTTTAAATAAAACTACTGCAATGAAAAGAGTCAGTAAACCGACTACTAGAAAAGTGCTTAATTGCCCAAATGAACCAGGCTGATAAATTTCTTCTTGTAGAAGTGGGTAATCCACAAAAGATCCGATGGTTCCCCAAATCAAGATACACACAGATACATAAATGAAACCTATCGAGTATTTCTTGTTCATGTTAATAGTCAGAAACTAATTTCTTATAATAACTGAAAAGAAAAAAATGTTCTCCTTTGACCGATTAGTTGATGCCAAAAATTGCAAGAGTGACGGGCTTCCCACCGAAAATTAATTCCGTTAACACAAGCATTAGGAATCCAACCATCGCTGCCCTGGAATTTACTAACTCTGCATTTTTATTAAATCCAAAAACGTTCTCTACAGCTTTATCTTCGTTGTCTAGCCACTTCGCATTAGCATAGTCTGGACCTTGGATGTTTGAATCCCTTGAATTGAACTCCTCTATTCTTTCTTGATTTTCAACCATTTGTACCTGCTAGGAATTATATCTATGAATCTTATTGTTTTTTTTACCTTTCAGCAATTTCTTTTTCCTTTTCTTGACCAGTTTTTTGACCCGACCCAAGTAATTATGCTTTTCTCTCATGTAAAGCATAAAGCTTAAGATTGAAAATACTGCTACAATTAGAAAGATCAATAGATAGTAGTTATTCACTTCTTATAAGAACTTCTTTGCCTATCTTATTTCGGAAAAGAATTAAATCTCATTGAATTGATACCTCTTTAAATATTTTTAAACCAGCCTTGTTTTTTACCCTATACCTATTTAGTTTAATCCTAAGAACTGACCTTTCTGAAATTCCAAGCCAAGCTATAGCTTAGCCAATATTTCCCTAAAAATTTTATCTTGCAATTGTTTTGTTTTATTCTTAATTACTATTGAGTTAGTCTTAAGCAGGTTAGTGTCAAGAGAGATAAGCAAAGCATGCAATGTCTAAATTCATCGACTCTTCATTTCTTATACCTCTCCTACCACTATCATCCTCGTTGTTAATCGCTATTTTAGTTTTTAGCTTTAACAGAACAATGAATAGGCTATCAAAGCCTGTATCCTTTTTGCTTATAAATAGTATCCTAGCCTCAACACTTTATTCTGTTTATTTGTTTTATAAACATGTTAATGGAAAAGTTGATATACAGCCTTTTGTATTATTTAACTCTGACTTTCTAATTAGCTTCAGATTAGATGGACCATCAGAAATACTGCTAATTATTAGTGGCATAATAGCATTGGCAATAATGCTATTATCCTATATTAAGTTGCCTAGAAATAAAGGGTAAGGGAAATCAATCATACCAATCAAATAACAACTATCAGATGGTATGACTGTTATTAGACTAGAGCCTTTATGAATTACCAAAGGCTTTTTAACAACTGGCGAACGATTTTTAAAAGTATCCAAATGAAAAATTCCCACTTCTTCTATCGCCTCAACCCATCCAATTGACGACCCATCTAAAAGCGGGATTTCATTACCTGAAACCACAATGTGAACATGGGTCAAACCACATCCAGCAATAGCTGCCAAAAGATGTTCAACAGTTGACAGATTGTGCTTTCCTAAAACAAGTGTTGTACATAGTTGACTATTTACTACTTGAGCTGGATTAAGACGTATAGGGGGATCAGATCTATTCGCCCAAGATATGTAGAAGCCAACTTTTTCAAACGGGCGAAGAATTACCTCTGATTCTTCCCCGCTATGCAAACAAATACCCTTGCGAGTTACAACTCCTCCCAAGGTCCAACAATCATCGTAATTGTCAGGCAACCACTCCACATTAAAACTTCCAACCAAAACCAACGTTATATCGCCAATCGCCTTCCAAGTCTTTGCTTGCAGCCTCTATTCGTAAAGGCCCAACAGGAGTATTAAAAGATAAACCCGAGCCAACAGAAAATCCAGAGCCCTGTTTACCTAAAAGCTCTCCTGGGTTTCCTGGAACATTCTTCTGAGAACCAAAATCAGTTCCTGCATCAACAAATGCATTTGCAGAAATCATTCTCCAAACAGGGACTCGATATTCTACAGAAGCCTCTCCAAAACGTCTGGCAACAGCTAAGTCACAGGAACTCCATCCTCTAATTGATTTAGAACCGCCTAAGCAAAATGCCTCATAGGGAGGCAAATCCCCCAATATTGACCCTGCTTTCAATTGAACAGCAATGGTTTGGAAACAAGAAGAATTCTTTCCTCTCTTTGCTCTGCAATCTTTATGAAACTTCAACCAATTAAGAGGAATAAAATAAGAGTAACTAACCTTAGTTCGGTTAAATGTTGGGGAGTCCTTCCCAATAGAGATATATTGTTCAGAACCTAAACTTAAAAAGCTGCCCGATGTGGGATTCCCTCGATTATTTAGTTTATTATATGTCATTGCTCCTCTAACTCCAATAAGAGTATTTTCCTTTGCACAATTAAAGGCTATGCAAATAACATCACTATTTGAAGCAGAGTTATTTGAATAATTAGAACTTAATGCTCCATAAGGCCTATCTTTTGAAGAGTAATCAATAGGTTTAACTTGTTGAAAATCCATTCCCAAAAGCACGCTCCAAGGCGCTCTTTTAAAAGGATCCCCTCCATTTAGAGGCCTAGAAATAGAGAAATTTCCACCAGTCCTTTGAAGAAGAACTGAATCCCCTTCATAATCAAACCAACTAGTATTTGGCTTGCTAGCTTTGGCTAATGGAACAGAACTAAAGGCTTCTGAATTTATTCCAGAGTGAGCAAAATCAATATCATAAACCGTTGAAGAAGAACTTGATCCTGGGACTTGATAGTAATCACTTACCCCTAATATATTGTTATTAGATCCTCTAAATTCCTGAGGAACATCTCTACTAATGAATACAGAAGTCCTCAAAGAAGTCCTATATTTATCTCCTTTTAACCATGGATCAGCTAAAGAAAAGCTAATAAGCGCACCGTATTCACCATAGGTAAAATTTAAATCACTCGACCAAGATCTTCCAAATAAATTCTTTTCCTGTAATCCTGCTGATCCAAAAAAACCTTGCGATCCACTGTAACCAAGTCCACCAGTAAGAGAGCCTGTTCGTTGTTCTGTAATTCCTAGGACTATGCTTATCTTTCCAGGTTCACCAGCAACTGGCTTTAAAGTAACTTTAATATCGCTAAAAAGAGAAAGCCCATACAATCTTTTGATATCAGATTCAAGATCTTTCCTATTAAATATTACGCCAGGCTTACTAATAAGTTCCCTATCGATAACCCATCTTTTTGTCTTCCCCCTAACTGGCTTTCCATTATCCCTAACTGTATTTCCCTCTTCATCAAGAAAGACGATCTGAATATCTTCAATACTTCCTTCTTGAACGCGTAATCTTACTTTACCTCCAGCTGTAATTCTATTGGGTCCAGAAATTCTTGCCAAAGAGTATCCCTTATCTGAGTACCATGCCTTTAACTTATTCATTCGCAATTTTAAAACATTGAGATTCAAAGTCTTTCCATAATCACTTTTAAAAATTTCCTGAATAACCTTTTCCGATAGAATCGAATTAGGAGGAGAAATTATAACCTCAGTAAATACAGGATTAGGTTTTACATCTACTTTCAGTTTGACGCCTAATGAGGTATCAACTGGATCAATTTCCAAACCTGAAAACCAACCAGTAGCATAAATTGAATTTAAGTCTCTCTTCACTTCCAATCTACTTACTCTACTACCAGGCCTAATGCTCATTGCATCATAAGCAGCATATTCTAAACGAACCTTGTCTGGATGATCTTCAAGACCAGTAATAACAATCTCAGAAATTAGAATTAATTCCTCTTCAGGACTTTCCTTTAAAGAACCATCGTCAGAATTTGAATCTGCAATTTCAAATTTATTGTCATTTAAATAGAAGTTCTCAAGACTCTTTCTATTGTTAAAGAAGCCTGCATTTGCCGTTCCTCCTATAAAAGGAATCGTGAATGCTAATAAATATGCCCCTCTGCAAAATAGTCTCATTGATTTTCTGGTAGTGATTCCTTTCATTCTTTTTCTAGAATAAGCCTAAAGAGATCAAATCAAATAAGTTTGTTTGCATGCTTTCTAAGAAGAAAATTCCTGTATCCGTCTAAGCACTTCACTGTACCCCTCTAAGACTCCCCCAAGGTCCCTTCGGAAACGATCTTTGTCAAGAATTCGATCTTCTTGATCATAAGTATTTAAATCCCATATTCGACAGCTATCAGGGCTTATTTCATCAGCAACTACAAGTTGGCCATTTTTTGTAAGGCCCATTTCTAACTTGAAATCTACTAATAAAAGATTGAGCTTTTTAAAGAATTCCTGCAAATGTCCATTGACCGTTAAAGCAAGTGTTTTTATCTCCAACAATTTAGTAGATGAAACTAGGGCTAATAAACTTATTCTTTCATCTGTTAAAAGCGGATCGCCCAAATCATCATCTTTGTAATACAAATCCAAAAGGGGATTGCAAAGCTTTGTTCCTGGTTCTATAGGTGTCTCTTTACATAATGAGCCACTCGCAACATTGCGGATAACAATTTCCAATGGGAACACTTCTACCTTCTGAACTAACATCCAACTATCAGCATTTAGATCTAGATAGTGAGTAGGGACTCCTTTGCTTTCCAAAAACTTAAATATAAAAGCTGAAATTTGACAGTTCAAGCTCCCTTTTCCCTCAAGTTGGGCGTGTTTTTTAGCATTAAAAGCAGTGGCATCATTCTTAAAGTGAACCAAAAACTCATCTGGACGATCAGTCTCAAAAACTTGCTTTGCTTTACCTTCATAAAGAAGTGAGCCATGAGTTGATGCCATTAAATTCCTTTTTACCTCAACTAAACGCTAGTAAGTTAAATCTTAGAAAAACAATAAAATTGAAGGAAACAATCACAATGTTTTTTTAGAAGAAGCACCATCTCTAAACATCAAGCTAATTGCATCCTAAATTTTTGCCAATACACCAGAATTCTTATGGAAAAAGCCGCATCTTCTATTTCAGAGCTCCCACAACTAAAAAAAGTTCTTGTAGTTGGAAGTGGCGGTCGCGAGAATGCTTTAGCATGGGCCATTTCAAAATTCCAAGAAGTTGAAAAAGTTTATGTTGCACCAGGCAATGGAGGGACCAAAGATCAACTAGGTTGTCATCGTCTTGATATACAAGAATCAAACAACGAAGAAATCATACAAGCTTGTAAATCTCTTGAAATTGATTTAGTAGTTGTAGGCGGCGAAAAGCCTCTTGCTTCAGGGTTAGCAGATAAATTAAGAGGCGCGGGATTAGTTGTATTTGGACCCGGGAAAGAAGGGGCTCAATTGGAATCAAGTAAAAATTGGTCAAAAAATTTAATGAATGAAGCCAAAATTCCTACAGCTCAACATTGGTCAGCTAGTACTGAACACGAAGCGCAAGATCTAGTTTCTGAAATAGATAGACCATTAGTCGTCAAAGCTGATGGTCTGGCATCTGGTAAAGGAGTCACAGTATGCAATTCTATAAAAGAAACCAGAGCAGCTATAAAAGAATCTTTTGAGGGAAAATTTGGCGAAGCAGGAGCAACATTAATTCTTGAAGAATGCATCCAAGGTCCAGAGGTATCAATTTTTGCAATAAGCGATGGAGAGACGCTCGAAATTCTTCCGCCAGCTCAAGATCACAAAAGACTGTTAGAAGGTGACAAAGGTCCTAATACAGGAGGGATGGGAGCATATGCTCCAACGACAATGTTAAGCAAGAAAGATCTTGAAAAAATCAAGGAAGAAATATTGCTTCCTACCTTATATACACTTAGAAAAAGAAATATTAATTATAGAGGCGTAATTTATGCAGGTCTAATGCTAACCAAAGATGGTCCTCAAGTTATAGAGTTCAATTGCCGTTTTGGGGACCCAGAGTGCCAGGCACTAATGCCATTGATGCCCTCAGATTTTGCGAAAGTACTTCAAGCTGCAGCTCTGGGATGTCTAAAAAATGCGCCAAAATTAAAGACAAGTCCATTAAAGAGTGCATGTATTGTTGCAACAGCATCTGGTTATCCAGAGAACCCCAGAAAAGGGGATTTGATTTCTATTAAATTAAAGCAGTCTCAAGAGAATCCAATTCAATTATTCCACTCTGGCACTAAAATCAGTAAAGAAGGGACACTACTTACATCAGGTGGGAGAGTCCTATCCATTGTTTCTCAAGGAGATAGTTACAATGAAGCTTTCGACATTGCATACAAAGCAATCAATCAAATTAATTTCCATGGCATTAATTACCGCCAAGATATTGGCTACCAAGTCAGAAGCAAGGTTCATTAATATTAATGTCAGTTAAAAATTTGAAGCCAAAAGATCAATCAATTTCTGAACAAATCATTAATGATGTGGAAGAAGAAAGCAAACAAAAGAATTTCATTTACCAATGGTGGGATGAGTTTAGTCTAAGAGCAAAGTTACTTGCAATAGCAACATTAGTAGTAAGTCTATTAATGACAGGAGTTACATTTTTTGCATTAACCAGTATTCAGAAAGACGCCGGAATGAATGACACAAGATATGCAAGAGACCTTGGATTACTTCTCTCTGGAAATGTCACAGAACTAGTAGCTAAGGATCAAGAAAGAGAACTTTTTAATGTTGCTGAGAAATTCTGGCGTTCAAGCAGAAATATAAGATATATATTCTTCACAGATCCTGACGGTGGCGTCAAGTTAGGCATTCCAATAAGTGCAACTCCTAATAATGCGGAAAGTAAATTACAACTAAAAAGAAAACTTCAATTACCACAAGAATTAAAAAAACGTCCTCAATTTCCATTGGTAAGGCAACATTTAACCCCGCAAGGCCAAGTCACAGATGTATTTGTTGCTCTTCTGTATAAAGGTAATTATGTAGGCAACCTTGCTTTAGGAGTAACACCTAACAAAACAGCACTAGAGAGTGCTGCTTTAACTAGAGAAATAACCATAGCCGTTTTTATATCTATCTGGATACTTGTAATTATAGGGGCTGTTTTTAATGCTCTTACTATAACAAGACCAATTAGAGCACTTGTTAGTGGTGTAAGAGATATTGCAAAAGGTAATTTTAAATCAAGAATTACTCTTCCTATGAGTGGGGAGCTAGGAGAACTTCTTAATGGTTTTAATAATATGGCATCTCAACTTGAGAACTATGATGCCGCAAATATTGAGGAACTTAAAGCTGCACAAGGCAAGCAACAATCCCTAATTGCCACAATGGCTGATGGTGCTATTTTGCTAGACGAAGAAGGTAAAATTGTACTAGTTAATCCCACTGCAAGAAGATTATTTCGCTGGGAAGGTCGTAATCTAGAATCTCAAAATTTAATTGATGAGTTACCAGAGCTAATAGCTAATGATCTTCACCCTCATATAACATCTTTACTAAAAAATATTTATGATACTGACGAGTTAAGGTGTAGCACAGGTGAACCAACACGAACCCTCCGAATAGTGCTGCAGTCAGTAAGAGACTCAAGTGGTTCAATCCTTAAAGGAATAGCTATAACAGTTCAAGATTTAACGAGAGAAGTAGAACTAAATGCTGCCCAGAGACGCTTTATAAGTAATGTTTCCCATGAATTGAGGACACCTTTATTTAATATAAAAAGTTATGTTGAGACTCTTTATGATCTTGATGATAAGCTTGAGCACAAAGAAAAAATGGAATTCTTGGAGGTTGCTAATTCAGAGACAGATCGGCTTACCAGATTAGTTAATGATGTCCTAGATTTATCGAAAATTGAAACTTCCAAAAATGTAAAATTTGAAGAAATAAATATAAAACCTGCAATAGAGCAAACATTAAGGAATTACAAGTTAAATGCAGATGAAAAGAAGGTTGAGATTGTTCAGGAATTAGAGGATAACATGCAATTAATACTTGGTAATTGGGATCTAATCCTGCAAGTTATTGATAACCTAGTAGGCAATGCTCTAAAATTTAATAAGAGCAATGGGAAAATTATATTAAGGGCCTATACATGGCCAGATATATGTATAGCCTCTTCCATAAAAGAAACTAACAATGCACCTACCTGCGATATTATTTCACCATTGCCAAGAATAAGAGTTGAAGTTGGGGATACAGGGTGTGGCATATCTGAAGAAGGTCAAGCAAGGATTTTTGAAAGGTTCTACAGAGTAGAGAATGCCGTTCATACAGAAGTAGGTACAGGCCTTGGTCTATCAATAGTTAGAGAAATAGTAGAGAAGCACGGGAGTAAAGTAAGGATGGTAAGTGCTCCCGGAATTGGGACAACATTCTGGTTTGACTTACCCTTAGCCAAAAATGATGCAGATGAATTATTAATTGAATCTGAAAGAATTCGTCGGCAATGGGATCTAGAGTTAGAGAAGGAATTAACTTAAATAAATAATCTTTCTTACCCTTATACCTATGTTTTTTTAAATACTCCAGATATGTTTTCATCGGAGCTTATCCGATGTGGTGCACCACTAAATATCTGCTCAAAGTTAGTGAATGCATCTTTAATCTCAGGTCCTTCACTGGTAATTATAAACTCTCTAATTCGTTTATCATGCCATGAACCCCTCATCTTAAAGACATTCACAGCTCTTGCCATCTCTCCTCTAATCTCTACATATTGAAGCATTAAGATTGTATCTGTAATTGTTGAGATATGAGAGTCTGTGATCGAATGACTTCCCATAAACTCTTCAGCAGTATTCGTAAAGAATCCTGCAATTTCTTCTTGTTTTGCGTAACCAGTAACACCAATAACAAATTGTCTAAATGCATTCTGACTTACACCACGAGCAAGTGCAGATAGAGAATCTATTGCCATTCTTGATGGCTTAAATTCAGTGATTTGTGTTTTAATAATTTGCAAGTGATCCTCAAGCCCTGTTGACTCTGGGTAGGCACAAATAATCTTCAACAAGCCATCACTTTCCATTTTCTCGAAGTCAATTCCCCAGCTAGTAGCATTCCTTAAAAGCTGAGCTCTTGATTCTTCGTAGGCAAACAAAATTGCTTTCTCTTTATTGGCATATGCATCCTCTATGAATTTAGAAACAAGCATCGTTTTGCCTGTTCCCGTAGCACCTGTTGCAAGAATTATTGAATCCTGGAAATAACCACCACCACACATTTCATCAAGATCAGGAACTCCCGAACTAATTCGAATGTTCGATGACCTTTGCGTTAAACGCATAGCACCTAAAGGGAACACACTTACCCCTTGAGCTCCCATAGTGAAAGGGAACTCTCCTTTCATATGAGTAGTTCCACGAAGCTTTAAAACCTCTACCGTTCGTCTTCTCTTCTCTGATTCAAGAACATTTCGCAATATCACAACGTTATCTGAGACAAATTCTTCGACTCCATATCTAGCTATAGGTCCATACTCATCGACTCTCTCAGTCGTCATAACTGTAGTAACACCTATGTCTTTAAGCCTTGCAATTAAGCGGAAAATTTCTCTTCTAACAACATATACCGCATCATATTGCTGAAAAACTGCTGTCATTGAATCTATTGCGACTCGCTTTGCTTTGTATTTATTTATCGCATAACTGATACGTTCAATTAATCCTGATAAATCAAAATTACCGGCAACATCCTGGCCATCAGGATCAGGAGATGCATCAAGAATGAACAATTTGTCTTGATCAATTAATTCTTGGAGATCCCATCCAAAACTTGCAGCATTCCTAATGATGTCCAATGGCGACTCTTCAAAAGTTACAAAAATCCCAGCTTCATCAAAATGACAAATCCCATGATGCAAATACTGAAGAGAAAAAACAGTTTTGCCTGTTCCAGAAGTGCCACTAACCAATGTACTTCTTGCTATTGGCAAGCCTCCCTGGCAAACATCATCAAACCCTTCTATACCTGTTGGTAATTTTTGAACCTGCATTTTTGGAATAGGGCTAAAGCTAGAGGAATGCATAAATGATCAGTCCAGAGTTAAAATTTAGAGACAAATCAGACGTTGGGCTTCACTTTTAAAGTGATATTTAAGATTTGCCCTCATTAGGCAACTCTTTTTCAAGTTCTACAAAGAAATCATTTTCAGTTAATTCATCGAAAAGCAAGTCCAATCCAATTAAAACCTTTTCTCGATCTGACAGGTCTCCAATTATTCGCCTAACAGGAGGAGGGAGAATTTTAGCCAATGTTGGCGTGGCTAAAATTTTATCTTCTTCAGCTAGCTGAGGACTCTTAAGGACATCAATCACTTTTAAGGCATAAACACCTTGAAAATCTTTTTTGAGAATTTCGCTAAGTGTGTTTAACGCCCGCATGGAATTTGGAGTATTCCCAGCGACATATAACTTGAGTATGTATGTTTTGCGAGGGGGCATTTTCAAACTCCTAAAGAAAGAAATTGATTTACATATATAAATCTTGACGGAATTAACCTCTAAGAGTGAGGATGTTATCTTGTCTTTCGATTGTGTTGCAGGCTTAATCGGAAACTATAAGGAATACAATTTTCATTCCTCCAGTACCGAGCCTGTTCATGTCCATTGATTTTAATGACTCAAAAGAAGAAACCCACCCCAAAAGACCCTTCAACGAGTGGCACCTATGCAATTGTTGAAGCATCAGGAACTCAAGTTTGGCTAGAGGCCAATCGCTACTATGACTTGGATAGAATCCATTCAGATGTAGATGAAACAATTACTCTTGAAAAAGTTCTACTAATAAATGATGAGAAAGGGCTCTCAATAGGGAAGCCCTATATCAAAGGTGCAAGTATTGAACTTAAGGTAATGGCTCATAAGCGAGGTCCCAAGATAATCGTTTATAAGATGCGTCCTAAGAAAAAAACACGTACGAAGAAAGGACATAGACAAGAACTGACAAGAGTAATGGTTACAGCCATTACAAAAGATGGCAAAGCAAAGAATTCTACTTCTTCTTCCAAAGCAAAGCCTAAAGGCAGCAATGTAGAATCAAAAGCTAGTAAGATAGAGAATAGTTCTAACTAAATTCTCCAGCAAATTTAATTCTGCTAATTTTCAATGGCACATAAAAAAGGAACTGGCTCTACTAGAAACGGTAGGGATTCAAACTCCAAAAGGCTTGGAGTCAAGGCCTATGGAGGTGAAACAGTTCATGCAGGGTCTATTCTTATTAGGCAACGTGGGACGTCAATCTTGCCTGGGATTAATGTAGGGAAAGGAAAGGATGACACCTTGTTTGCTCTTGTTGATGGAGTAGTGACCTTTGAGACTATTAAACGCAGTCTTAAAACGCGTAAGCGCATTAATGTTGCGATTCAAGACTAAATCCAATTAGCTCTTTATTAAATTTGAGGGTTTATAAGATCGAGCTGTTATTAAAAAAGGATGGAAAATCTCAATAAAATTTCTTTGTAAAGTTACGAAGAAATTCTCAATCATTTTTTTGTCATCAAAATGGAATGGGTATTCCCCATGGTTTCCCTTAAAAAAATACCAATTCAATAAAGCAACAGAATCCTTTGACAATCTTTCATGGAATACTGACAATTGTTCTGCAGGATTCGGCAAATGTTCTAAAACATCAAAGCAAATAAGCGTATCAAACTGAACATTCCCTGTACTAGCTAAATCTCTATGCACAGATATCAATTCACTAACTCCTAATCTATTTGCTCTCTCAATTAAAAATTCTCTATTTTGAGGGTTTAGGTCTACAAAATATACATGCTCAACTCTATCCATCCCTGCTGCAGCAAGAGCATGAGTACCAATGCCCCCACCAAAATCTAGGACATTACCATTAGCAAACATTTTCATAAGGCGAATTGTATCGGCTATGTATTGAGAACTTCCTAAATGCCAAGATGCGAGGTCAAAAAGATGCGCACTACTAATTTCATTCTCATAAAAAGCTGTGATATCCCTTTCATTAAAAGACCCTGGATGTAACTTAGACATATTGTCTTGCCCCTTTGCAAGCTTGTCTTCTAATTTCTGTTGATTCAAATTAAGATAGTGAGACAAATGCTCCTTAAGATCAAATCCTGATTTTAAAAAATCTTCTATCTCTAAGTTATTCATGTTTAGTTATGCTTAAGTATCTATCCTTGATCAACTTATCTCTTTTCAATTAACTAAATCTAAAAATAAATATAAAACTGAAATTAACCGAGAAACTTTTCAAAATTACTATGCTTGGATTTTTAGCTATAGACAAACCATTTGGTCTAACTTCTCATGATTGCGTAAGCAGACTCAGGAAAGTATATGGCATAAGAAGAATAGGTCATGGTGGAACTCTTGACCCTGCCGTAACTGGGGTTCTTCCAATTGCTATTGGCAAAGCAACTAGGTTCCTTTCATTCCTACCATCTACAAAAAGATATGAAGGAACAATTCAACTTGGTATAAGAACAGCTACTGATGACTTGGAAGGGGAAGTACTCTCAAAAGAAAAATGGCCCCAATTAGCAAGAGAGGTTATTTGTAATTATCTAAATGAATTCAAAGGCAATCTCAAACAACGTCCTCCTAATTTCTCTAGTGTTCACATTGATGGTGAAAGAGCTCACCGAAAAGCCCGAAGAGGAGAAATTTTTGACTTACCATCCAAGCAAGTCACTATTCATGACATTGAGCTTTTAAAATGGGATATATCTTCAGGACAAATAGATCTAAATGTTCATTGTTCTTCTGGAACATATATTAGGGCCCTTGCCAGAGATATTGGAAATAAGATTGGTTGCGGTGGCTGTTTAGCAAAGCTGCGGCGGACAGAAGCTCTGGGTTTCAACATTGATCAAGTAATACCTCTACCAAAATCTGAGGAATGCATTAAGGGAAAAAGGCCTCCACTTATAAGTCCTCTAGAAGTACTCACTGATTTTCCCACAATAAAACTCTCCAAAGAAGAAGAATCATTTTGGTCTAAAGGCCAATCATTAACAATTAACGAAGCTAGGCTCAGCTTAAACTCAATTAAGAATAAAAAAGATATAAGAGAAGAATATATTTTAATTCTCGATTGCGAATGCGAGCTAATGGGACTAGGAAAATGGAATTCACAGCTATTAAAGCTTCAACCCAAAATAGTTATAAATGCTGCAGGCTAGAAATTGAAAAAGTTTTAATTTTCCCTAAAAGCAGTGATTTTGACCCCTCTATAGAAATGTCGGAGAATCTTCCTAAAACTAGCGCCTCTATCAGCCATATGTTTAGCACCCCACTGACTAAGTCCAGCACCATGTCCAGAACCTGAACCTTTAACCAAGAGATAATTATTGTCTTTTATTTGAGGAAGCTGATCGATCATTATATTTTCCCGGCTTGATTCAAGAAGGAATTTTTTATCAACTGAGTTAATCTCCTTTTCATAAATATAGGCTCTATTCTTACCTAAATTTCTTTCAATATGATCGGGTATAAGCTGAAAGCTAACCAAAGTACTCTTTAAGTCAAGAAGACTTCTCAACTCCTTACCAGAAATAGTTTTTACTCCTTTAGGGCCATAAACTTTTGCGCTAGAAACCCTATCAGTATTTGTTTTCTGGGTTATACGAATAGTATTAAAACCACCTATTTGTTTAAAGATCTGAGCTAATTTTTTCTGCTCAATTTTCTTCTCCCATTTATAAGAAGGACTTATCTGATCATAACCACGAACACTAATTAAATAAGGCCTAAATTTACCCCAAACTTCATTGCTGGACTCAGTTTGCCCACCAGAGCTACTATGAAAAACAGCATCAATTAGACGACCCTTATGAAGCATGACGAGGGATCTTGTACTATTAACAGCTTGTACTGTTCTATTCGTCTCAGCTTCAACGCCTAGATAAACCTGACTTGAGATACTTGAATCGACATCATAATCAGATCGATTCTTTAACTGATGCAATGCGTATGTTCTAGCTGCTACTGCCTGAGCCTTTAATGCCTCTAGCGGCCAATCTTTTGGCATTTCACTTCCCACTACACTCTTTAAATACTTCTCGATTTTCAAATAATTAATTACATAGATATTGTTATCTCTTTCCAGCAATCTCAATTCACCCCCAAATCTTCTCTGCCCTAGCCAGACCCCTCTAGAGTCTCTGGTCGTAATTCTTATTTTTCTATTTTTGGAAAGGTAACGCCACTTCGAGAAATCCTTATTAGTTGAATATCTTAATTGCCCATTTACAACATTAACTTTAAAAGATTTTATATTCTTACCAGTAGATTTAATTCCACTTATAATAAGGGGTCTTGATTTATCGGCCCTAAAATGGAGTTCCTTACCTTGAAAAACCAAGACACGGATTCTTGGCTCTGAAGCAGCAAAACTTTCACCTCTTGCAAATATAACAATGCAAGAGATTGTTGATATCAATGGCAATAAGCACTTCTTCAAAAATCAACTTAATTTCCTTATCAAGAATCTAATTTGACTTGAAGACAGTTTTCAAAAAAGTCATCAGAATCAATAACATGCATAAATTTATTTAAAAGCCCAAACCTTTGCAGATTACATTTCTAGGAACAAGTTCAGGCGTGCCTACCAGAGGCCGCAATGTCTCTGCTGTAGCTTTAAGACTTCCTCAACGTTCAGAGTTATGGTTGTTTGACTGCGGAGAAGGAACACAGCACCAATTTCTACGCAGCGGGCTAAGAACCTCTCAGATTAGGAGAGTTTTCATTACTCACATGCATGGTGATCATGTTTATGGTTTACCTGGCCTTCTTGCTAGCTTGGGACTAGCCGGAAACAGTTCAGGGATAGATCTTTACGGACCTAACCCTTTAAAAGATTTTCTAAATGGAATTTTGCAAACCACCTCAAGTAGAATTTCATATCCTTTGAAGATCAATTCAATCGAAAGGCTTGCACATGAAAATAAAATAATTTTTAAAGACAAAGACTTTACGGTTAGAGCAACCCCGCTAATTCATAGAATTCCAGCATTTGGCTATAGGGTTGACGAAAAAGAAAAGCCAGGTCGGTTCAATCTTGAAAAAGCAAAGGCTTTGAATATTCCTCCAGGACCTATTTACTCCCAATTGCAAAAAGGTGAGACAGTTAAATTAAAAGATGGGAGGGTTTTTCATGGCAATGATTTTTGTGGCCCCAAAAGACCAGGTTCAAGCTTTGTTTACTGCACAGATACAGTTTTCTCTGAGTCAGCTATCAAACTTGCAAACGGTGCAGATTTGTTGATCCATGAAGCAACTTTTGCTCATAAGGATTCCCAATTGGCTTATCAAAGGCAGCATTCAACCTCCACAATGGCAGCTCAAATTGCTATTGAAGCCAATGTTAAACAGCTTATTCTCACGCATCTAAGCCCTAGATACGCTCCAGGGAACAGTCTCACAGCACATAATCTTTTATCAGAAGCAAAGGCCATTTTCCCTAACACCTTGCTAGCAAAGGATTTCCTACAAATTGATATACAAAAGCCTGCAACAGTTCGTGATACCTGAGGACACTAAACCCACATCATGAAAGAATATGTTGCATCGGTTGTTTCCGAAAGTCTTTGGTGTCCTCAATGGCCTCTCTTATTTCTTCCCTGAAAAGATCACTCTCAAAATTACTGATCCTATTACCAGTAATTATCGGTCTCACTGTGAGTCCTCTTGCAGTAGATGCTTTATATCCAAGCGACCCATCTTCAGTTGATGCGCTCGATACAAGTCTTCACGGCCAAAACCTACAGAATACTGAATATGTCAAATATGACCTTTCAGGTAGAGATCTCGGTGATGCAGACTTAAGTGGTTCATATTTCAGCGTCTCTAATCTTCAAAACGCTGATCTTCGTGGAGCAAACATGCAAAATGTAATTGCATATGCAACAAGATTCGACAATGCTGATCTTTCAAATGCAAACTTTAGTGGTGCAGAGCTATTAAAAAGTCGTTTTGATGGAGCAGTAATTGATGGTACAAATTTCACTAATGCTGTTCTAGACTTGCCTCAAGTGAAATCACTATGTGATAGAGCTACTGGTCAAACTGCAGAAAGTCTAGAATGCGGAGGCCTAAACCAAAGTTACGTCCCTGCATCTAAAGAGCAAAATAAGTTCAATCCTGGCATTAGCTAATACTTCAAAGCTAATGACATAAAAAATAGGGGGCTTAAAGTTAAGCGCCCCTTTTTTTTATGTGATGTATTAGGAAAAGAACCTATTTAAAAGCTAAAAGTTATGGAGCTGTGATGTAATAAAAAGCAGCAGCAGCAGCTCCAATAGCAAACATTGGCACACCTACAAGCAAATGTGCAGAAGCAAAACCTTGTCCTTTAGACCGCAAAATGTAATATCCAACTCCAGCGGCTCCTGCAGCTAAAGGAATAGCAGTATGTAGAAGTGAAGCAACTGCGTGATAGTCGAAGTTCATTCTTAAATTTAAGCTTATGTGAAGAGTATCTCAGCAATCGATGTTGAGAATTACTCCAAACCTCAATGATGCTTTATTTCTTCATCTTCATTTATTTTCTAAAAAGAAGCCTAAAAGCCCGAAAAGCTTTCCCAGACTAGTTTTTGTCATAAAATCATTCAATTCTAGTCTCAGCAAGAAAGTTCCAACCCATACTCATAAATTAGGTGATAGGTTTGAAGGCTCCTTAGAACGTGGATGTTTGCTATACCACCACTCTTGCATAGGAGGCTGGAAACGACTTGAAAAAAAAGTCAAAATTGTATTAATAGGCTTAGATCCTGGCTGAAGAATATCAACTGAATAAGAAGGGCACCTCCTAGCAGCAATATCAGGCACGAAGCGTCTTCCGATTCTCCTCCAGCTTGGCTCTTTGCTCCTCCAAGCAAGCCTAGAACAAGGCCAAGGGAGTTCCTCTCTATCAAAAAGTTTGCAGCATGGCCCAACAACACGATAACTAAAATGTCCGCCTTCACTAGGGTGCACGCTTCCATGTTCCATCAAGTGATCTTTTTTTTTCACTGCCAATTGTTCGGAAGTCACGAGTCAAAAAATAAATTTAAATCAAAAAAACAGCCACCCATTGAGGGTGGCTGATGAAAGCTTTATTGGCAAGTATAAAAATAACTTTCTGATAGAAACAGATGGTTTCTTAGTACAACTCTTCCTCTGCATGAGTTGTAATGCTCACATCAGAAGTTGGGTAAGCGACACAAGTGAGAACAAAGCCTGCTTCAAGCTGATCATCATCCAAGAAGCTTTGATCTGATTGATCAACACTCCCCGAGGTTATTTTTCCTGCACAAGTTGAGCAAGCACCGGCTCTACATGAGTATGGAAGGTCAATACCTTGCTCTTCAGCAGCATCAAGAATGTATTGATCATCTGGGACCTCAATGGTCTGGTTCAAACCCTCACTTTCGCTAACGAGGGTGACTTTATAGGAAGCCATGGGATATAAAGAAGGGGGACGTTTTGGAATTGGAGGTAAAAATTATCACCTCAAGATGAACCCTTTTTACACTGTATTGGGTCAAATGTGGCTTAAAATTGTTATAAATAACAATCAAGCAATGTAAACTCATGCACTGATAAGCTGAGCTTATTAATGCATGAGCCTAAGCACTGGCTTTGCAAAGGTGAATTAACGACCATTTATCAAGTTTATAGGAAGTTATAAGCTTCCAATTCAATGTAGAGAGAAAGCTTGTCATATCAATAACCTGCTCCTCTAAAAGACCGCTCAAGAGAATTTGACTTTCCTTAGAGGTCACTTGATCAAAGTGAGGAGCCAGTTTTTTAATAACAGGAGCCAGGATATTACAAACAAGCAAATCCAACTTACTTCCATTTAATTGGTTTTCCAAGGAATCAATAGAACCTTGAGAAACTGACAATTGATCCTGGTGAAAGTTGTTCAGTCGAGCATTTTCATAAGTTGCTTTTACGGCAAGCGAGTCAAGATCAACTGCTCTAACGTTTTTTGCACCCAATTTTAAAGCGGCTAATCCTAGTATTCCACTGCCACATCCAACATCACCAACCATTTTTCCTAAAGGAGGAATGCGCTCCAAGGCTTCTAAGCATAAACGAGTAGTTGGATGAGCACCTGTTCCAAATGCACTCCCTGGGTCCAATTTGAGGATGATTCGATTGGAATAAATGCTGGGTAGTGCAATCCAAGATGGCAAAATCAAAAAGTTTTTCCCGACTGGGTCTGGTCCCCAATATTTTTTCCAACTTGTACTCCAATCTTCATGCACAATTTTCTTCCATTTAACATCTAAAGATTCTTTGTCAAAAGCTTTTTCTAAAATCACTAAAGATCTAACAAGCTCTTCTCGATCCTTATCTAACCATTCATATGAAGGCAACCAAACCATAAGAGTTTGCCTTTGTAAATTTTCTAGGGATCGATTAATTGCATAACTCTTTATACCCATATCATCCAATCTCCATGTCAAGCTTTCTTCAACCTCTTGGAAGAAAGATACTTCAAGTCTCCACCAAAAGAATTTCAAAGAATCATTCACTTTTAAAATATAAAGTCGTAATTCACAAGGTAATTGAGTGAGCTTGGTTAATACCCTCTACAGAAAGAATAGAAGTCAATAATTTAGCCGGGATTGGATCATCAACGCTTAAAACCATTACAGCCTCACCTCGAACTATTTTTCTACCCACCTGCATTGCAGCAATATTGACATTATGCGTCCCAAGCAATGATCCTAATTTCCCAATAATTCCTGGCATATCTCTATGCCTTGTGAAAAGCATGTATCTACTAGGAGAAACATTTATAGGAAATTCATCAATGCTAGAAATACGTAATGCCCCTTCAGTTAAAACTGTTCCTGCAAGACTATGAGAACCACCATCAGCAAGTGCAGTTAGCTGCAGAGACCCTCCTGGGAAGTCAGGGCTTACTTCATCTTTTACTTCGTCAATACTTATGCCACGACCTTGCGCTTCTAAAGAAGCATTTACATAGTTAATTCTGTCTCCCAAGGCACTAGAAAGCAACCCTTTTAAAGTAGCCACTACTAAAGGTTGCGAAGGATGATTAGCAAATTCACCTTGAAGACGCACTTCTATTTTCTGGATTTGTCCTCCTGAGACCTGACTAAGTAATAAACCAAGTGTTTCTGCAAGTTGCAAATGAGGTTTTAAACTATCCATAATTTCGGCAGAAAGTCCTGGAATATTTACAGCACTCCTTGCAGGAAGACCTAATAGAACATCTCTAATTTGCTCTGCAACATCAAGAGCTACATTTTCTTGGGCTTCTTCAGTAGAGGCTCCTAAATGAGGAGTAAGAATCAATCCGTTTTCTACATTTAAAAGAGGCGAGTTAGCATTTAAAGGTTCTTGTGCATATACATCTAGAGCAGCACCAGTAATAACACCAGAGTTCAATGCTTCTGCAAGGTCAGACTCATTAATGATTCCGCCTCGAGCGCAATTTACCAATCTTGCATTCTTTTTCATGGTTGATAATAGTTTCAGATCAACCAGATTCTCTGTTTCTGAAGTCCTAGGCAAATGCAGAGTTATGAAATCTGCCTGTTGAAAAAGATCTTCTATAGAGCCAAGACGAACCTGCATTTGGAGCGCCCTCTCTGAGGAAACAAAAGGGTCAAATGCCATAACATCCATCCCCATTGCATTGGCAACTTTTGCGACATGAGAACCTATTTTCCCAAGACCCACTACGCCCAAAGTTTTCTTATATAGCTCATTCCCAACAAAATTTTTTCTATCCCAGCCACCTGAGATAGTACTCGCATGTGCCTTAGGTATGTGCCTTGAAAGTGATAGAAGCAAGGCAAGAGCATGCTCAGCAGCAGCAATAGTATTTCCCCCTGGTGAATTGACAACTATCACTCCGCGCTTAGTAGCAGCTTTGACATCAACGTTGTCAACACCTACGCCTGCTCTTCCAATAATACGAAGTTTTTCTCCAGCTTCTATTACTTCGGATGTAACTTGAGTGCCTGAACGAATCATCAAGGCGTCATAACCTCCTATGATCGCTTTAAGCTTTTCAGGGGGGAGACCTATCCTCTGATCAACTTGAGAAACCTGACTAAGGATCTCAATACCTGATTGGTCAACTGTGTCTGAAACAAGAACTTTTGTCATTTAAGGCGAAACTATGCCTAAGTAAACTCTAATGAGCAAAATGTCTCTGATCAGTTTTCGATAAGACAGGTCAGAATTCAAACAATTGAGGATTGCTTTTGTGGCTATTTGCATACTGGTTCTAGAACAAGAGGAAACCGTCTTTGAGTTATGGGAAAGCATTAAAAATTTCCCAACTCAAATCATGAGATACCAAGTCATAGAACCAAATTACAAGAAATCTCAAGATTCAATGAGATCCGAAAGACAGACAAAATCTGACATCTTTGAAATCGTCAAATTTGAAAATGTGGAATTATTGAATCCCAAGCTGTCTCGAAAAGAACGACAAAAGCAAATGGCCTTATGGCTAATGCCTTTTGGTTTTGCAGCTGGCTTAACTTTTTCAGGCATGACCAATCTTCAAACTTTTTCCAATCTTGGTTTTAGTAAATCAGGTGAAACGGTCATAGGTGGTCTACTAGGCATGGCATCTGGATGGATAGGGAGTTTCTTTGGAGCAAGGAGTGTAAATTCATCTCAAGAAGATATAAAAAGCCTTCTAAAATTCAACGAGAAAGGCTTATGGCTGATTCTTATTGAGACTCCATACGAGACTGAGCCTCCCTGGAAATTAATTCGAGAGATCAAGCCAGTAGAAATAATTAATTTGAATTTAGATTGAAACTCTCTAGAAGAAAGCTTCTTAAAGGCTGCAATTACCCAATTGAAGCCAATCAAATTTTAGTCCAAGTAGAAGAAGTTCTTAAAACATGGGCACCAATTTGGACTCCATTTGTCTCAGCTCCAATCCGAGAAGAGATAATTAGAATTGTGCAGGGGATTACAGACATAAGTTGCTTCTCAAATGGTGGTTATCAAAATGCCGAGCGACAAAGAATTCTCATTTATAGAACTGGTCGAGAAGAAATTCGGAATCAAACCATCATTCCTTGTAAGGGGATTGAAATACAAGGAAACTTTTTATTCGATAGAACAGAACCTCAAGATTTTTGGGAAGCCTTGATGCAAACTGGTCTCCAGGAAGATGCTATTGGAGACATATGGATCACTGGAGACAAAGGAGCAAATGTTATTTGCACTCCCGAAGCTTCAAAGTTTCTTGAAGATCAAAAAGGCTTCATTAGGGATGTAAAAATCATATATAAATCAATTGAACTAGCTGAACTTCACCTCCCTCAACAAAGGAGTCCTAGAAAAATAAGTACAGTAGAAGCTTCTAGAAGACTAGATGCTATTAGTTCGGCAGGTTTTGGATTATCAAGGGCAAAAGTAATCAACCAAATCAAGAAAGGTAAATTAAGGTTCAATTGGCATACAACAAATAATGCTAGTCGCTCACTTTCAATAGGGGACAGACTACAGCTAGAAGGCAAAGGAAGCTTAGAAGTAATTAACCTTGAACTCACCAAGAGAGGTCGATGGAGAGTTGAATTACTAAAAAAATGAAATTGCTTTAGGATTTACTGCTAGCTTATTCAAACAAGAGCCTAAAGTAAAACCAAAATTCAAATGGTTTTCTCCGGGCGATTAGCTCAGAGGTAGAGCACTACCTTGACACGGTAGGAGTCACTGGTTCGATTCCAGTATCGCCCATTAAATGTGAAAGAACTTTCTCTTACCAACCAAATAGTGATTGTTGTTGGCCTGGGTAGTTCAGGCATTGGTGCTGCAAGATTTCTAAACTATAACAACAAAAATGTAATCGTCTTTGAAAAATCTCAAGAAGAGTCCTTCAATGAAATCACTCAAAGCTTAAGAGCCGAAGGGATTCAAATTGAGTTTAATAAGCCTTTAACATTTGCAAGTTTTAAAGCATACTTAAGCAATCTTTCGGCAATTGTAATTAGCCCAGGTATACCTTGGGATCACAAAACTATTAATCAATTAAGAGAAGAGAAGATAATAGTGACTTCTGAAGTTGCAATCGCTTGGGAAGAATTAAACTCAATTCCTTGGGTAGGAGTAACAGGGACAAATGGAAAAACAACGGTAACAAGAATGCTTGATCATGTCTTAAACAATAGTGGGGTGACCTCTAATGTTGGAGCAAATGTAGGCAAAGCTGCCAGTGAACTTGCTTTAGCCTTTCAAAAAGATCCGGAGCAAAAGCCTAAATGGTTAATAATGGAATTAAGTAGCTATCAAATAGAAAGTGCCCAAAAAGTATCTCCTCAAATAGGTATCTGGACAACTCTCACACCAGATCATTTAGAGAGGCATGGTTCAATGGAAAAGTATATAAATATAAAACGTGGACTTCTAGAGAAATCTTCAACTCGTATTTATAATGCTGATGATAAATATTTAGCAAAGCATCGGGCAGATCTACCAGGAGGGAAATGGGTAAGCACAAAAGGGCCAGGCTCTTTAACATTCCCTAACGACTTATGGTTATCATCTGAAGGAGTTTTGATGGAAAACAATAGAGCATTATTTAATTCAAATATTTTACATTTGAAAGGAAATCACAATCTACAAAATCTACTCTTAGTCACAGCAGCGGCTATAGAAATTGGTCTTTCAGAAGAACAAATAAGATATGGAATTAATACTTTCAAAGCTATCCCACATAGACTTGAGATGATTTATAATGATAAGCAACTGGAAATCTTAAATGATAGCAAGGCAACAAATTTTGATTCAGCTAATATAGGATTAAAGGCAACTTCAAAGCCGACAATACTTATCGCTGGTGGAAGACTAAAGAAAGGTAATTCAAGAGATTGGTTAACGAGTATAAAAGAAAGAGCATCTGTAGTTATTCTATTCGGAGAAAGTAGAATGCAGCTAAAGTCACTCATAGAGAAAAGCGACTTTGATGGACAAATACATTGCTATTCATCCCTCAATTTAGCTGTTTCTAAAGCAGTTAAAGTTTCTCAAAGCTTGAACGCAAAGAGTATATTATTTTCTCCTGCTTGTGCAAGTTTTGATTTATATAAAAATTTCGAAGAGAGAGGAAATCACTTCAGAGAGTTAATAAAAGAGGCTGTTAATTAGTGGTCGGTGATCACTCCAACCCGCTAGTACTATCCTCAATCATTAAAAGTTATATTGAAACGAGAAGTGGCATTTATCGTGCAAGAGATTCCTCCAACCCCCGAATCTATAAGCCACAAAAAGCTGAAAAAGCTTTTTTCTCATGCAAAGAAAGACTTGACTGGAACTGCTGCTGATTACAGTCCATCTACAGTAGAGAAAGAAAGACTTGAGAAATTATTGTTAACTTGGGCAACTGCAAGCAAGGAACTGCTAGAAGGCCTCAGAGAGGAAAACTCTTCCCTTTCTGAGTTTAAAGGAGCAAACTCTTTACTGGCACTTGGGGCTATGGAAGCTCATATCAATATGGCATTGCAGGCCTTGAAAGCATCGGGGAAAGATGATACGCCCTTTAGCAAAGGTTGAAATAAAGAACCAAAAGACTACATTTCTTCAGTTAATTGCATATATAAATCATCTACTCTTTTCTGGTTAACACCAAGGTCACTTAATCCTATTCTGGAAGCTGATCTAACTTGAATTAGGTTTTTTGAATCAATCCTAAGTATTTCCAGGTCATCTGGGAACCTGAAAATTAAGCTTCTAACGATTCCATGCCAATAGTTCTGACTACTTTCGACTTCACTTACTCTTGGCAAAGAAGAAGCAATACCTACAAGTTCTTTATAGGCATTTTTTAAATTTGGGAAAGACCACTCCACAAGAACGCAATTAGAGGGAATCAAGCATTCCGAAAGATTGCCAGAACTATTTAAAGCCATCCCAGGGTTAACTCCTATTAATAGCAATATAATCAATTGAGAGAATACAATGATCAACTTCATAAAAAGGTTTTATCTCTATAGTTATATTATCTTTAAAAAAAAATAGATTGGTTGACAAATTTCACACTATTAACTATAAGGATATTATGTCTAATATCAAGAAAAGGCCTGCTAAAAGGTTTATCAATCAAATTAATTTTGAAGAAATAGATCACAGGCTTTCATGTGGTTGGCATGTGGAAATCGAAGAAAGTGGGCAAAGAAAAAGGTACTTAAGGCAGATAAAAACTACCCCTCAAGTGGAATCTGAGGGGAAAATTACAACTTAGCCGTCTTAAGAACAGACCTAGTAAAAGAAAACTATAAAGAATTCACACTAATTCCATACGAAGCTTAATAAAAAGAACTTATAATAAAAGCCATTAGCTTTGTTTTGGGTACTCAAGATGCGTTTAATCTCTATGGAGAATATTTCATGAGAACAAATCTTTTCTAAAATATTATCTACTTATTTAATTTCCATGGACCCATTTGATCCTGCCATTCATTATGGACCCAATGATGCTGGAGTATCGGCATTTTCAATAGCACTTGTGGTAATAGGCCTTTTAGTAGGTTCATGGGCATTTGGAGCACTATATGGACTAATTAGCAATTCCCTAAAAGAAAACAAGCAAAACGACGACTGAGACTAATAAAACAATTTATACAGGTTAACCCTTAAAACGTTTTTACCAAAATGCATTAGCTAATTCTTTTTTCTTTCCTCAATTATGGAAAAGAATTTAATCTAAGTTAGATTTAAGATGCACTTCTATGCACCTTGTTAAGCAATCACTGCCTTCTGAATCAATGCCGCAAGAAGCAATGCACTCAAAATATGAGTCTACTGAGTCGATTTCATCTACAAGAGCAATCTGATCATTCAAGACAGGCATTCTATAAATTTTCCAAAGAGAATATATAACTTACTTTTAGCATGAAAAAAGCTTGACCAAGCAGCATAGTTAATAAGAATAAAGTACCTAAGTAATAATCACTAGAAAGAGCTTCTAGGTCTTGCGCTTCTAGGCCAGTTGATCCTTTTATAGAATTATTCAAACAAGAAGATGCTTCATAAGCTTTTGGGATTATTCCATATCATCTAAGTACTATTATTATAATCATTTATTAATTGCTTAATGAAAAATCTTTCCAAGATCTTCTAAAAAGTATCCTTAGTATAAAAATGAATCAGAAGAAAATTTAAATAACTAACGTTCCTAAAATGTTTACTTCATTATTCTAAAGAATTCTTAGAATTAAAGTAATGAGTCTAAGTAAGCTAGTAACGATCCAACAAGTTTCTAATTGTTAGAGGCCAAAATAGAGAAAAAAGGATCCCCTTTTAATCCTAAAAATGATATAGCCCCAGGTTTATAAGTTTCCTCAGCAATAAGCTGAGGTTCTGACCAGCCTTGAGAAATCAGAACATCCTTTACATAATTCAAATGGTCAAGATCAGATCCTTCAGCCCAAACTCTAGGTGCCTTTGTCCAAAAGGCCCTATTAGAGAATGAAATTAGAAGTTGCCCTCCTGTTTTTATAATACGTTTAAGTTCTGCTGCTACATTCTCTGGATATTGCAGGTACTGCCAAGCAGCGACCATCAAACAAGCATCAACAGATGAATCTTCTAAAGGTAAGTTTTGATTCTTGTTCAAATCCTGCACCCAATGGGCATCTAAACGTTGATTTTTCTCCAACTCAGCAGAATTCATCCCATGACCAATAACTCTTCTATAACTAATCTCCTCAGGAAGATGACTAGTCCAGCTAGACATCAAGTCAAGGACTATTAAATCTTTAGTTAATCTATCTCTATAAAGCTGTGTCAATCTGCCTCGAAAAGCATCATCTAAGTGATAAACAAATCTGGGTTGAGCGTAGAATATAAAATCATCAGAACTATCTTCTTTACTCCTTTGATAAGTATTCAGGAGGCTACCAGTCATAGATTTTATTTAAAGTACAAAGTCTAGAATAATAAGCCTAGAGTTAAAGTAAGCATATCTAAGAGTTATTTAATAGACTAAGTAAAGGTGGATAAAGTCTCTAATGCTCAAATGAAGGAACTTACTTTTTCTCGTAAAGAATGAATTATAGAACCAATAACCTCATAAGAGTGATTCTTTCTTCGCTTAATAACGATTCCATATGGATTAGTAAAGATTATAAATAAGATACTTAAGAATCTAACAAGATTTGATTTAGTAGGTGGCCCCAAAGTATCAATTGCAGATAGTTCTTCTATAATTTTCTTCGGAAAAATTCCCTCTTTTAAAAAAAGTTCAAGGACTTTAGTTCTATGAGAAGCGGTAATTGTGCTTAACAAAACTTTCATTCCTCGAATTGAGTCTAAATCCCCATTAATAATCTGACGAGAAATGGCCTGAAACAAATTCTCCCATTTATAAGGCTCTTTCTCGAATAAGTAAACCGCTTTACTATCCATATTTGCTATAAGAAGCCTATCCTTCTCATCTTCATCGGTCTGATTTGACATCCAATAAAAATATAGAGGTGAAATTTTTTCTATGTTCGACAAATTCATCAAAAAAGCTTCGCCAACTAAACTAATCCCTATATTAAATTAAGCATTCGACTTATTCACAAAAACAGAAGAGGCTTCCTTAAGTATTTCACGAGTCCCCAGGATAACAAACCAAGCTAGAACCAACCCAATAAGAATAGGGGCATATTCACTTACATAAGACATAGCATCCTCCTTGAGATGTTAAAGAATGGGGGCCAGATCCGATTCATAAATAACCCCCAAGCCATAGGCAGCTTCACTTTAAGTGAGCTATGAAAAAACCTTTAGACTCTTCTTATTTCTAGGACAACAGAAGTTTTCTGTCTATAAGAGTAAAAACTCAGGCATTTATACATAGCCAGTGAATAACAAAATTAAGCAAGAATCATCTAGGTATGCATTGTTCTATTAAATATTTTCAAAAGACAAGAAAAAGCCTCATCTTTTTAAGATGAGGCTTAATAGGGTCAATCGTTTTTAGATAAAGCTAGGAAAAAATTTAGCTTTCAAAACGTTATTCAGGATCTGCCTGATAATTTTTGTCTTTCGGTTCCTTCAAACTTCTCGGGATCATTACAGTCTCTTGCATACCAATGGAATTGAGATACTTGGATTATTGCAATGAATCCAAAGATTGTTGGTAGTAGTTGAAAGCCACCTGATGGCTTTACTAAACCTAAGTCTGATGGATGAGGTAGCTGAGTTGCGAAATCCAGCAAATGAGAGAAATCAATCATATCGAGTAGTAAATAGTTTTAGTCAGCCAAGGTAACCTTTGAGTTATCCAAGTTTGATACTGCATTTGTAATTCTTCTGAAGTCAAAGCCCATTGCACGGATTGCGTGCCATAGATGACCTTGAATAAAGAAGAATCCAAGATAGTAATGGACATTGCTTAACCAAGCACGAGAAGTGTGCCCAGTAACAACACCATCCATATTGCCTGTATCTATCCAATAAGGAGAGATACCAAACTTAAGCTGTAAAGTCTCTCCATACCAAGCTTCTGGATAAACAGTTGTATTGGTTGCACACCAGAAGGCAGCAATAATTGCCATCCAACCGATACCTGCTAAAGACCAAGAAAGAACTGCTTCTGCTGAAAGTAATCCAGCACCTTTGAACTTGGTATAAGTTCCAATTTGCTTAGTTGCAATATGGAATGCTCCACCTCCAATTTGGAAGAAAGCTAAGAAAGCATGGCCACCCAATACATCCTCAAGGCTATCTATTTGAATGAAATCAAACTGATGATTCCAAATCTGGGTAAGATCAAGGTTGTAATTAACCTGACGTATAGCCTCTATAGCAGGGTCATAGATACCGTGAACTCTTGCCCATTCAACAAACCATATATTGGCAACACCAAAAAAGACAAGGTGATGACCAAGAATAAAGGTCTGGTTGTCTGGATTGTCCCATTCAAGCTTAAACCTAGCTGCTTGTCGGTGCTCAGGACGATCATCAGCAAATAAACCTGAAGAATTCTGAGTATCTTCACTAAAGACAACTGAGTGCAAAAGTCCAGCAAGTGCATAAACAAATGAACAAATCAGATGAAAAATGCCAATGAATGCAACATCTTGTCCTGTCCAAGCCCCTGCTTGGTCAAAACCAATACCCAAAGATGCCAAATGAGGAATACTAACCATCCCTTGATGTCCCATTGGGATATCTGGGTTGAAGCGAGCAAGCTCCCAAAGGGTGTTAGCACCAGCTGTAAAAGCAATTAATCCTGTATGCGCAACATGCGAGCCTATAAATCGACTTGACTTGTTGGTTACTACAGAGTTACCAACCCACCACCCGTAGGTGACGTCTGGATTTCCATAGGTCTGCATAGGTTAAAAAAGTATTTTAAAAACTCGTCCGAGCTTACAGGTATTTTGCTATTGAAGGAACATGACGTTAAACATCCGTAAAAAAGATGAATAATTAAATGAGCCCGAGTGAAAAGAAGTAAAGCTTTTAGCTGGGAAAAGATTGGATATATAAGTCAAACTTGCCTTATTTTTTCATTAAATTGAAATAGGCATTTTTCTTCCTAGAGTTTGCGGCGGATTTAAAAAGTTCACATAAGATTCTTAGGGTGAGATAGGAGTCTGAGCTTCGATTTTTATAATTGACCTTGCAGTCAAATTGCCACATTGTGCTTCGTAGTTAGCTAGCCAGTGATCAGCACAAATTGTTGTTATAAGAGATTTCTCATTACTTTGATTGTCATTGGAACAAAGTTCAGCACTTGTATAAATCTCAGCTTGGGCAATTTTTAGAAATGCAGGGTTCAAGCAAAGCATTAATACCATCTCACAAGACTAGAAAGTTCATCCGGTCTAATCAACTTGGATTCTCCTTGTGCTTTATTTCTCTTAAAATTTGGTTGCCAAAAAATTAAGCACATTGAGATTTTTAGATGCAGGGACATCTTTCAAAAATAAGAAGCTTTTCTCCGAAAAATGGTGAAGGCTTAGCAAAGTTAAAATCAAGTTCTCCAATAAAGGGCCTACTTAGGTTTTTGACAAGTCTTACTTCAGAATTGAAAGGCTTTCTTAGAAGTTTATCCCTTCCTAAGCCCTCAATAATTCAGGTAGAATAAAATGATTAATTATAGTAAATTGATTATTCTTTTTCTAATATTTCAAAAGTTAGAGACTAATTATAATTTAATCTACATTAATTTTGAGCTAAGGCTTTCCATTAATAAGGGTGGATCTTTGCTAAGCAATATTGTAGATCATGAGTAATGAATAAATACAAGCTAAAAAATTAATAGTCTAATCTGAATAAAATGGACTCATTTATAAATTCACTGATCTATATAAATCATTCTTAAAAAGTACTAAATAGAAAAGATTGGGATTTTATTTACGTAATTTTTATAAATTTAGGAAGAGTGATTTTAAGAAAGTAGATCAAATATTTTATTAATAAATTTAAGACGGTTTGACAAAGTTTCTTTTCCAAAATCTGCTTGTTGTTTTCGCAAAATACTAGAAGCATTATGACCTAATGCGTCATGAATGAATTTATTATCTTCGGATATCCATCTTAGAGCCATATCTTCTTCGACCTCAACATGAAACTGAATTCCATAAGCATGGTTATTTATACAAAATAACTGCTCTGGGCATAGTTGACTACTTGCAATGATCTCAGCGCCAGGAGGCAATATTGCTCTATCTCCATGCCAGTGAAGAACGTCAAACTTAGAGTCTTCGAATAAATTTAATGGATCATTTTTATTATGAAAGTTAACTGGTGCCCAACCCACTTCTAACTTCTTAGTTTTTGTATAACCAATCGTCAAAGGTTCCACAGTGCCTCCCGCTGCGTATGCCAAAAGCTGCGCTCCTAAGCAAACACCAATAACTCTAATTTTTTTTTCTAAAGCAAATTTCAAGATCTCAACTTCCTTTTTAAGCCAGGGATACTTTGGGTTCTTTAAATCTCCAACACCCATAGGTCCTCCCATCACAAGTAATAAATCTTTATCGACTAAATTAGGAATGGATTGCCCTAAATCCAATCTAGAGATAATTACATCTTTTTGATGCTCTTTAGCAATTTTAGAAAAGAGGCCTGGCCCTTCTCTATCAATATGTTGAAAAACTATTACTCTTGACATTTGACAACGATAAACTAATACTCTCAAAGTAAATCATGATGAAAATTAATTTAGTCACTCAACACTTAGAGCTTTAAGCCAGTTTATCTTTGAAAGTTTTCAGCCTGACTAATTCTAGAGAAGATCTATCAAACTAACAATTAAACCAAAAGCAATCACTGGGGGAGAAACCCAACGAAGCATGAATTTCAAATAACGTCTACCTCGGAAACTAGAATTACATCCTGCTAAATCTTCGTCAAAAACTCTAGAGGCAAACCAACCAATTAGAATCGCTATTAAGAAACCTCCCAAAAGAAGTAGAAGATCTAGAAAACTGGCCATATTTCCTAAGACCTTGTCAGATAATGCAGCAGGGATACCAATTAGAAAAATAAACACCGAAGAGAAAATAACAGCTTTGTCTCTTGTCCAACCAAATCGATCAATCAAAGAAGAAACCGGTACTTCTAAAAGAGAAATAGATGAAGTCAATGCCGCAATGAAAGCAAGTCCAAAAAAAAGTACTGCCACTAATTGGCCAAGAAGGCCCAATGAACTTAAACCGGTTGGTAAAGCTACAAACAATGTTTTAACAAAGCTCTCGCCTAAAGCATCTTTGGCAACTGGAAAACTCATCAATATAGGGAAAGTAACCATCCCTGCAAGAATCCCTACTGAAGTATCCAAGCTAGAAATTAGAACAGCTTCTTTAGGCAGTGGACTCCTTTTATCTAAATAAGAAGCATATGCAACCATAATTCCTATTCCAAGACTTAAAGAAAAGAACGCTTGTCCAAAAGCAAGTCTTATTGTTTTTAGATTTGAAAATTGGCTGAAATCAACTTTAAATAAAAATTCTTGATAGCCAGCAATAGCCCCTGGCAAAGTAGCAGCCCAAATTGCAAGAATTATCACTAAAGCAAAAAGCAAAGGCATGCTCCAACGGGCTAGCCTTTCGATTCCGCCTCGAATCCCTGCAACAACGACTGAAGCTGTCAAAAATAAACTAAACAATTGGCCCAAGAAAACACTACTACCAGTGCTCACAGAACCTACAAACTCATTAGCTTCATCCAAAGTCCCTGGGAGACCAAAGAAAAGAGAATGAAAAAATGTATCAGCCGTCCAACCCATTAAGACAGCATAAAAGGCAAGAATGCCGCAAGATGCAAAAACAAAAACCCATCCCATTGGCTGCCATGCAGATCCAGCGGCCGCAATAGGAGCAAGAAGTGGGCTCTTACCAGTACTTCTTCCAAGAACCATTTCAGAAACTAAGACTGGAAGGCAAACTAATAAAACAATAAGGACGTACAACAGCAAAAAAACAGCCCCTCCTCCTTGGGAGGCTTTATAAGCAAAACCCCAAAGATTACCTAAGCCAACGGCACTTCCTGCAGCTGCTAAAACAAATCCCCATCGAGACCGCCATTGTTCACGCATTTCCATAAAAACCAAATTTCTATCTAATATTCAATTATGAAAACGACAGGAAGTATCAACAAAAATAGTTAGCTCCTGTAGGAATTGCTCACAGATTAATCAGTACGGGAGGAATGAATTTCTAAGCAGAAAAGACTAGCCCCAAATTGAAAGAGTCAAATCGGCATCTAATCCTCGCAAGTCAATATATTCTTGAAAAACATTTGATTCAAATGCCTTCTTAGCCGCTGATTTAGATTCAAATTCCACAACAACTCCTAATTGCCCACCATCCCACTCGTTCAAATCTGACTTCTGACTAATGTCCTTAGCTATTACAATTCCTCCAACGGAAAAAAGCCAAGGGATTACTGTTTGAATATATTCGGTAAATAGATCCGTACTTTCAATGCTAACTTGCTTGATCCAATAACCTTTAGACACAGAATATAAAGAAAATATGACGAAGTATCGCATATCTTGGGGCAGGCACTCGAATTAGGCAGGGTTTTTCAATACTGCGATACTTCCTCTTTTAATAAATTTATTTTTTGAATCTTTCAACTCCGTCAACAAAAGGAATCCATTGCCTTAATTCGAAACCAAAAGAGCAAAAAATCATGCGTTGTATTAAAGCAAGTTGAGACGGTGTCTTGGAGTAGTTAATCGAGGGTATTTTTTCTAAAGAATTAAAATGAAAACATCTTCAAACCTTATTTTTCAAATTCTTCTCTTCGTCTTAATGCCTGACTAAGCTTTCCAGCAACGAATGGAATGTGAGTAGAGTATTTATTAAGCTGGATTCTTTCTTCAAGGGTTACGGAATGTCCACTTGCAAGACGGTCAATTATTCCTTCGATTCTTCGACGAGTTTCAGTAGTGAGCATGCGGAACGTCATTACCTTGCCCTTTATGCACTAATGATAATTAATTTAATGAGGATCGGACAATCTGAAATATTTTCCTGAAAACCGTTAATTGACTTTGGATCA
>QCHT01000012.1 GCA_003279445.1 Prochlorococcus sp. AG-402-G10
CAAAGAAAATAAGTACAGTAATTTATCTAGCTATTCAATGATTTTCAAAAAGATCGATGGAACTTCGAAGATTTCTTAGATGCACAGATCATCAGGGACTACAGATCTTTCAACTTGGGACTAGTCTGTAGTCTATCTATTAATTAATTACTTGTTCTAATGGCACTCGAAACCACTGTTATCACCTTCAAACTTAATGGAACTTTTTCTGAATGGTCAGCCATTTTTGATAGTGATGAAGCTAAAAAAAGGCATGCAGAACATGGGATAAAGCCTCTCTATAGAGGAGTTGATAAATCAGACCCTCAGAAGGTGATTGTTATTCATCAGCATCAGGAAGGGGCTTTAGATAAGTTTCTTGCAGCTAATGGTGATTGGATCGCTACTCATGATGTTGATATGACCAGCTTTGATCAGTCAGTTTGGTCTTCAGATTAGTTGCTGAGATAGTTAACTATAAAAGAGGTGTTTATACTCTTTGGGTGTTGGTCTTAGTTGGCTAGAAATGCAATAGGAGTCCGAGCTCGTTGGTTAAAAAAAAGAGCTGGACTCAAAGGGGGACATCGAAATACGTCCCCCTTCTTCATGCTCAAAAATAAATTGAAAGTTTGAACAGAATCTATCGATTTCTTCTAATCCCTCTAAAGTATTTATGAGTGTGCCTGCTTTAGTTGTGCATCGGAATGCTGGCGATCAAGCTATTGATTAGATTGGCTTATGGAGAGCAGGCAGATCCCTTAAACCAACAAGTAGAAAGTTTTCTGTTTTGGGATTTGCCGCAACTTAGGACAATTTTTGATCGGAAATGTCCAGCGATAGAACCAGCTACCTATGACTAATTTCTCAGCCATGAGAGCTTTTTCACTATTTGTATTGTTTCTCTTAATTTGATTACCCTGCTCAGTGCTTCTGAAATTAAATGATATATTGAAGAAATAAAAACCAAAAGGGTATTGTAATTAAAGAAACTATAGTGCTATAGGTAACTAAAGAAGTAGCAATTTTTTGTTCCTGCCCATATGCTTCAGCTAATAGCAGAACAGAAATTGCGGTAGGTGTTGCAGCTTGCAAAACGAGTGCATTACACATCAAATCTGACAAGTGGAGAGCTTTGCTAAGGATCAACATTAAGGATGGAAGAATAATTAGCTTTATAAGCAAGCTGGGCTGAAGTAATAATCGAAAGTCTCTTTTAAGAGGTTTCTCTGCTTGCTCAAAAGCTCCCAAGCGTATACCTACAACCATTAAAGCTAGAACAATTACAATCCCTGATGGGATTGAGAGAAATGAAGTGATTTGAGTATTCCATGGTGTTAATTGAACAAATATTGCTCCAACTAGTCCCTTGCTCGCAGGGCTGCTAGTAAGAGCATTGATAAAAATTTTCCAGTTAGCTTTTTTCTTTTGTTCTTGTGAGGAGGTCGATAAAAGCATGGGACCTAAGCTCCATACAAGTAACGTTGCACCCAGGTCATAACCAATACTGAAATTGAGTGACTCAGTTGGTAGAAGAGCTAATGAGACAGGTATCCCGAAATAACCAGAATTGCCGAAAAGGCTACCCAATAGCAGGCTACGACTACCAATATGACTTCGAATTTTTGGGAGAGTTCTAATTGCGGCTATCAGTATTCCAATAACAAGTAAGGCCATTACAAGAGCCTGAAAAAGAAGCCAATCCAGACCGCTTTTAAGTAGCAGTCCCATCAAACTCACTGGTACCCCGTAGTTGATAAGTGGCTTGGCTATTTGAGAGGAAAGTTCTGGCTTATAACGTCCAATGAAATAGCCCAGAGCAAGTAAGGGCAATAATTCATAAAAGAGCTTGAGAATTACCATTTATTACTTTGGCTTATACAATGATGGACCTTCATCGAAGGAAGGCCTTCCTAATTAATTTCTTAAGATAGTGCTTATTGAGAGAGACATGAATCTCTATTAGCTGTATTAATCCGTTCTTGTATGAATCCAACCAAAGTGTTTCAACATTTTTTGATGGATATAGAACTTATTGGTTTTATTAAAGATAAAAGGCTCATTTCGTTTGTTCCTTAAAATCTGTAGGGCTACATGAGTTTGAATTCCTAGAAAAGCAAGTACAAGTAGAGGTAGAGCAATCATCAAGTCATAACATTCATAAGTTCAATCTATTAAAAATTATCTAGTTATGTGAGAACATTCTTTAGATTCTCAAAATGCTTTAATGTCAATGTAGGTATTTGACCTACTGATATTCAATGTCTGGAATCCTTTTTTTAATATTCAAGCCACTCTTGTTTTTAACTCTGAAAAAGTTTTTTAAGAAACAAATGAAAGCATGGATCGTTTCAGCTTTGGAATGGTTAGCACTTCAAACAGACAATGATATTGATGATGTAATCGTTATACGAGTTAAAAGTGCAATGAAACTAGGTGTTGTCTGACATGTCTTCTCTTCAACACCCTTTATTCCATAGAACAATCAAAGCTTTATTAATAGACGTTCAAGAATCAGGGTATGAACCACCAACACTTGAGAATAGAGAGGCCTTTAAGAATGAGCTTCTACAGGAATTAGAGGAAAGCATCTCTCCCATTATTGAGCGATGTTGTTATCAGAATCCTTATGTAAAAAGGAACGACGAGGAATCAAATCTTCCTAAGTGTTAAAAAGAGGTGTTTATACTCTTTGGGTGTTGTTCTTACAAAGGTAGAGGCAAGAAGTAAAGACACCATCACTAAAACAATGATTTTGGTAATACTGTTTGGCACATTCCTATTCCTTTTCTGATCCTTGCCTTAGTTTAATCTCCTCTGTAGTCATTGGTATGCCCTTTCGATCCATTCTGGGCTCAGTCATCTTTTTAAACTTAGCTTCGTAATAACGTTTTCTTAGAAGGTCAAATTCTGAAAGGTATGTATCAGGTGTACTTCTTAGTTCGATCTCTTCACTAAATTTTCTTTTTTCTTTTTGCTTCTCGATTTGTGCTTGACGCTGAAAAGCAAAAACCCAACCAATACTCAAACCCAAAAAGAATGTAATTGTTGAGATCATAGAATTTCAGATGCTTTGATTCTGTTCATGGTGACTATGGTCGCTACTCCCTATGTTTCCCAATCTGTTCCATCATCATCATTTTCGCACTCATAGTTCAATAGAGATTCCATAACGTTCTCCTTTTTTTCTTCTTTGTTTGGCTGAACCTTTTCTTCTTGTTGAGGCATCAAAAAGTTTTTAGTGAAACTGCCCGGTCGCTAAATAGTTTAGGCTAAAAGTGAGTTTTTCATTAACCACGAGTTAGTATTTTATTGTCATTGCGAGGAAAAAGGTAAGGTTGTTTTTATATGTTTTGAGCGTTGTTGGTGTTTTGTTGGTTCGAGAAGTCCGTTTCTACTTCTTTACTCTTTTGGACAATTATGTTGTGAATGAGTGGAACATTCAAAGTGCTTTTGGAGTCGAGCGCATAGATATGTATTCTGCAGACCCGAATTGCTTTTTAAGCAATTAGCTTAGGAAGCAAGATTAATGGAAGCTAATACAGTAAAAATCCAGGCCGCAGCTTTTTTCTGATGAACTCCAGCTTGAAACAAAGGCTTAAAAGGATTGAATTCCAAAGGCTAGGTATAAATGCTCACACCATCTTACAGCCTGAAGGCGCTTGTCGCGTAAGGATTTATTCCAATTTATATTAGAAGACCTTTTGGGACTAATTAGCAAAACTTTTCGATCCTTCCTTTTGGCTTGTTGTTTTACGGTGCGAGTACTAGTTAGCAGCTTTGACTTTACTCTTACCATTCGAAGCCTGCTTGCTCTACCTCACAGATAGGATAAGCCAGGCTGACTGGTGAATCTCCAATCTTTTCACTGGTCAGTATAGGGCATCAGTTATAGTTTTTAACCTTAGAGAAAAGTAGTGGTTAAAAAACTTCGATGTCGGGCTTTTCTTACTTCTATTTTTCCTTAATCTTGTAACACCTAAATCAAATGACTTGGTCTATCAATGCAATTCCTAGCCAAGAAGGCCGAACAGTTTTTGTAACGGGTGCAAATAGTGGCTTGGGCTTCGACACAGCACAGGCTTTATTAGAAAAGGGTGCGACTGTAATTCTTGGGTGTAGAACATTAGAAAAAGCTGAGAACTCACGACAAAAACTTCTTGATGAAACTGATTGTGGCAAAATTGATGTCATAGAGATAGATCTTGCTGATTTAGAAAAAGTAAATAAGGCTCTAGATCAAATTTCTGTCAAATATAAAAGATTAGATCTTTTGATTAATAATGCTGGTGTGATGGCACCTCCTCAAACATATAGCAAACAAGGGTATGAACTTCAATTTGCAGTTAATCATCTTAGTCATATGGCATTGACGCTTAAGCTGCTGCCATTAATTGCTAAACAACCAGGGGGACGTGTTGTAACTGTTTCTTCTGGAGCTCAATATATGGGCAAAATTAAGCTAGATGGTCTTCAAGGAGGGGGAGAATATGATCGATGGTCTTCCTACTCACAAAGTAAACTTGCGAATGTTATGTTCGCCTTAGAGCTGAGCAAAAGATTACAGCAATCAAATTTAGATATTGCCTCATTATCTGCCCATCCGGGTTTAGCTCGCACGAAATTACAATCCACATCAGTAGAACTTAATGGATCTTGGCATGAGGCTATAGCCTATAAATTAATGGATCCGATGTTTCAGAGTTCTCGTATGGGAGCTCTCCCGCAGCTTTTTGCCGCAACTGACCCAGCTGCAAAAACAGGAGAGCAATATGGACCTAGGTTTAATTTCAGAGGTTATCCTAAGGTTTGTCGTATAGCGCCATCAGCTTTAAATAGCTATGAAAGAGAACAGCTATGGCAAGCGAGTGAAACACTCATTGGAGATGTAGTTGATATAAGTAAAGGGAAAGAACTTTTGAGTAAAAGGAGATAGCTATTCTTGTCCAAAATGACGACATTTTTGATAGCAGGTAATTTGCAAAGCTGCTTTGAATTGAATTTTTCTGATGATAAAGGGCATTGGACTGTCAAAACAACCGTTACTAATCCAGCTTTTGCTGATTAATCAAAGTCAATGCCAACCTCTTCTTTAAGATCCCTATCTAAGTCTGGAAGATGTGGTTCTATCCAATGATCTTTATTTTCAATACCAGCAGCAGTTGCATAATTCATAATGTGCTGATCTACTTGTTTATAAATATCATGTAAATTTAAGTCTTGACGAATATCATGTGCTATTTCTGCAACCTGTTGTTCTGTCAAGCAATGATCAGGATGTAGTAAATCACAACATGGAATTCTTTTTTCGATTAACTCATTTATGTTGATTTTAATTTCGTAATCGTGATGTACAGTCATCCTGAAAGAAAACTTTTATTTTTATTTTAGTAGTTTTTCTAAAAATATCTATGTTCGGTTTGTTCTAGCTGCTCTTCTTTTTCATTGAGCTGATTATTATTCCTGCGAATGCATGTGGGGAGGTCTGTCTAGGGAAATGGATATCACAAGTGTAGAGGGAGCTCTTTGTGTGTCTTTACAAGCTATAGAGGGAGGAGTTAGTAGAGAATTTTTTGAAGTTAGAGAGATTTTAGATGTTTGAAAGCTTGCTGGTATTGAGCTGGCACAAGAGTCCAGAAACCCCTTCATTCTTCTTCAATTGAGTAATATTTGTGTAAAGGGAAAGGTAGGCGTATGGGGTTATGCGTCTTTGCTTGTAGATTTCTTGAGTTATTTTGTGTCGGTTATTACTGGCCGGTTTATTCGTAGAGACCGAAGTTCGGTGTGTATACCGCATCATTCCCTACGGTTTATAGCACCATCGAAAGAAACGATTTGGCTCATAGTGAATTTGTTGTTCCCATTCGTAGTGATGTATTCAGTTACTCGTTTCTCACTTGCCCCTTCCTTCTATTGCCCTGTTTATGTCATCTCTGATAGCGAGATGACTAAATTAAAAGCTCAACAACATCAAGACGAACTTGACTCAGTAGTGGATCAAAGAAAAAGATTAGAGGATGCTTATGAGAAGCAAAGAAAGCATTTCCTTGAGCGAGAGAAATCCATCAAAAGTGAGTTGAAAGCGTTTGCTCCATTTGTAAGTAACCCTGTTAAAGAAACAGTTGAGAAAGCAGTTGAAGCAATTAAAGACACTGCGAAGAAAGTAGTCGCCTAAGGTTTGTTTATTGGTTAATTGCCAAAACGATAGTGCTTTCGAATTGCTTTCTGCACTTCCCAAGTTTAAAATATCCCTTCGGGAAAAAAACTAAAGCATCTCCTTCAAATTGACAGGTTCTCCACCATCAGGTGTAACTGTGATATCAACTTCAAGTGTTAAACAGGTTTCTTTCTCGCTATATTCCCAAGGGAATGTGCTTGGATTACAAATCTAGATTGGCCAGCTTTTTATGTCTCTATCTTCAATTTTTCTTAGAGAGTACGGAGATTTGACGGGAATGTTCATTGAATCAAACTTAGATGTATGGGGTTGATTGCGTTTATTATTTCTTATATGGAAAAGCCTCAGTGGAAACCTTCAGAAGAAGAACGAGAAGTAATGGAAGCTGTCTGGATGCAGGTTAAAGGTGCATGTGAGAAACTAAAAGAAGAAACTAATGCGCAAGACGAACACATCAAAAAAATGCTTAAAGAAATGGCTGATCGTTATTATTCATGATGGAGAATATCAACGGAGGATATGTTGCGCTTGTAGTTGTTGGACTTGTGTTTTTTGCTCTTCAGGTCTGGTGGATAAGTATGACAATTAGAAATGGTAGGAATGAAAGAGTCCTGATAAATCAGAATCAGACTGACGAGACCAAGAAGAGACTTGAAAAGCTCTTTTCAAAGTAAAAGGCTTGATTTGAAAGTTTTTTTGTAATTGGACTTACTCCGGAAGAAGCTGGAGAGACTACTGTGAATCATTTAGCAAAAAGGTGCCAAGTAAATCTACTAACGGTTTTCGCCGAATCGATCGAGTTCCTCTAGCATTAACCCTTATTAAATTTAGAATCAGCGTGCCACCCGCTTGCTACTTAATTCGATTTAAAGAGAGTTAAAATAAGTCCTGCAGGAACTTCTCTTTAACCTCCTCATCTTCACATCCATTTTGGAATAGAAAATTTGCTAGAGATGAACTCATAAAGCTGTCTCGAGTCCACTTTGGGTTTGATTTGATGAAAGTCTTCATCTTTTCATAAAGAACATCTGAGATTTCTGTCTCTAATTTCACAGCATTTCCCTCTTAGAAAGTTTTTGAGGGAAAACATTTTCGATATATAGACGTGAAATTAAAGTCGACTCGATCCCTTGTTGTATGAGGAACCTAGCGACAGCAGCTTGAACGAATCTATATTGGTCCCAATTTGGATGACTTTCGATGAATGCTTCCATAGATGCCTTTAAGGGGGCTGGGATATCAGAGACGAAGCTAACTACAGAACTTTTCTTCACATGGCTATCAAGGGGGGGCAGTCCTTTTTTATTCTTGCAAGCTTGAGGTTCCATCTTTATTACCTTTCTCGAACTATCTTTACTATCCACTGGTTCTTCATGGCTAGTCAAGAGAGTTTTTATACTCTCCGTTATCAAGCTGTCTCATCTTGAGATCGTGTCTCTATAAGGACTCTCTAGGATTTGGAATTTTTTAAGCTAATTTTGGCATTTAATGGCAAGAGCCTTAAATTCAGTCTTGTATCATTTTCACTTATCCACAGGCTCCAGTTAGATAAGAGCTTTAGCCCCCTTGTCAGTGGAAAGCCTGTGGAGAACTAATGAATTGCTGAGGAAAACTTAGACTTACACCATAGGAATGATTTACTTCTTACTCTTCTCCCAATCTCATAGTTTGTCTCTTTTTCTCTTCGAAAGGTTACGGACTTGTCACTTGCAATTAATTACCATAATGGACTTTTGAAAATACTAATAGTTCTGTGTAACTTGAGATAGAATTAGCTATCTCAAAAATTCTTCTTTTAAGGGGTTTTGAAAGTCCTAATAAAGTTACTTCAGTAGATATTTTACATTCAATATCTCGACTTAGTTGAGACATTAGAAGGGTTGGAACGTTTAATTGTGTAGCCATATTTTTAAGATCACTCACTATTCTTCCCAGCTCTGCATCTCGGCATTCCATGTATTTCTGACCATCCATAATTTATATATAGTCGATCACAACTAAACCAAGTTCATTAGGGCCTTGTTTTTTCTTGATTCTTTCGCATGTGGCACGTATCCCTGCAACAGTGATTGAGGCTTTATCGCTGATAAAAATGGGTAACTGGCCAAGAGTTTCAATACCCTTTCCAAGGATTGGCCATTCGTCTTGTTGAAGTCTTCCTGCTCTAAGCCTTCCTGTTTCAATTCAACTTCTATTGAAAGCAGACGATATGTTATAACACCGTTTACTCATCTCAAGGCCAAAGAGGCAGACAGGTAAGTTGTGAAGCTGGGCAACATTTTTTGCGATTTTCAGGCATAGTGATGTTTGGCCCATTGCAGGTCTGCCAGCAATAATAATCAAAGATCCTCGTTGGAGCCTTGAGTCATTGCATCTAGGTCGTAGAAATTTACTGGAATGCCAGCGATAGAAGTAGCGGTAGAAAGACTTTCTATTTCGTCAAAAAATGAGGTGAGAATTTCTGCTGTTGATGAGATTTGTTCTGAGTTCTTGAGTTGTTCAGTTGCTTCCTTCTCTCTTTTCTCCTGCTATTGATCCATTGCATATTTTTGTCTGGACCATCATCTAAACCATAAAATTTTGTCCTTGTCAGAGGAAGAAATACTTAAGCCTCGATTCCACGTGAACTCTTTGGATTATCTTTATCTTCTTCAAAAAGAGTCTCGAGAAGCCTTTCCAGTACTGCACCTCTGGGCTCTAGGTCCCATCGTTCTTTGAGCTTATTAAAGCGTCTGACGATACGCTCGGGAAGCCTGAGTGTGACTTCTGAATAGGCTTCATTTTGGCTGTTTTCAGGCTCTTGAGACATGTCTTGGACTCATCCAATTAGGACTAATTACAGAGTTGCACGAAGGGAAAAATTGGCCATCTTTTAAATCCACCCTGCTTCAAAAGAGAGAGCGTCGCTTCCAATCAAGGTGTTGATTGTGTTGGAGTAAAGTTATGGAGGCATTGAATTCTCTCTGAAAATTAAGACATTGACTTCAATTGGATTTGGAACTTGGGCTTGGGGAAACAAGGTGCTTTGGGGATACCGATCAGAACAACAAGATGATGTCTTGCAGGACACATTCAATGAAGCAGTTAATCAAGGTCTTAAATTCATTGATACAGCAGATTCATATGGGATAGGTAATTTAAATGGTCGCAGTGAAGAACTTTTGGGAAAGTTTTTTAAGAAACTACCACCCTCTAAGCATAAGAATCTGATAGTGGCTACAAAACTAGCTCCATATCCTTGGCGTTTAGGTAGAAAGGGTTTTAAATCTGCCTTTAATGCAAGTAAAACAAGACTCCAAGGAAAACTTGACCGAGTTCAATTGCATTGGAGTACTGCCAGGTATGCACCATGGCAGGAAGTTCAATTGATGGATGGAATTGCTGACCTTTATGAAAGTGGTTTCATCCCTCAAATAGGTATTTCCAATATGGGTCCTAATCGTTTGAGATACTTTCATAATCGTTTCAGAATGCGAGGTATCCCTTTAAAGAGTCTTCAAATACAATTTTCTTTATTGTCACCTGAACCAAATAAGTTTTTACAAATTAAAGATGTATGCAAGGAACTTAATATTGAACTTTTAGCATATAGTCCATTAGCACTAGGTGTACTTACAATACCTCCCAATGAGAAAAGATTCCCAGTATCAACTGTTCTGAGAGGCAGCCTTTTTCGGCGTCTTTTGCCTGCCAGTATCGAATTGAGAAAGGAGTTAAACAAAATTTCACTTGATCACGGAGCTTCTCAAGCACAAGTTGCTTTGAACTGGTGTAGAGCTCATGATGCAATGCCCATCACTGGGCTTCGTAATCCAAAGCATGCAAAAGATGCTGGTCATGCATTTAAATGGACGCTAAGTAAAAAAGAGAAGCAAGCATTAGATGTATTGAGTAAGAGTTGCAAGGTACGAATGCCTAATAATCCATTACAGAGTGATTAATATTTCAAATTTTTTTAAAGAATAGTTACCTGTTCATTTCTCATTAGCCATCAATCCCATTCTTTTTCACCTTGCAAGAGATATAAGTTAGAGAGATTTTAGATATTTTGAAGCGTGCTGGAATTTGACGATGGAGCATAGACTGTTCTTGATTTCATTCTTGTTCAATTAAATTATTTTTAGTCCAGCGATACCAAGTTGGCTTTTGATTGATTTTTTCTTGTATTCTTTTTCTTATTAATTCAATGTCTTTTTCTTTAGGTTCCCAGTCTTGGTATAGGTCGACTGGCCACTGTTCTTTTTTGAATTTGCGCTCTGGATTTGGAGCCATTCCTCTATTTTTCATTTCATCTATGATGTCTAAATATCTTTCATGCAAATACTTACCTTTGTTATAGAAGAACTTTACGTGCCCAATATTTAAGGTGAATTCTTTGGGTAGTTGTTCTTTAGTTCTCTCCCAGGTTCTTGATTTTATTGAGCGCTGGAGTGCTGAACCTATCATGAAAATCTCTCTATATTCCGCCACTAAGTGTTGATCAGATAATTCACTTGGCCTGACCAGGTTAATTCTTGTCATAAAAAAAACTCTTTTCTGATCAATTGAGGAACCACTCGTTTTACTAAGCACCTTGCAAGATTTGAATCATCTTGCCTCCATCCTGATTATCACCATCATCCCATGCATTTTCAAGAGGCTCCAGTGCAACAAGAACTACCATTGGATAAAAATACTAAAGAATGGCTTTCAATATAGATATATTTCCTGTATATGCTTGAAGTTCAGCTAAAGATATCGCAGTCAATAAAAGAAAATATTAATTGCAAAGTTCCTTTCTATTGAAAGCAATTTGTATGATTCAGCAGAATTTTGATTGAAAGATCTCTCCAAGGAAAAGCTCCGATGTAAAGCAAACCAGCCCAAGAGGTCATGAGTAGTAGTGAGGAAAAATTCATAACAAACCCATATATCCAGCTGTAAAACCAATGACCCAGAATAAAGCAAATGCTACTAATTCACTAAATGGTGAATTTAGAGCAATAGAAAGTTGTTGAGTAATTTGAATTTCTCTTGGTAAAGATTAAGAATATGCAGCTTGGAAGATTTGAACTTTGGAACTCATTAAATCTTTCTAATATTCTGCTTGACAAGCCAAGCAAAACTCCACCTGCATAAAAAGTTTTCAAAAGTAGCCGTAAATTTTTTATGGCTACTTTTGACTTCTTATAATCTCTAGTTAGTAAATTAGTAGAGGCCTGGAATAATCCAGCCGAAAAAACCGTAATTGATTATTAGTGAAAATAAACCAATCATAGCTAGTCGGCCATTAGTTTTCTCAGCAACTGCCCAGAAATTGTTGTGCATTAGAAAATACCAGGCAATACTTGACCTGTTGAAACGTAGGAGCCTAATAAAGCAATGAAGCCAATCATTGCCCAACGTCCATTAGCTTTCTCAGCTTCTTGAATATAACCTGAATAGTTTTCTACCAGTTCAGGTTGAGCTTCAATAGGAAAAACATTTTGACGATCACCTGATTCAGTGGTGACGTAAGAAGAAGAGGTCATTTTACAAAGCGATGTTTAAAAGATGCCTGGGATAATTTGACCTGTGGTAGCGTAAGCACCAAATGCTGCAACAAAACCAAGCATGGCTGCCCAGCCATTAAATTTTTCTGCTTCAGGAGTCATGAAAGTAAATAGTGATAGTTAATTGATGATTGGAATGGGCTATTTAATGAAAGCCTAAAGTCCTTATAAAGAGATGTTTGAAGAAATTCGCCTACTCTCAAAGAGGGAATCCTTAACAACTAATTTGCAGGAACCTTTTTATAAACAGCCTGAACAAATTGCTGTAAAGGCTTAAAAGGATTAAATTCCATTACCTAAACAATCCCTGGAATAATTTGACCTGTGGTTAGATAAGCGCCAATAGCCGCCCAAAAACCCATCATTGCAGCCCAACCATTAATGCGTTCTGCAATAAGCTTTTCTGGCTCAACTTGAGGCTTTTGTGTTACTTTTTTCATTTGAATGAAACTGATAAAGGAACGAACAAAGCCAGGCTTGATTCGTATGTAAAGAACTATAACAGATAATGTTACGTAGTGTGACGTCTAGGCTCGTAGGCTGGCCTAGAGGTAAAAATATTGTCTTTCAAAGTGATCTTGATTATTGGGATTATTTGATTTATTCCTGTTAAAAATAAAGCTAAATTTATAAAAAAAGATATAGTTAGAAATATAGATATCTAGACAAAAATATATTTTGTATCTGAATTGGCCTCTTTAGCTAATATATAAGATTGTTTTTGCTAGTTATAGTCTTAAAGGAACAAGTTGGAATTTATTCTTGTACGGAGTCTTTGAGCTTACTCTTATTGTTCGAGCCCTGTTCTCTCTGCTTAATAAATAGGGCAAGCCCAGCTTTCTGGCAAACCTTCTAACTTTTTTCCAGTTGAGATTTCTTTATTAGCGCTATTCATTGCTTCATGAGGTTTTTGTGCTTTTTGCACTTTTGCTGTGAAGGCAAAGTTGCTTTTCCTAAATAAGTGACAAAAGAATCAGCACAGAATTGGATAAGAAGTCCTATGACAGCTCCTCACATAACCGTTCTGTTAAAAAACAAATTCATGTAATCATGGTGTTTTTTAACGAGGGGTTGTCAAATAATGACCTTTAGGTACGATTCGTTTGTGAGGAGTTTAGATCCTTCAGCAGTGGAAACAAGGAAACACTTGCTCAAGATCTTCAAAAGGACCTGCTTAACGGCAGGTTTTTTTTGTCTGGTCATATCCAATACTTTCTCTTAGTGCGTTGCCCGCTTGAATACTTTCATGAGAGTAATTTTCTTGTTTTTAGTAAGCCTTTCCCCTCTAGCGGCAGGTAGTGTTAGCTCGTTGCCGCCAAAAAGGCCAACTCCCCGATCAAGTGGACTCCTGAAACCTTCATGTACAAAACTTTTGGGAAGAACATTGATATTAAAGGATTCTTGAGTTTAGGATTGTCTACATTTTGCTATAAGAGACTCTCGCCACATCCAGAGATCAATTGGTAGACTGTATCCTTATTTTTCATTAGCCAGTAACTTGTTTTCTGTGATGCCATGGGATCTGAGCGATATTGCGATGTGTGGATGGATTAATATTCTCACCCTCATTTCTTTATTCTATTTCGACCAAGTTTTGATTGTTCATAGCGAACAGATCTCACCTGAAACAATATCGTTCCCCCAATAAGAAGTCCTACGTCTAACTTGGCTTTAGCCAAATCTTTACTTTTGCGCCCCTAGGTTCTTCTAACTTCGTAATTTGAATCTTTCCGCAATTACCGTCTTCAACTCGTCGAACAATCATTAAGCCAACCCCCATGCCATTTGAATTAGACATAAATCTTTTCTTCCTATCAGGAACATAAAGAGGGTTGAATCCACGGCCTAAATCCTCATTTTACAGTAAACATATTCAAGCAAATGACTAACATATACACGAATGACACCATCCTAGTCAGCCCCTTTACTTGCAGCTCTGTTTGTCTATCTAATGTTCCTCTTCTTGCTGATGTTGAGGCGATGTCTAAGCTATTAGTCTCAATGGGTGTAGCTATACCGTCATTCTAGATCGTATTGAAGCTGGGACATTTCTCATTACAGTAGCAATCACACGTTCTCCCTTAACTATCTCTTCTGTTATTCCAGAGCACTTAGAATCAGTCATTCACGTTTAAAAGTAATGAACTTTGAGCCAATAAAATTATTTACTACTGCGTAAGTTGAACCAATAATCCAAGCTATATTATATGTATCATAAACTCTATTAATTGCGAATATTATTACTGAGCTTACAAAGTATCCAATTGCATATACTAGTAGAAATGAAATGACCAGCCTACTATTGTTAGGTGAGTTAACTCTAAATACCCATTTTTTCCCCATTTGATAAGAGTTAATAAGACCAACGCTATATCCAATGGTATAAGCTAAAATAATATTTCCTGATAAAAAATATAAAATAATATATATAATATAATTATAAAAAGTTGAACATAAGCCAACTATTATAAACTTAATTAATTCTCTTTTAGTTCTAGATAAACTTTTATTCAAAATTCTATTTTTTATTATACTTTTAATCATTATAACTTCCTTCATGTGATCCTCTCTCCATCTAAGCACTTGGCAGGAGTATAAAAGATAAAGGACACTTTTCCACAATGTTCTAATAGCGAGCTCTTTGGTGAGGGCCTAGTCCTTGTATATTTTTTGTATGGAACATAAACTTTCATCTCTAAAACTTTAAGATCAGCTATCGCTTAAAGGCTTTTGTATAAGCACCATTTACTCCACGGAGAAGTATCTCAGGTTGTTCGAGAAATTCTTAGTTGATTGTTCCGATACATGTTTATCTTCATTTAATTGGAGATCTTTGTGGAGCAAGCAGTCTAGGAATTTTGTTCCAGTTATATATGCACCATTCATTAACTGCAGATCATCAATAAGAACAAGTCCCGGTTCTTTTTGTTGTAGTTTCTCTGCCTGCTTCTTCAGTTATTTATTTTGGTATTCTGCTTTCCACTTGGTCTATATAAGACAATGATTTTTTGACATATTCCATCCTTTTTTCAGTTGAGAGAAGAGTGCGTGTTAACTCATATCTACGAACCTTTCGCCATAGGCGCAACACAGACTCAGGGATAGGTTTATTTAAGGGCAATTAGGAGGATGAAATAAACTTAGGATGAGTGTAAGAAGCAAGCTAGTAATAATACAAGTAGAGACTGGGAAATAAAAAGTCGAGTTATCTCCTTTTAAAATTATGTCTCCTGGTAAGCGGCCTAATCCTATTTGTCTTAAATAAGGGTATAGAACACCTATAGCAGTAATTCCAAGGCCTAAAGTAATTAATAGTCTTTGCATCTCAATTCATTATCATAACGATGTCGCTTAAATAGAGAGCCGCCCTAAATTATTTTGGCTAAATAATTTACTAAAAATCAAGTAAGAAGGGAATGCTATATTCTAAAATATTATTTTCTTACTCATGCAAAGCTAACTCTAACAAAGTTTTCTTTCGTAAATTTGATATGGCTAACGAAATAAGGTTTGTAAGTAGTATTGTTTTCAATATAATTTTTTCCTAATGAAGAGCTTATATATCTAATTTTTTTGACTGCAAAATCCTGGACATTTACTTTTGAAGAGATATTGATCTTCCCAATATCTCTAACTGACTCTACATGCACTGGGGAAATATTACTTGATGAATTCTTAAGAACATCAAGTGTTACTAGGCTGGTACCACCTACTGCTAAAAGTGAAATGGCACCAAATTCAAGTAACTTTTTAGTCTGAGTTATGGTATTCGATTGACCTAAATCCCCTTTGATTAAAGCTATAGCATCTAGAATAAAATTCTCAATAGGATTAAGGTTTTTATTTTCCACCTGTCCTTTTTTGATAGGAGTGGGAGTTGTTGTTAATTGATTTTTTTCAACGGTATTTATTATTAGCTTATTATTAAGGTACTCATCATACTTGCTCAGTGAGTAAATAGAAATTCCAAAAATTATAGGAAAGAAGAAGAGGCTGAAAAACCCATAGCTAATTGGTTTAGAGGAGATAACTACATTCTCTACTCCTATAGGAAGGAAAAAGCTAATCATGAAATAAGTGAACTTGAACAACTAAATCATTCTTTTAAGCAAAGGTCCATGAGTATTTCCCCCTTTTATGTGAGAACTGTTGTAAAGCTTTTGATTCTGTAATTAATTAGCGTTTCTTTCCTTTTACAAAAATAGAAAAATCACATGATGTGGTTCATCCCATGAAGGATTTAGCAAAGTGAACTTTCTATTGCCTTCCAACACTTAGTTGTGATCAATTTGATCTTGATGCACATAATATTGTTCATGCTCGAAATCATTGGGAGGAGATACCGCACTCACGGGATGAATGACGATATCGCAACCCTTCATTGTTCGTACACCTCCATTAACAAAAGTGACCTGAGGTGTTTCTTGAAACATTAGAATGGGGAGAAAATTAAGATATATTTTAATACCTCTTTTTGTTAGTTGTCTATTTGACTATGACTTTTAATGAGCTTTTTAAGACTTCTGATTATCGGGCAATTTTCCGTTGCCATCTGAAGAACTCTTAACCTTTCTATTGATAAATCAATGGGCATAAAAAGTTTAATAGAAATAGATTTAATCTCCCTAGTTCCTTTCCCAATCATCTTTTTATAAATCTCTTCTGTAATCTCTCCGATCTCTCAACCTTCTCTCTAGGCCGCAATACCCAAAACTGTCAAAAAACATGTTCCCAATGCAGTTGCGACTAGGTCAGTGGGTGCAAAATTATGACTATGAACCTCGTGATATATAGGTGAATCGGTAGTTAGCTTTTCTCCTGAAAGAGAATGGCGAGCTTCGTTATGTAGGTTACCAAGATATGTACAAATAATCGTGTTTATACTTCATACAACTTGCAGTTCGCTTTTGTGGGATTGCTAAGGGATTCTGCCTCCAATCTAAAATTTTTATCTTTTTCTGGGATTGGTAAATTGTAATTGAAATCATGCATCCTCCAAACGTCATTTACGCGCCGTTAAGGATGGTCAAAGGTGACACCAACTTCATAATCCTCCTTTCCGAGTATTAAATTTATATGACAACCAAAGCATTTACTCAAGAGAGTTTATGCCTATTTGAATACCTACCAGGGTAGAATCCTGTGCTAACAAATAACTATTTGATGCTTTTTGAAATCGTAGACTAAGCAAGTGGAGAACAATCCTAGAAGTTCCACCTGAAAAATGATACCTTTTTGATTCCCCCCTAGTGATTAGGCTGAAAAGTTTGCAAAGGACTCAGAGATTCCTTCTAGGCCGTTGGAATGGCAGCGCATAACTTTTATGTCGGCCAGCAGCTTGGTTCTGCAATGGACTGTAACCCCTGACGAAAGGCGGAAGTTTGGAAAAATCTAGGTGAATTTATTTGGGTTGCTCTTAAAAGAGTTTTTTAATGGTCATGTCCATGGTGATCATGGTCTTTGTGCATTTCCTCTGAGGGGGGATTGTCTGTGTCTGAGCCACATCCACTTAAGGCGAAGGGGATTAACAGTAAGGTTGCGGATGCAAGAATAGGAAGAAAGGCTTTCCTCATTGATTTTCTGCTTGCTTTAATAATGATAACCATTCTTGAGGCTTTGTCTAGCGAGGCTTGGGTGGCAGGCTCTTCTTATATTTCTCAGCTACCGCCATAGTTATTCTCATAATCATCGTTTAGTAGAGACTGGAGTCGCTTCTTGTTGTACTCCTCTTTGGTCCTGGGGAATCATTCCTTGTTGTTTAGGCATCTTTAAATATTAAGTAGTGTGGATTGGCTTTTCATTCATCTAATTTTTAGGATCAGTGACTTAAATGGATTTGAAGGGGGATGAGTGAAAAATAGATTGCTCCACTGGCAATTCTATTTAAGTTCTTTGGGCTTCAGATGGGTTGCTTGGATTTCCCTTGATACAAAATATTCCTATTATTTTAAAATGCTTTGAAGTTTATCTACCTAGGTCAAAACATGGGAGTGCAATTGCTCCAGCGTTAACACTGATTTACTTTTAAGATTTTGTCGTTTAGACCTGGATTAGGGACATGGGTTGATTATTCGTAGTTATTAGCTCAATGCCTTAGAAAGATCTTCCGTACCTGGTAGTCTTCCGCTAAAAAAAAACAAGGAGTATGGCCATGAGTAATCGATTCAGTCCCTCATCAAATGAGAGGTCATCGATATATTTTTCAGCTGAAGAAAATCGTGGGAGGCGACTTTTGGAGATGCACAGAAGGCTAAAGGCGTTGCAAAACAAGAGATTTCATTTGCGAAATGAATTGGAATCGGTAGAGAAATATCTAACCTCTCTTGATAGCCAAATCAAAGGCCTTGAATCTTATCAACAGTTAATCTTTGATCAATAGTCTCACTATTGTGAGGCGAATAAAAAGCAGAGGAAGGAGCAAGTTTAATGTTGGGTTCTCAGTCTGTTACAAATTTGCGTCAAGCATCCTCTTTGGAGATAACTTCTGCTTCAATTACATCTTGATTTTCAACAAAATTATAGGCTTTTTTCTCGATCCAATTATTAATTTCAGCTACTAAAGGTAGAGATCCACGGCATATAAAAATGGCAGTTGGGAAAATACTTATAACTCCAACTATGGGACTTTTAAAAAGTAATTGACCTGTTTTCACATAGAAAAGAATGATTAATGCTGATGGAATCAATATACTAAGTATTTTCTTGATAGATTCCAGCCAGCCGACACGATAGATCCACCAAATACAGAATATAGAAGCAATGTATAAGATAACATAAGTCATAAATTGATTATAGGAATCTCGGCAACTGTCAGTGAGTCTTTGTTGCTTTTATCAGCTATTGGGGTTAACAAAAAAATAGTGCTTAACCTCTGCAAAAAATCATGGCTTGGTCAATCCTTCAGGCTGGCATTTCTTGTTTTTATTATCACTTATATCTAAATATTTGAATGGATTACCCTGAGAAGAAGAAAGAAATGCTATGAGGAACAACTGTAGTGGGATACGCCCCCGACATTAAAGAATTTTTTTGGTTTTAGGACGTCGTACTTCATCTCTATTGTTGATGATTGCTCGTCGTAGGGATTGCTGAGTACAATTTGCAACTCCTTGATGAGGCTGTAATCACCTCGTTCAGCTTTCTTATAAGCTTCTTCTATTAGCCACTCGCGCCAGGTGTACTTCGGGTTGATACGTTTCATCTTATTGGATATCACTGTTGGCTCACCGCAGCTTTTTATGCGATCCCTCCACTGTAGAAGCCAATTAGCCCATTGCTTATCTATCTGTTCTGAGCTGGGAAGATAGAAGCTCTCTTTTAATGCTGTCATTTGCTCTGGAATATTAGATAGCTTTCGGAAAAAGACCGTGTAGTCCACCTTGGAGAGAACCATTAACTGTAGTAGTTCGTTTACTAGAGTTGCGTCATAGTTGATTAGACCGAGCTTCTTTGCCCACATGCCCTCAATCTCCTGACTCATATCTTTGGTGAATCCGTCTCTGATTTGATCGAGTCTTGCTAGTGCCTTCGTGTTGTCTGTGAGCAGAGGCCTGATAGCTGTCCAGAACATTTGGAAATTGGCTTCGGCCGCAACTGGTTGGTTGAAGAATGAGAAATGCTCTCCTCCACCTGTCCAGGGTTGAAATCTGGGCTCGAATAGTTCGCAGAATCCGAAGGGGCCATAGTCGAGTGTGAAGCCACCTGCGGCGCAGTTGTCACTATTGAAATTGCCCTGGCAGTAGCCAACACGCATCCAATTGGCTACTAAGGATATGAGCCGTTCGCGAAAGAAATAGGCTAGTTCGACCACTTGATCGCTGAATATAAGATTCGGGTCAATTACTTTCTGGTAGTTCCGCTCGATTAGGTGCTTCACGATCATTTCTAGCTCATTCAGAGCCCCCTGATGTGCATTGCTGCGTGCGCGACGGGCAAATAGCTCAAGTTGTCCGACTCGCAGAAATGATGGTGCGACCCGTGTTGTGATCGCGGTATGATTGTCTAACATGACGTCCGGATCGATGGATCTGGAGTCCTGGGCGTACCAGGGCCTGCGTACTGTTTCGGCTCGGGATACATACAAGGTTAGTGATCGTGAGGTGGGCACTCCCAGAGCATGCATGTATTCCTGCGCAAGGAACTCTCGCACGCTAGAACGAAGTACTGCACGTCCATCGGCGCCACGGCAGTATGGCGTCGGGCCTCCCCCTTTCAGTTGCATCTCCCAGCGTCTGCCATTAAAGATACCTTCAAACACGGAAATTGCCCGGCCATCACCGTAGCCATTGCCAGTTCCAAATGGACACTGTTGTATGTATTCAGTGCCGTAAATCGATAGGGCATAGCCGGTTGCCCAACCAATAGGACGCATGGGCTCCTGTGCCACTGTGATGTCGCCTGAAAACAGACGGCGGAATTGTTCATCAAATACAAGGTTATGGCTTAACCCCATTTCGTTAAATAAGGTTTTGCTGTGTGCTATGTATTCCGGATCTGGAATGGCCGTGGGAGTCACAGGTACGTAATGACCCGAGAACACTTGACGAGGGTTGTGGTCGTGCCCGTCATCGTTCGCTTGAGGATCCGCTTGGAGTGAATCCATGAATGAATAGTCAGCCCGTTGTGAAAACTCAGCGAAAGTTTTTGTTGTCGGTGATTCGCATAGGTTGGAGGTGGCTGGTATAGGGCTTATTTTCACTTGAGAAAATGCGTAAATTTTTGGGAACCCTTTGCTCAAGGGTTTTTCTTACTTCTATTATCTCTTAAAACAAGAAATGATCACTCTTTAGAGAGTTGAATCATGATGAAAATTGTAGAATCTTGCTTTTAATTCCTTCATCTACTTGCCATGAACGTTAGCTTGTAGCATCGACATCTTGACCTTTCTTTAAGTTTCTATTGTTTTCTAATCCCTAAATTACCTCTTTAAGATTGCCATGCTTTCGCTAACAGTTGCAACAATCACCATTGGAGAAGGAAGCCTTAGCGTAACCATTGTTGGTGTTGTATCTTTAGTTCTATTTGTACTAGTTGGCTTTATAGCAGAATCCAATCTTTCTAAATTTGATTCTGACTTGAGCTAATCGAAACTTTTCCTTTTCTTCTCTTCTAATTGCTTTTGATCAGAGAACTAGGAAGAGTTTGAGACATAATTTGAGATACTAGTCACTTTGGAAAGCATAGTCTTAGATGTAAATAATTTTTCGTTTCTAATTCTTTCCCTTGTAGTAGTCAATTAGTTTCTTAGCATGTTGATTGGTTAAACAACTAATCCTTGAACTGGCAGGAATATCAAGCAAAGTACATACAGCAATTAAGTCATTAGTACCAACGTTTAGTTTTTTCGGCAAGCTCAAGAACTCTTAGTGATCTAGACATTACTTATAAGCCTGTCCTGCTGGGGCTATGGTTTCTAAAGCTTGTATTGTCTCTTTGGGTTCTCTTATTCGACTGCGCTTTTTGAAACCAAACCATCCTTCTTCTTTTATAACTCTTTGAATAGCACCTATCATTGCACCAAAAAAAGAATGTTTCGATCAGAAAAAGAATGAGCTTGATGGTGTAGAAGCTTGCACCATTCTAAGCTACTGGATTAGGTAAATCTAATGATTTCATGAGGTTATTAGATGTAAAGTCTTAAACCTTTGCTTTTAGTCAATATCCAAATTTAGTAGTGTTAATTTCGCCTGGTATTTGCTTCCTGTCTTGCAATGGGATCACAGAGAGTTTTTTGATCTGCTTTGCTATTTAGACTCTTCTTTTACCCATTCTCTATACCATTGGCGATCATCCAGCAACCTAAGTACTGGCCAATTAATGAGGGTGGATGCAATTAGAATACCGAAGGCTGAAAATCTTTCAGAACAAGTGATAAAGAGAAGAGTTGGTGTGACGGCCATTATTGCCGAAGTAAGTAATGCTCTTCTAGGGGACATTTTGGTGCGCATTTTTTTTTATTAGTTGAAAAGTGTGAATGGAGTTTAAAAAGAACTTTGTCTTTGCTTTTAACCCTTTTTGATTTCTGCAGGCTTACTTTTAGTTAGCCAGTAAAATAGACAAATTATAGTCTCTAATCTCAGCGAAAAGTGGAGGTTTGAGTTAACGAGTGGTATTTTTTACCTGACATTGATTTCAATTAAAATTGGTGGTGTGAAAGAAATGGTGATGAAGCCAGTTCAGGAATGGTCTGAGTTACTTGCATTATCTTTCTGTTTATTTATAGAAGTTTTTTCTCCAATGAAGTAGCTGAGGTCCTCTGGCGGTAAACAACTTTTATTTGCACCATTCTTAAAAGCAAAGCGTAGAAATTCTGCAGCATATTGGATTCGGAGCCTTCTGCTAGCTGAACCAGGTTCTCCTCCATGACGTTCTACAAGTGTTTTTAAGACTGTATAACCATTGGATGCCTGAGGTTCGCTAGTGAGAATAATTAAGGTGCGGTCAATTGTCGTGCGGTAGTTTCTGTTCCATACCCGTGCACTTTTATTCCCATTACTTGTTTTATGTAATTTGAATTTTACGGATAACTTTTCCCAGTCGAGTTTTCCATAGAAAGCAGACTCCTTATTTTGTTTTACTAGCTCATATGCTTCAGATAAATTCTTGCCTTGAGAGCTCATTATTGATGAGATATCTGCAGAAATGTTCAATATCCATCCAGCACTTGTCCCTACCCATGGAATAAAATCTGGGTCACTCTTAGCCTTTGGTCCAAGCACTATACTTGCTCGCTTGCCGTTTTCGTAACGAACAGTTAGTTGAACCTTTTGTACATGACCATTCCCAATACCACGCACCATCCATCCATCCCCACATTCTTTTCGAATGTTTTCGCGTAAGGATGTAATCCATTTTGCAGATTTCTCGACCATTGTTTTGTTTTAAAAAAGGAGATAAAAACCGAATAAATTTTGCTAAAGGGTTAGATCGATCGGTATAAGAACAGATCTGGTTGTCATTTGTTAGTAACTTGTTTTTATGAATGTTATTGCTTCAAGGGGGATGGTCTGTGTGAATAGACTTTGCTTAATAGCAGTTCTCATAGGCTGCTCTGTGATTCCACATTAGCTAACTTGTCCTGCCTTGATTGCATTGACTGCGATAGATACTAATAACATCATCATATACTCTGAGAATGTTTCACCATCTAGCTCTACTGGATACGACTCGGCATGCATTAACGAAGAACTTCCGCTATGGCTTCTTATCACTGGCTGTATAGGAAAGATTGAAATATTAAAAATCTTGTGAATTAAGCAGCCTTATCTTCTTGGTTATCTGAAATAGAAGGAACCAAATTTAATAGTTGTTCATCTACCCCAGTTGTCTTATCAGAATTAGATGAAAAAGAAGCTCTTATTAAAATCTGAATCAGATTCTTAATTGATAGAAGAAGCCTCTTGGTAATATCGAACATATTTTCAAGTTCTCCCTTAATAGCCTCCTGGGAATCGTCTTTACTTACAAAAGTCGTAAGAGTCCATCCAGTTAGGCCGATAATAAATAGAGTGAAAAATACAGTAATAATGTTGAGCATTCTGAAGTAGATGCAGTTTCCTATGTATATCTATTCTTTCTAGATATGGCAAGTTCTTAATATTGCATTAGCTATTTGTAAAAGCAAACTGCTTTAAAATGTCTAGATCAATTATTGTTAAAGTACTTTCTTCTGTCGCTTCAAGGTTGACAAGAGGGGCCATGCCATCTTCATATGCTTCTTTCCATCTTGGTGCACAAAGGCACCAATGGTCCCCTGCCTTCAAACCGGGGAAGCCTATTTGAGGGGTTGAAAGATCATTCCCTTGAGCCTTGCTATACGAAAGAAATTGATCTGTCATTACGGCACAAATGGTATGCATGCCCATATCAGTTGCATCTGTTTTGCATGAACCATCTCGATACCAACCAGTCATAGGACTACAGCTACAAGATTGAAGTTTGGTTCCTAAAACGTTTTTAATGTCCATAGTTTTGTTGTTACGGTCTTTCAATTACTTTGTGTCTCAATTCAAAATAGGGGTTAATTGTTGAGTTGTCTGTTGAAAGGTTTTTGATTCAATTATCCTTTTTGTGCCGCGAGATTTCCTCTGAACCCTCTGTCTTTGCTTCCTTTAAACCATTTAGTTCTTGAGAGACACTCCTTTTCTATATGCAAGTGACCTGTTTCTAAATAATGCTCATTTCTACTGGAAGCTTCATCAAGAACGGCTTTATATTCTTCTATTGAAAGAAGTTTTCCTAATGATGATGACGTCATAGTTATTAGCTTTTTTAGATGATGGGCTAATAGTTAGAAGATGTCCGGCTGATACGGCACAATGTATGGAAAATCAGACTTCTCTGTAATTTTGGTACCTATTAATATCTAGCTGATTTGAGAACGCAGCGATTTTTTCTTTATGATGAGTAAATGGAAAATGACTTTGCTGCAGCGGTTCAGAAATACTTTTTCTTTTTGCTCGTGGTCATTGTTTTGTTAGTAGTAATTGGGATAGTCTTAATTTTGATATCTTCAATGCTATGAATGAAAAAATAAATCCTTATAATGACTCCTTGGACCCTTCAGACGAATACTGGAGGGAACAAAACCCTGATGAAGAAGATAAATCATATTTTCCCTTTGAAGAATCAAGACCTCCTCATTATTAATTGATGAACGATCGCCTGTGAGGAGTAAATAGCGCTAACTCTAAAGCTCAATAAGATAAGTTCAGCCAATCAACTTGATTACTTATGACTAGTGAAAAAGGTTTAAAGATGACACCACGTGAAATCTTCCGTACTCATTCTTACCCAGTATTAGCAGCAGTAAGTACGCTTTCACTTGTGATTGCAGCTTTATCTGTAGTTGAGGCTTCTCAATCCTTAAAAGAAGCTTCTAAATCTTTAGAAGAAGTTTCTAAATCTTTAGAACCCATTTCGACTTGGGCTAACAACCAAAATGATTGTGTTGAAAGGACTTTTCGTATTAAGGGGCAAAATACAAGAGGTATCGTATCCAAGGTGTGGAGTTGTAATGGTGGAGGTGATTAAATTATTATTCCGTGTTCTTAGCAAGATTAACTTGGACGTATAGTCCTCTCCTTTGCACTTTAATAAGTTATTTGTTGCTATTTTCGATTTCATCTAAATAACTAGAGCAAACTATACCTTTCCTTTCCCAATAGATTTTATTAACTTTCTTAGTGTTTATATTGCAAAGCACGCATTTAAAAGTTGATATCTTATGGACAAAATTAATGACAATGTATTGGAAGCCAACCTCCAGCCTTTCAATACGTTTGCTTGAAAAATTAGTCTTTACTTGCTAGTCCAGTTCTTAAAAGTGCTTTGAAACTTTTTGGTTTAACTGGCATGCTTTAATTAGCTATTGAACTTTAAGCATGGTTTTAGGGAGATTGATCAAGTCTGATAAAAGAGCTGCAGGATATATTCAAAAGAAATTTAAATTAACTAACTATCAAATGCTTTGCCTGTCTTGGTTACTTGGCTTTTTAATGGGAATAGCAGTTGCAACAATCTTTTAATGAAGAATGCCTTTAGAAAGGCAGCTTAATGAGCCTTGTAATTTTAAGAGTCTATGAAATCACTTCATCTGACTAATTCTTTTGAAAATTTATTCATAGAAGTCTGAAGAACTTTGAGGCTATTGAAGTCTTCTAGAATAAGTTTAAAACTAATCTTTCAGAGAAGTTAGTCTTTTGGTTATTGTTGGACCGCTTAAATCAAAAAGTAATTTATTTTAGATGTAGATGCTTGCTTACAATAATTGATCAGCATTTTAGCTTCCTTATATAAAGGCTGGCTGTATTATTTAAGATTGCTTGCGATATATAGATGCTTGATAATTAGGTGAAATGTACATAAAGGTTAAGTAAAAAGTATGAGGAAGATGTGATCTCTTGCCTTCACCCTAATATTATTCTCTTATATGAGATTTAACGAATGGGAAAGAAGTCAAAGAAATGTTCTTCCGACAAAAGCAGAAGAATGCTTTGGTTTGCATTTTCTGCAGCAGGATTAGGTGCAAGAGGACTTGCTGCACTTGCGCTTGTTGCAATCTCAATAAAGATGCATCCACTTCAATATCAATCGAAGTTATTCAATGCTTGTGTTGAGGAAATTAAAGAGACAGGAAAGCCTATTTCAGATTCAGTTAGATTATGCAATGGCGGACAGTAGCTTAGCTTTAGTTGTTATGGATGATATCTGCCACTAACCAATAAACTAATATGCATAGATCATTAGCTCAAAATGCATGGGGCTTGATTGAAATGGAATTAGGAATACTCTAAAAGTATAATAGGCAATTTTCAGAGATTTGATTTTCCGCCGATGAATCCTATTGATCTTTTAAAGGAATTACTCAATACGTTTAGCAAGAAAGCAAAATATAAAGATAGAGAAATGAAGCGAGTCTTTCAGTGGCGAAGATATTTGGAATGGGAGGGCTTAAGCAAGCATGAAAAACTTGCTGCTAAAAGACTTTTCTTTGTCCCAATAGCGGCCTATTTTGTATTTTCTTTTATTAATCGACATTTTATTACTCTTATATTTCTGATAGGACTCTTTTTTGTATATAAGAAGTTTGAGAAAGGGAAGCTTCTGAAATGAAACCCCTCATTTCTTGCCTCTTTCTGATCGAAGAGACTAACCAATCAAGAGGAAGAATGATTACTTGTATCAAGCTGAACAGCACCAAAGAAATCGAATTGATATGATAATTATGTAGCAACAACTACAGAAAAACGTTCGACTCGCAACATTGCTGAGCTGCAGTTCGACTCAAGCCAGGGAACGGGGACTTGAGCTAACAATGAAAGGTTCAATGTCTCTTATCTATCGAGGAAAAACTTACACACAAAACAAGGCAGTTGCTTCTAAGCAGCATTTTTCACTTATTTATCGTGGTAAGCAGTATCAAAACTGAATTAGCTAACGGCTGATTTTCTAGGAGCTCTTTTTTAAGGGCTCTTTTTTAATGCCATAGAGTTTTCTTCTTAGTGAATTCCATCACAAGAATGATTGAACTTTAAGATAAGGAAATGAATTGTTCCATGAAATAAAAAATCTCTCTATCCATATAGAGAGATTTCCTCTGACCTGAGAGATCCCCATCACCCAGCCAATAACCTAACACTAGCAACTATCACGCGGCTTGAAAAAAGGTGTAACACTAGATATAGGCAAAATGGAAGAAAAGTATCCTTTCGGCCCTATGACTAGGGGCACCTCCGCCCCTTTCAAGAATCTCGTCGCAGCAGCGGCCCTTGCTATTGAGGCTCTTGGACACCATCTGTAGTGTCTTGGCTATTAAAAACAAGGGCGCTCTTGCGCTTTGAAGATATCAGTGCTTTACCCTGTGGAAAACTCTTCGTGGAGAGAGGGGTATCCTTGGTAAGGCAATTGTTACGATGCTGCATATTTTATGTTTCTTTTTTAATATCCTGCTGAATAATTTTTGCACCTCAAGAATGGGTTTGCTGATGAGGGTTTTCTAGGGCCTAGCTTTAAGCAACATCATTATTGATTTGAGGATCTATTTCTGCTAGCTCCCAGCCATTGTTAAGCAATTCATTCCAAGTCTCTATGGAATCTTCTAGGTTCATTGTTCTTATGTTCTTCAAAGTAGTTGGGATCCCGCCTTTGTTTGAATGCCAGAGTTGAGTAATAATATTAGGCATGCGCATGAGGGACTTTGGATCTCTAATGAAAAGCAACATCAATTCCTTCTCTGGGTTAACGAGCCATCCTGATGGCGTGACCACTCCTTGTTTGATTCTGTAAGACATTCTTTGTGAATAATTCAGGACAAAACTCACCTGTGCTAGGACGACACGCAGTTCCTTTTAACTAACAGACCTACGTTAAATAGTACTAATATACTAGTCACCGTAGGTCTGTTAGTCAAGCGATTCGCAGGAAATCCGGTAGGATTTGCCTAGCTTGTGAGAAGCGTTGTTTGAGTCCTTAGCTAGTAATGAATGAACTTCGTTTAAGAATCTATGAGCAAATAATTAACAAGGATTCAGGCGGTAAAACCTCTCTGTTCAACAAAGTCTGTGGCGTTACCATTTTTATTTCGATTTTTTTTGCAGTCATAGAGACTGAAAACTCGATTGATTATCAATTTGGGAATCAGATAGACGTGATGGATTGGATTATTGGTGGTTTGTTCTGCATTGAATATCTATGCCGCTTATGGATTGCTCCACTTGAAGGGAAATATGGCAAGGGTTTCGCAGGAGTTTTGCGTTACATTGTCTCGCCAATGGCAATAATAGATATTATTGCAATAGTCCCTTCTTTTATAGGTGTTCGGGCTGAATTAAAAATCTTGAGGATTATTCGGCTCCTGAGGATACTGAAAATTGGAAGAAGTGAAAAATTCAAGCAAAGTATCTTTCACTTCAACTATGCACTTAAGTCCAAGAGTCAAGAACTGCAAATATCGACATTCTATACAGTCTTGCTTTTACTATTAAGTAGCACCTTTATGTATCTTGCAGAGTCGTCTATTCAACCGGAATTACTAGGATCGATTCCTAGGTGTCTTTGGTGGTCAATTACAACTGTTACTGCTGTTGGTTATGGTGACTCGCTTCCTGTTACGGCTGTTGGGAAAACAATTGCATCAGTAACTTCTCTCTTGGGCATTGGTGCTATAGCTATTCCTACTGGGATACTTGCATCTGGGTTTAGTGAATCAATTGGCATGCAAGATAAAAACCTTAACGATTTAAATAAAAAATTAGACCTCAAGGCCTGAAAGTAATTCTAACTATTTTATAGAAGGCACTAAAAAACCGCCCATCAGGCTCTACAACATTAGACAAAAAAAACGCCTCAAAGAGTAGAGCTCTATTGGACAATTGTGTGACGAGTTCCTATATCTTTTATACTCCTGTCCAGTGCATTTTTTCACCCATTTAAGAAAATAAAGTTCCTTGAATAATTAGAGCTTTCTCCCTTTTGCTTAGATGGACTTCTTTTACATATTGCTCTGAATAGGCACAGTTCTTACAGCTTTCATTTGGCTCTGGGATTTCGTGTTGATTCATCAAGTTAACCATTTCGTCAACCTTTTTCTCTATCCAATTGCTATTCCATTTATAGGGAACTAGATACTCTTCAAAATGCATTGTCTGATAAAAGCCATCTTCATCTCTCTTGGCATTGCAGACCAAGAAGTAAGAAGTTGGATGAACATCAAAACCCATCCCTGAAAGTAGGTAGGCATAGAAGTCCATTTGGACTTTGTAGCCGTCATGGTAACAGTCGTCTAAGTATTCTTGTTTGTCCACTCGACCATTCTTGGCTTGTGATTTGTAGTCAACGATAATCAATTGCTGAGTGTTTGTATCTTGCCATATATCATCTATTCCTCCAGTAAGAATTATGCTTGTGTTTTTGTGTCTAAGCTTTAATCCGTGATGCAATGAGTCCCTCCAGTTGTCAATCTCTGGATGATCAAAAGGAACAACATGCCTTAAGCCATTAGGTGCAAAAAGGCGATGTGCTTTGTGGTTTTCTCGGCAATGGTCAAATTCTTTTTTTAGTAGTAAGTCAGTTGTTTCATTGAGCGTCCATCCTGGTGTTCCCGGAGCATCAAGACCCTTTACGCGATCTAAGTAGAAGCACCTTTTGCAGGTTAGGAAATTGGAGAAACGACCTCTACTGATCTTGAAGTCAGTTTTTTGATTAGGGGTATAAGAAGAGGATGCTCTACTGCGCAAACCAGTCGCTTTTACAGGTTCCTTTTTGCAGTTTCGTTTGAGGTCAATCATTTTCAAACTATTTCTAGCTGCTTTTATGCAGCCTTCTTTGCTTGGCTAAAGATGAACGCAAGCAATAAACCCATCCCTAGTAAAGGCAGAAGATTTTTTAAAAGATGAACTACAAAAAGAACGCCTAAACCGCCACCAGCAAAAATTAGCCATTTAGGTAAAGGTTTTACAGCTTTCCTTCTCATTGAGCTATGAGGAGGCATTACCTCTGGATTAATTGCCATTCTTATTTAAAACCTTTATTTAATAGTAAGTGGTTAAAAATAAACAGCAATCCCCTGTTTCAATCATGCGCAATTGCAAAATGAAGCTTCGTTCTCTTCGATGTCGTGAGTGGCTTTTCATAAATTTTGTCATTTTTTTCAGCTTGAATTGATTCACCTCTAATATATTGCTTTGCATCTGAATAGACCTTGCTGCGTTATTGGTTTAGCTATATAAAAAACTTCTTCTCACTGCTATTAGTAGCGATCAAGAAGGTTAAGTTTTTTATGATATGAGGAATGCATTGCCCACTAGGTAATGGCTATTTGCTAGGGCAATCACTTCCATAATCTTGATCATTTAGAAATTAATGTTTACTGCTTTGATTGACTAGGCATGTTTTATCGTTATAAATAAGCAACTATATTTATATGATGCTTCATTTCTTCGTGCTTGATTTACTGGCTTTATTGCTGCTAGCAATATGCATTATCCAGTTAAGTGAAGAAAAGTCGGAAAAGGCTTGAAATGTTCAGAAAGTCTTAGCCCTAAGAGTTGCGATGAGCAGGATAAAGCTAAACCATATATAGAAAAAAATTATCATTTTACGCCTTAAAATGTTTGTCAATACGAGGTAGTTGTGGCTCGAAGATAGGGCCAGGCCGTGTGTATGCGATGTAGCTTTTATCTCTAGAATTCCAGAGCATATTTATGCATGGCTTGGTGCACATGGAGACCTGCTTCTGAAGTGTTTTGAAAGGCATTGAAGAAACTGTCGGAATCATTTCGCCTAGAATGCAAGAGTATCCCTTTATAGTACATGAGTACTATAAAGGGTCAAGTGTATGGCCTGATGTGTTTCTCTTTAGTTGCAGGTTTGATTATCTAAGGCTAGAAATTTGTTTTAGCTTAAGAATTTCCAACTTGCTTGTTACCGTCTTTTAGGCTCCTTGAGAGTTTAGAATGTGACTAGTCAAAGAACTTTTTGCCCCTTCTCTAAATGGTCAATTAATGAGGTCTCTATAGATTGTTTTAATGAATGAATACAAGGAATGGGTGGCAGTGAAGGAATTAGGTAGAGTTTGTAGAAGTTTTACCTTCTCTTTTCACTCCAGTGATACAAGTAATAAACAATTAAACTAAGTATGATAATTGGTGTATAGGTTCTAATTAAAGCAAGTCCTGCGAATGCGATTACAGGTAGAAGTATTAGACGTTTCGTTCTGAGTGATATGTATCGCCAATTTCGGAACTTTGCCATTATGGAAAAGGAAAATCAGAGGTTGTTTTAAATAGGTCTGCAACTTTCATTATTACCCATAGAACTAGAGCACCCTCTAATAATCCAGATAAGTACATTTGGTATCCAGATAAGCCAAACTCTTCTTGAGCGCGTTCAACAAGAGATTTGTGCCAGTCAATTATTCTTTTCATCTTTATAACGGACGCTCAAAAAGGCTAGTGCAAAAGCAATCATGTATCATTACTCCTTAATGTGGCTTAATTGGTTTTTTATTTGACTTTCGATTTAGTTAAGTACTACAACCGCTAGAGTATGGATTCAGCTTATGCTTTTGATTTATAAATAGAATGATGAAAAGATCAATTGTCAATACTTTCTTTCCAACTTATTAATGCCGAAAGAGTTTGTTTCACAATACCTGAGGCTATAGATAACTTTGATTGATTGATGCCTTCTTGAAGTGTTTTTGATGCTCCTGATAGCCATAGGTATACACCTGCATTCCAGTTAAGAGCTTTTACTAAAGCGCCTTTATTGTTAAGTGCATCAAAAGCATGATCCCTCCAACTATCAATGCTTTGCCACTTAATATCCTCGCCATAACAGTCATAGTCGCGAGGATGAAGGATCAATCGATGACGTTTACCTTGCTTTGTAAAGCTTGCTATGCATGTTCGACTGATTGGCAGATCAGTACTTCCTTCAAGGCCTTTTATGGTTATAGCACTGGCTTCTCCAACTATTTGAAGACATTGCCAAGCACGATCTTCTGTGGGTGGATGAACAAATCCGCTGACAAGCAGATGTTCGCCCTGATGAGCTGTCCATAGTAGCTCCATGCTTGCTATAGGTGGACGCTTACCTATTTCATCTCGATATGAAATGAGAGAGTCTGCGATTGGGAAATGGTCAGGTTGATAAATAAAGGCAAAATCATTTTCATGAAATCCAGACTGAACTTGCATTAGCGATAAACCACTTAGGTTCAGCCCTAGTGCCTGAAACAGTTCTTGCGATGTGACTCCATATTTTGTAGGCATACGCTTCCCACCATGTAGTACCAAAGGTTGCTTATTGGCAAGAAGAATTAAGAATGTGAGTGGATATATAGGCGATGTCTTATTTCTTCCATCAAATGGCATTCCAAAACAAAGTGGTCTGAGCTGGTTCTTTTTGGATATTAGCTTCGGTCCAAGTTCCTTATAAGTATCAAGCATCCCTGCTAACTCTTGAGGCTCAGGTCTTCTAATTCGATGAGCAATCATAAATGCTCCGATTTGGGCAGGTGTAGCTTTGGAATTTAGAATTAAGTTCAAAGCTACAGATGATTCTTGCCGGCTAAGCGATTTGCTAGTCTCCGTGCCACTCCCAATTTTTCTTAGATAATACTTAAAGCCCTCTTTGCTTTGTTCGTTTATCGATGAAATCACGCTGCCACTTAAATTCTTTTGTAACTTAGGAGTATCATTGTTGCTCATTAAAACTCACAATAATTGAACTTAAGGAAATACATCTCTTGCATCAGTTTTCTCAGTCTTCGTAGTGATCATCAATCCAATCCCGCATGTCCTGAATAGCAATTTTCGTGGCTGCCTCCAAGTCATCCTCTCCTACATTTAATCCTTTTTTCTTTGCTTTTCTTTCTAGGATTAGCATTACCTCATCTTCTGCGTCTGACCCACTGTAGGAGAGTCCCTCGCTATCAAGTTTTTCTTGAAGCTTTTCAGAGGAAATTAATTTTACAACTTCATCTAAAGGAGTCGAAGTAATGCCAGAAAATGCTTTCCCGCTAGTTATTAAATAATCAAAGGCAAAAATCTTGTACTCGTCTGGATAACCATCCCCAAGCAATGAATTTTCTTCAAACTCTTCAATATCATCATCATCCATCCCGTTTTTTTCCCAATATTGATTTTTGGCATCCTCCCCATCGTCAGGATCTAGGTTGAATGCCTCTTGATTCTCATCAAAAAAAGTCACCTTCTGTTTATTTGTCTTGCATAATTGAGCAATGTTCCAATACTGCTGAATCTTCTCTAGGAGCTTTTGTTCGTGAGTCACTTAATAATTAAATACTTTTACAAAGCATAGTTGAATTGAAGTACTAGAGAGTGGGATTGACCAAAAGATAATATCAAGTTCCCATTTCTAAGTGTTTTGCCATGCATTACAGCTCATAGCTAGATTAATCATCACTTTTTTGACAAGTTTTGGACCTTCTTGGGGGAGAAGGTTGATGCCTGCAATAGATGCGAACTTGATTATTGGACTTTGCTTGAAAATAAAGAATGATTGCTATAGCTTGTGAAATTAACTCTATTTTGAGCCATAGTAATTATATTGCCTAGAAATCTTCATAACAAAATTCATGTATTCCCTATGGGGGATGACAATTCTGAGCTTTAATTTCTCTAGCTTTGACGCTTTGTAGTTGGAGAATTTGACAGTTAATCTAGGACCCAGTAGCCGCTCCAATCTGGCTTCATCCCATCATCTCGCAATTGGGGGTCTTGCTCTAAAACAACTGTGTACTCCTTTAATTGAATGATTGCAGCATGGTCATCTTTGTGGATTTGGTTCATTGGTTCAGACCATTTGTTGCGTGCTTTCTTTTTTGCAACTTGGATTGATGGTGCAACGACAATCTCTAAGTGATGCTGTTCAAGAAGCTCATCGGTTTTATATCCTCCAAAATTTACGAACCAGAGCTTATTTACTCCCTGCCTGGGATTACTATTTTTATTTATTAAGTTAACTTTGTAGCCATCTACAAATTGGATTGCTTTATAGCTATCTATGTGCAGACCTGAAGCTTTGCCAATCCACTCTGTTTTTAGATTTGGGAATGTGGACTCAATTGTTTCTCCGATTACCCAGCGAACATCGTGTATCTCTACATGACCTCCGTAAACCTTCCCTCCCAGAACTACAAGGTATAAATTCATTTAGTGAGAATTTCATCATATAAGTCATCACCAATGATGACTTGTATGAGATCAGTCGGTGAGAAATTTTAACTTTTCTGTTTAGCCTCTTCAGAAGATGTTCTTGAAGCTTGTCGCTGTAAAATTTCAGGCATTAGGACATTGAAGATTCACATAGTTTTACTTAATAATTTAGAGCTGACGTAATTAGTTTTAGTTTAGGTTGATTTCGAGGGGAAATTCTCTCCTTGGAGACGTTTTTTTATTTACCCATTGCTCTTCTAAGCTTTGTAGCTTCATCCATACCTTCCATGATTGTGAAAGTTGCATCTTTCGTTGCAGCATTCCTAAGCTTTGATAGTGCTTGATAAGTAGAAGACTCATAAGCCTCAACGGCATCACGCATAGAGGGGAACTCACAAATAATTGCTAAATTTGCTCCTTCTGTTCTTTCTTTCCCTTGCGGCTCTGTGTCTTTTGCAAAAACTTTCCCTCCCACTTCTTTGAGCCATGGACTGACCTCTTTAACATACTCTGAAAACAACTCGTGATTAGTAATTGTTGAGGTTGAAATCCAGTAACCTTTGGCACCTTTCTTATCCATAAAAAATTTAGAAGATCAAAAACTCTGTTTATATGATATACATTATTGATCTGGATAAATAAAGTCATCGACAAAATCTTCTTCGTGAGTACCTCCAGATTGAATCCCTCTTACCTAGATCATTAAGTATTTAAGCCGCATTAGTTTTATTTACTGCACTCATTTTTGCGGCCATAGTTCTAGAAAAAACTTTCAGACAAAATACAATTGTTGCGATTAAACCCCATTCCCAAAATTTCTTTCTAATGGTAAATAGACCTGTAAGTATTAATTTCCTTGATAATTAGCTCCCATGTAGTTTTGATAAGTATCTATCAAGAAGAGAATAAAATATCTCATATAAAAGTTGATATGAATAAGGGGAGCGTATTTCGATGCTCCCCTTTGAGTCCAGCTCTTTTGTTTCCTTTAATGAGCTCGGACTCCTATTTATGTATTAGCCAATTCAGGACGATGCAGGTAGAGTAAAAACACTTGTTTTCATAGCTTAAAGCAGCGCACTTATTTCCCTTCCATTCAGCCATTTCAAAATAGAGAGCTTTTTTGTAGTAATAATTTCTTAATTCCAAATCCAATTACTTTGATTAAAAAGTGGATCTATATAAAAGCTAGATATTGATATCAATGATAAAGCTATCTTGTAATTGAACGCTTTAAAACAGAAACGTCCTCATCTTTGTAGCCTTGCTTGATTAGCTCTTCTTCTAACTCTTTTACTTTGGATGTTATTGGAAGCTTTATTCCTGACTCTTCTGCAGTTCTTAATGCAATTGCTAAATCTTTGTGGTGTAAATGTAACTTAAAGCCCAATGGATACTCATCTTTCAGCATCGATTGCGATCGATTGGAAAGTGCCCATGAATTTGCAGCCCCTTTTTGTAGTGCTTCGACAACTTTATTCATCGGTAGATTGAGTGTTTCTCCTAATGCAATAGCCTCGGCTACTGCTGCATAGCTTCCGGCGACAAGTATTTGATTAAGAGCTTTTACTTCTTGTCCTTTCCCAACACTCTCAAACGTATAGAAAGCGCTCCCTATTGCTTTCAGAACAGAAGATATTTTCTTGAAAGACGCATTACTTGCACCTATGAAGATCGTTAGAGTTCCATCTTTTGCACCCTCTGTGCCGCCAGTTACTGGTGCATCTATATACTCAATATTTCTCTTGGCTAGTCGGGCTGAGAAAAATCTTGCTTTAGAAGGACTGATTGTTGACAAGTCAATAACAATTGTTCCCTCTGTAAGGCTGCTTTCAGCTCCTGTAGGCCCAAATAGAACTGTTTCTACCGCAACTTCATCACTAACACAAATCAGTAAAACATCGCATCCTTTGGCAGCGTCTTTAGGAGTTGAACACGACTTAGCTCCCTTTAGTTGCTTGCTTGTTTCAGCTAACCTGCTTAGGGTATGAACTTGTAAGTAAAAACCAGCTTTAAGCAAGTTTGCTGCTATTGGGAGACCTATTGCTCCAAGCCCGACAAATCCTAAGGATGCTTTTGTCTTTAGATTTTTTTGGGACATCTCAAATTGTTTTTATACTTTTTTATTAAATTACTTGTTGAGACACAGAAGCAATGGAAAAAAATTATAGAAAAAAGTGTAATAAAGAATTAATGTTTAAAAGAATTGCTTCTGCAAGGTTGAATATTTATTCAGAAGACTTCCTTCAGTAGGATTTTGTTGTGGCTTAATGAGATATAGGACTAAATAGCGTTGGTTTCTTTTTGGTTGATTTATAGTTCTAAACAAGTTTGTTGATGATTTGGGTAATCTTTCTCAAAGTAATTTAATTATTGCGATGGTTTCAAAAATCAAGCTCATTATTTTGTTCGATGGTGGATGTCCTTTTTGTCAAAGAGAAGTGTCTTTTCTTCGCTCAAAAGATGTTTCATGCTTAATCTCATTTGTAGACATTAATTCTTCAAGTTATAACCCAGAACTCTTTAGTGACATTAGTTATAGAGAAGCAATGGGTAGGATCCATGCAATTAAAGCTTCAGGAGAGGTCATCAAGAATGTGGATGTTTTTCGAGAAGCATATCGAATAGTTGGACTGGGTTGGATTTATGCACCAACAACTTTGCCAGTATTAGCTCCTGTTTTTGATCAAGTTTATAAACTTTGGGCAAGTTGGCGTCTTACTTTGACCTGTCGTCCATCATTAGATCAACTTTGCAAGTTAAAGGATATCAATGCAAACCAAGGAAAGAGTGAAAAAGTAGAAGGAATTCATAATTAACTCATAGAATTAAAGGTATGTGAGCAACGAAGAAATTGCTTTGGCTTTATGACTAAGCAAGGAATACTAGAAGAAAGGAAACTACGTTTTGAAGCAATGAGCAGCTATGAGAGAAAAGCTTTACTTAGGAAGAAAATGAAAGCCGAAGGGCTAGAGGAAGGCAGTGAAGTAATGCCCTTGTGTGTTGAAATCACTAGCTCTTTTCCTAAGATGTAATTCACTACGGTGGGTGATGGCTTTTTCTAAAGAATATGTAAATGAATTATCAACTCCTGCTCGAATGTTATGCCGAAGGAACTGAAATCTCTTGGGAAGAAGCAGGTTTACTAGATATAGAGCTTTGTGCTCAAATTGAAAGTATCAAGGTATCTTCTAAGCAAGGTTGTATTGCAGTTGCTCCTAATCATATTTGTAAGAAAGCTCATGTCTGTGATGGTAGTTTTTGGATTACTTGTTTAGCCGCGGTTTTAGATCAATTAATGCCTCCTTCTTTAGGTGAGAAATCCCGAGGAGCCACAGTAGTTGATGAGCTTGTTGAGCATGGCTATCTGGCTTCTTAATTGCAAGATTGATTTTTGACTGACATGAGAACTTCTTCTCTCACTTGATTGAACCTGAGGAGATATGTTTGTGTAACTCGTGATAATTTAATAGAAAGAATCACCAACAGTTGGAAAACTGTACTTAAAAGCCCCTCAAGATAATACTCTTGGAGTTATAAAGGTTACCTTCTTGGGCTTTTAGTAATGCAATCACAAGGCGGCTTGTCAGAAGTTGATTTCGTGCAACGTATAAAACAATTTGCTGGTACTAAGTGGGAGAGTCTTACTGATACTCAAAAGACTTATGCCAAAAAGGTATGGGGAGTCATATCTTATAAATGGCGTTGGCAGATCGCGATGAATGTCCCCTACCTTGCAATTTTTCTTTTGGATAGAACTATCCCCGAAGTGCATCAATTTGATATGTCTTTAATATCAACAGTGACTTCCAAGCTACCGCTTCCAGCTTTTATTTCTTCTTGGATAGGACTTGGATAGTTATCTAAGTATTACTTTTAGAATACTTGGAATTAATTTAGATTCCGCAGTACTTTGATATAAGGTGTTCAAACTATGTGGAAAATTAAATAAGTTCTTCAGTTTTTATAATTAGCTGCAAATAGTACTGACTCAAAAGGTTTTGGTATATCGAATCTGAAAATTGTTCCAGGTTACATTTTTATTTTCTACTTTAATATCTTTAACAGCTGAAATCTCTCCTTCTATTCCTTCACTTGATAATTGTTTGATGATCCTATCTATGACCACATCCTCTACTGGTTTGCGGTTGAAAAATGGAGTTAAATTTGCAAACCATGTAGAGCTGTTGTTGCTCACAACTTCTGAGGAATTAGTGATTTTCAAGTGGATTGCCATGAAGGAGCTTCTAACTTCATACTATTTTTCACTCCTGTAGGAAATGTGTCATCAAATCTACCCTTTTTTTGTTGAGTTGATAACTCAGAGAGATTAATAAAAAAAAACTAAGATTTTGAGATATAGAAATACACCAGTCTTTAAATAGGAGATTTAGCCAGGCTTATTTTCTTGAAAGCCTGGCATACATCCTACTTAAGACACCTTCGTTGTCCTTTCTTTAACTAGGTAGTTATCTAGATTACTGTTAGACACGACAATAATGAGACATTGATATCGACTATGCCAAGTCTGGCACAAAACTTGGTAATGAGAGAACATTTTTCTTGTTTAGGATAACGTAATTCTTGAGACTTCTTACTGCTGACTATGTTAATTAACTTGTCAATTCACTTTATACACCTACCTTGAATGCACAATTTACTACTCATCTGCTGAGAAAGAAAATGGTTCAGAACAATTTGTATGGAAAACCATCTGAGTTCAAATTATTTTAAAGACGCTCTCGAAGAGCTGCATTGTCCTTCGAAATCAATTTGCTAAAAAGATCCCAGCAGACCTTTTGTAGAGGTTTATCATTTGTGCAATTGGTTTTTCTTAATTCATATCCACCTACTTGTTTTTTATCACATCACAATCTCGATTGATCTATTGAAGACTTTAGCTATAGGTTTTTCCTTAAGGTCAATCTTCCTTTCTTAAGAAGTTAGGTTTTGACTATCAAGACTTCGCTAACTCCCCTTAATTCTAATAATAAGAATCAAAAATACTTTCAAAATGTTTTCGCTGAGATTAAGTACCTTGTTTGGCACTTTTATCAGTTCTAAGAAGACTCAGTTAAAAGTCGTCTAGAGTTAAGCTTGTCTAAGCTGCTTTCTGATTGAATGCATACCTATAACTAGCGAGATCAATAGGTTGAGTAAGGTAGTTTCTCTCTTGTTTTTTGTATTGGAGCACTTCCTTATATAACTCTAGTGTGAGCTCTGCCATGTCGTTCCTTTGAAAAATCTCTCTGCTAGCGCTTAATCTGTTGCTGAAAGTAGTTGACATGTAAAACCCTGCAGCTTGTGTTTGTTATACCTACACATTTATTTATTGCCATAGGTAAGAACTACGATTGACTTAATTGAAACGATTTTCTCGCGGACTTATTACAGAATTTCCTTTGAGGAGATCTTTCATCTTTGTTCATAGGAACTTCTCGAGTATTTCTGGGCTGACTATATAAATTTGGCTTTTATCTAAAAGAGAAGGCTGTATCGTCTTCAAGATGGCAACTATAAGGTAAAACTTACTATCATATTCTGAGATATAAGACCTTAAAGACCTCTAGTTAAGACGACCATAAAGTGACATTGCTGCTTTGCGTTAAAAAGAAAAAAAATACTTTTGACAGTAACCAACCAATCCCAAGGCAGATCACAACTGTCTTAACTAAGTCCATTTGATTCCCCTAGAGCTTTATAAGATATTTTAGGAATGATACCTAAGCCTATTTGGTTTTGTAATATTCAATCAACTTTCCAACATGCTTATTACTTAGGGAGCCTTTCCTTTAACCCATGGTGACCCCCAGCAAATTATAAGTGGTAATTATCCATGACTATAAATGTTTAACTCCTTGATGAAATCTAATGATATAGGTGACTTGTTTAAGGTTTATTATGCCTAGGTTTAATTAATTTATGTGCTTAGCTCTTACAACAGAATTCATAACATAGAAACCCCTAAGATAAGTAAAGCATGAGACAATGTATATCAACTTCTGTTACTAATTAGACATGAGAGCGAAGTATAGAATTCCATTACTTATTTAAGGACTTATTTGTAATGAGAGGATTAATAGATCTGTTAATACATTTATTCAAAGAAAACTCACCCTCATTTTATTTTACTTGATAAACCTTTGATCGCCCATTGCATTTTCTGACAGCCCAATTAATTGGAGCTTTCACACTTTCTTGCTCAATACAAAAACTTTGATATCTGGCCCATTTGGCTACTGGGCGAAGACTCAATGCAATTAAGGAAAGGCTTAAGGCACATAAAAGTAAAGCAAGGCCAGCGAAAACTCTTGCTAAATCAAAGTTGCTCTTGTCTTCAGCTTCAGGCATTCTAATTAATGGTATTCCCTCAACTAGAAATACCATTATTAACACCATCGTGCTTAAGCATCATACTTGGGTTGACTTAATGAAGCGTTTCAGTACCGCCTATGTTTTTCGTTGTCTCAACTTAGAGCGACTTTAAATGGTTTTTTATATTGAATTATCTTGATAAAGCAACCCTAAAAGAGCGAAGCTTGAATAAGTAGCCAACCGATTTAAATGCCTTCTTTTGTAACTTTGCTTTTATATCTTCTTGCTGGAGCATCCTTGGGCTCTCTTTTGCTTCTAACTGGGATTCCTGCAGCTCCCCTTTTAGGAGCTATTTTAGGAGCTGGCTTGTTAAGTATTAGTGGCAAACTTGAAGTTGCAGCCTGGCCTTTAGGCACAAAAACAGTTCTTGGAATAGCAATAGGAACAGTTATTGGGACTGGACTAAATAGAGAAACATTGACGGAATTGCAGTCGCTTTGGAAGCCTGCCTTAATTATTACTTTTACACTTCTAATAAGCGGGGTCTTGGTCGGACTTTTGATTAGTCGATTTCTTGGAGTAGATACAGTCGTAGCTTTACTCGGTGCCGCACCGGGAGGGACTATAGGGATGAGTCTTGTCGGGGAAGAATTTGGCGTTGGGGCTGCTGTTGCGGCCTTGCATGCAGTTAGATTGATAACAGTTCTCTTCTTGATACCTGCAATAGTGAATTTACTCGCCCCGCTTGGGAGCTTTGGTGCAACTAAATAATTGTTGCTCTGTTCTGGCTAAAAGCCAACAAATACCTAAATAAGGATGTTCCGGTACTAAATTAATTTTGAGTTGTGAGATTTAATTATTTTTCTCTCGATGTACTTTTAAAATATTTCTATGATGCTTGGGCTTCTAATATCAGTAAGCCTTTTTCCTTTGTTTGTAGGCAGTTTGCATTTAGAACAACTTCCTTGAGTAACCTTCAAATTAAATAGGTTTTGCAGCATTCTTGTTCAGAATTCTTTGTCTGAGAGTTAGTGTTAAAAGATTTTATGCTTTAAACCCTTGCGAAATTTTTTAATCGGATTAACTTTGTAACAAGTTATACGTTGACAAAATTGCCTAAACAGCAATCCAAATTAGTTTCTGTACCCTGGGATTCAGCAAAAGAAAGTCGAAAGACATGGGTCCTCAAGAAAGGAGCAGAGCAAGTTAGATTTAGTAGGTGTCCAATGGACAATAGTTCTTTTAATGTTCAAAAGGATAGTGATCGTACCCTTACGCTTCAATCATTTCAAGCAAGGGATACCTATAGGAAATTAATAGAGAATGGCTATAAACTGAGATCTTGAATACTACCCTGAAGACCCAGGCTTAGTTTTATAAGTGATGGAAATATTCCTTGATAGGTCCCTTGCTATAAAAAAAATAATCTTTGCTTCGTTAGTTTGAATGAATAAAGCTCAGGAATAACCCAACTAAAAAAGACGTAATTAGAGTCTAGGACTATTAATATAATCTATGCGAATCGACTATTCTTTCTTTCTTGCATGGATCATTATTTATTTTCCTTGAGGAGACCCTGCATCAACTGTCCATGAGATATATCTAATTGTGCATGCTACTAAACCAGTAATTACTGACATCTCAAGATTTACGTGAGTCGCAACAAAGGTGTTAGAGCTATCCATTTGAAGAATCAATGGATGCAATAAAACATACTTCTTCAATATTAGGCAGTATGTTATGTTGCTTAGTTCTGTTAACTCTTACGAAGAATGCGAGACCTGTCTAAAATATTTGGATGAAAGCAAAAGGAGCATGCGAGAAACTTAATTAAAACCAGAATGCGTATAGACCACCATATAGATGCCTTTAGAAATGTATCCTTGTCTTTGCTCATGAAAAACCTTTTCCCTTTGACTGTCTTTCTTGGACTATCAAATGTAATAAGCTGTCCCCAAATTTTTGCAGGTGAGGTTAGTTATAAATTAATAAATGGTGACACTATAACTGGTAATCTTATGGAAGAATTAAGTTCCGAAAAGATTAAGGTAATTAATCACCCTAACCTTGGGATAATTGAGATAAGTCAATCTTCAATTAGATCAGGAACCACCACCAAGAATTGGCAATCATCTGTAAATATTGGATTCTCTGGCTCAACAGCAGGTGCAAATAATGAATTTGACTATTCCTTCGAGGGCAAGACAATATACTCTCTTGATAAAAATACTTTGGAAGTTAATGCATCAGTAGAAAATAAGAAAAGTAATAAAGACGTTATATCAAGGAAAGGTGCAGTTGATGTTCGCTATGATCGATTTTTTGGAAAACTATCTAGTCTATACTCCTATACAGATTATAAATTAAATACATTAAATACAGTTGGAGTAAATGAATTAACTACTTCAATAGGTGTTGCAAGGAAAATTCTGAATGGGGAAAAACATAAATTATCCTTTTCTATAGGTCCAGGTATTAATTTTTATAGTGGAGGTAGCCTCTGCTCTATTGATAAGGACTGTGATAAGTTGATTCCAGCAACTCTCCTCTCAACTTCTTACCAAATAGATTTAACTAGCAAGATTTCTTTAGAACTAGATGATACTTTCTCGACGGCTTTTTCTTCAAATACTAAAATTGGAAATGATTTCTCGACAACCCTTCGGTATTACCCAATGAAAGATTCTAAGTTCAATACATCTTTAAAATACGAGATAAATTATGATAGTGAAATTAAACCAAGTACTGATCGTGGGTATAAATTTCTGCTAGGAACAACTTTTTGATCTATTGATATATTTGACTCTTCTCAATTTACCGTTACAAATGGATAAAGCTATTTTAAAATATGTTTCGTTTGATTGAGCTTCAAGAATTTGCTTTTTTAGCCCTTGCTATCTATATCCTTCATATAAGCACAAAATCTGAAAAGGGATTGTGGAGAATTACTGCCTCAAGAGCTGATAAGCTTAGAAAAATGTGATTTATTTACAAGTACTTTTGTACCCTTTTCATTTTTAACTATGAGCTCCCTTAGCTGAGATTTATTTAGCAAAAGGTATTTTTACTTAAAAAGATTCCTGTATAGCCAATGGTTTTCTGAAGATTGTATTAATTCTTGCAATAGGGTTTGAATTATTAGCTACTTTAAGAACAGTTTAATTACGGAGGTGATCCATTGTCGTATCTACCGATCGGACAACTGTCAATGGGAATCAAATCAATTGACTTTTCACTGACTACTGCCTTGAAAGGTTTAATGATTAATAGGTTTATATAGCATCTTGAATTAGACCTATTGATTAAGGAGCTTGTTGCTTTGCAACGGCTCCTTTTTTTATGACTATTTTCATTAGGTGCCGTTATCTATCAAAGTAAGTGCTAGCTATAAAACTCTCCAATTCTATTGAGTTTCCTTTGTGCAAGGAAGAATATTCACGATGGACTTGATTGAATTGCTAGTACGGCTAAATTTGATATTTAATTTAATTCAATAGTATTTTTTGATTTCATTGATGATTCTTTTACAAAGGGTGATGAGAGATAATTTAGACGTAAATATAAAGATAGAATTAACGTTGTTACTTTAAAAAATTGCTGAGGTTGTTGGAAAGCATATGAATAAAGAGTCTTGGATCACAGTAGTTGTTTACATTTATATGGCGAGTGTATTGCTTGCTTTATTTCTTTGGGTCTATAGATTTATAGTTTAGGTCAGACTTGGAAAATGAAAAACCTCTATTATATTTTTGCTTTTAAGCAGAATTAACTTATTACATTCTAAGTGCCAAGGCAGTCTTTGCTTTTCTAAATTTTCATTGTGATGAGTTCGAATACCTGATCTTTTAAACAAAAGGTGGTGCTTCTCTGATTCCTGCTATGAATGCCATAGCTACTTCAAAAGCTAGCAAAGTAGATGTTTTCTCATCGGATCAAAGATGCATTGAACATATCTAACTTCCCTAGAAGAGTTGTTGGAGAATACTTGTAATCACGAAGAATCTTTTCTCAATCTTAAAAATATTGAGCATGAAGGATTCCTTGAAATAGCTTTCGACATTTTTTTCTTAGCTCTCTATTGCATTCACTGAACAGTCACACCATAATTTAGGTAATAGCTGCTTTTTGCATCTCCTTAGTTTATGTCCCTTTTGCCATCCCTTGCATCGAAAAAGAAGCTATCAGATCTAGATCTGGATCTAGAACAGTTTGGGTATTCATCAGAAGCCACTTCAAGTATTTCTTTAAATAAAATAGTTTCTTATACGACTCTATCGGATGGATTTAATAAGTATCAAAGCTTCTCAGCAGTTGTAGATAATGTTATATCTACTTTTATCCTCATTTTTATTTATTTCTGTATTGCTTTAGAAGAGCTTGAATGGCTTCTTTCGTCAGATGATAAAAAAGATTCGGTGAAAATTATTGATGATAGTGGTTGGAACATCTATAAGGCATTGCCACGTTTATTAAATAGAAAAAGTAATGGAGTTTAGCTTACCTATTTAATATCTATTTTGCGCTCAGTTTCTTGTGCTGGGTGACTGGTAAATCTTTTTAATTATTTTACTACTAGAAGCATTTATAGCTTCTAGAGATGAACCTATAGCATTATCTGACTTCGACAACCTTGGAAGCTTACTGAATACTTGTCTCCCTGAAGCTGTTAACCCTTTTATAGATGTAATTATTCTATTAGAGGTTTTCGATATTCTTTCGGTCATTTCTACCCCTGAAGCTTTTAAACTTTCAAGAGATGAGCTAAATGCATTATCTGACTTAGGTATTTGTATTTTGTAAATTTTACCGAATATCGCATCTCCCGATGACTTTAGAATCCCTAAGGAAGAACCAATCGCATTCTCTTCGGTGGTTTTTTTATATTCACTGTTCTCCATTACATGAACCGTATAGAACTTTCAGTTTAAGAATAATAGATTAACGGAAGATTGCTAGTACTAGAGTTATTAGTTTTTACATCAGCTCTTGTTTGATTGGAATAATCTTTTTAGCCCCTATTTGAGCGGACCTCTATTTAACTAACTACAATTTAGCTTCTAAGTTGACTGCCTACATAGCTATTAATTACCCTATTGCCTATATTTACCAAATGTAAAGTGTATAGCTAAGTCATAATCCTAAGACATGCTTTAGCATTCTCTCAAAGACTCTCTAATTTATAAATCTTGAAAGCCTTTAGTTTTTTGTTGACTCTTCTCCTTATGTTGTGAGCTATATGAAGCGATCTTCATTGGATTCTTCTTCAAATAACTCTTCATTGTAATTAATTTCTTCGTTTTCTTCTTCAAATAACTCTGCA
>QCHT01000013.1 GCA_003279445.1 Prochlorococcus sp. AG-402-G10
TATTGACGGCGAAGCCAAAGGCAAACTTGCATCTGAGTACAACTTCACTCTTGACCTAAATACCAGCTTCAATGGTAATGACAGTCTTTATGCACAGTTAGTACAAGGTAACCAAGGCGATCTTGTCATGGACAGTGCTGAGAGCACTTCAAACTTCGCAGTTGGATCTCTTTTCTACTCTTTCCCTGTAGGCGACTTCCAAATTACTGCTGGTCCTTTACTTGATGCAGACGACGTAATCTCTGCAACCACCTCTATCTACTCTGATGCATTCAGGCTATCTGCAATGCCATGGGGTATTGATGGTGATGTTACAGGTACTGGTGCAGCTGTTTCCTGGGCAAATGACAGTGGACTGAACGCTTCATTCTCTGCCATTGCTGTTGATGGTAGTGACACTAGTGTTGGTATCTTCACCAGAGGAAGTGCTGATCATTACGTCGCTTCTCTTGGTTATGACGCTGACAACTATGGCGGTGGCATAATCCTTACTAACGACGACAACACAACATCTAACGAAGATACAAGCTTCGGAGCTGGTATCTATTTCAGACCTGATGGTTTCCCAACAATCAGTGTTGCTTATGACTCACTAGATCCTGGCGCTTCAGGAACTGCAGATTCATCTAGCTTTATGATTGGTATGGATTATGAAGTAGGTCCTGGAACAGCTAGTGCTGCTTATGAAAGCAGAGACACTACTGGAACCACTACTTCTAACTACGAGGTTTACTACAACTACCCTGTTAATGACGGAGTTGCCGTTCAAGGTGGTGTATTTGTAGAAGAGGTTTCTGGTGCTGACGACAAGACTGGCATCGTTGTTGAAACATTCTTCAGCTTCTAAGACGTCATTCTGGTCTCTTAATAGAAATCAGGACCAACTATCTAGTTAAAAGAAAGCTCTCATCTCTTTGATGAGAGCTTTTTTTAAGCCAATAAGCTAATATGAATGGGATCGATCGATCATTTCACTTCCGAATAATTCTTCAATGCATTAATCGTAATCAGGAGCAAAAAGTTTAAAGAGGAAGTATAAAAATTTATTCAAGGATATTAATTCTAGTGAATTGAGTCCATTAAAGAAAAGTCAAAAGAGAAAGTATTATGTATGTCTTAATAAAATCTAGTCTTGATCTCCTGAATCAAATACAGATTGAATCAACTTTAAAGAACTAATAGCAACAGCCAAAAAAGAAAATATGCTTAAGCCTAATAAAATAAATACAGTTGTGTTTGAGAGTTCTAATTCCCCAAATTTAATAGAAAGAAAGAAAATCATCCCCATATTCAGTTTTATTGAAATGGATAATAAAACCAAGATAACAATAAAATGCCAAAGAAAAATCGGTAAGTGATAAAAATCATCATGCTTTGGTTTTGAAGAAATTTAATTAAGAAATCAATAGAAAGATATGAAATAATAGCTGAAGCGCAAATTCCAAGAAATAAAGGAATTAGTTCCCTAAATGTAAATGTAGCAATTGCTCCCTTCAATCCGACTATTCCTGAAAGAGTAATAGCTGGGATGCCAAGCAAAAAGGTTAATTTTGCCGCTGATTGTCTTTTCCATCCTGTCAACATAGCAGTTGTAATTGTGATACCTGACCTAGAGACCCCAGGGATTAAAGCAAGTGACTGAGACAACCCAATTAAAAGACCATCATAAATTTGTATATCGTCAAGTGTTCTAAAACGTCTTCCCAAGAGCTCAGCTAAAAGCATTAGTAAAGACATGAGAATTGATACCAATCCAATTGAAGGTATTGACCTGACTATCGACACTTCATATCCTGTCCAAAAAATCTTAATAGACATCCCAAAAAAAACAATTGGCAATGTTCCTACGAATATTGAAAGCGCGAGTTTAAAACTAGTGTCATTCCAACGGTTATGAAAAAATGCCTTTGAAATTCCGCTAGAAATAGTTAATAGATCGGAGCGGAAATATATAATTATAGCAATGATGCTTCCCAACTGAAGTGAAGCTATTGCAGAAACCCCTGGATCCTGCCAACCTAAAAGAATTGGCAATACTTTGAGATGAGCAGTACTACTAATGGGTAAGAATTCAGTAAGGCCCTGAATCATGCCAAGGTTAAGGTAATACCAGCAACGTTCAAGAAAAGTCAAAGTACGAAAAGTGACGAAAAAAGCTCATAGAATCCATACTTAAGAAAACAAAATATAGCCCCTATAAACGTTAGGCTAAAAGTGAGTTAGTTACAAAGAAAGTCTTTCAGAAAACCATGAAAAAAGCACATTTCACACTGGCTGCAACAATTATATCTATATTTATTTTTCCTTTAAAAGCAGAGGCATCTTACTGGCTTGTAATAGGAAGCTATCGACAGGGACCTGGGTCTAGGCCAGAGGTAAGCGGTATTACAAGTCCTTCCTTATATGCAATTCCAATGAAATCATTGGCACTATGTGAAAAAGCTGGTGAACAAATAACAAATGACATTTATAAACCAGTTTGGCAATTAGATAATCGGTGGTCCTGTATCTTTAACGGAAATTGAATTGAGGGCAAGCGCTAAATACTAAAATTAATTCTCGATGCAATTCTTCTACCTTTTTACATCATGGGCACATCCATCACCATTGTAAGAACTACTATTATAGTAGCCATTTCGGGTTCCAAAATATACCGTTGAGATTATAAAAGGAATTGAGATCCAGAAAAGTAAATCAGAAAGCAACACTAATACAATTTATATATAGCTATAAATTTAAACCAAAGTTGACTATTTACAAGTAAATAGTCAAGAGGTTTAAAGAAATCTTGAAAGGATTGGATTAATTCCAAACTGAATTAAGAAAAAAGCAATCCCAATCCATGCAAGGAGAAAGGTCAAGACTAAAGTAGTGCCTCTAAAAATAGGTTGGAAATAACCGCTAGCACCTTCCCCTTTCAAAATTAACTGGCATTCCAATAATTGAGACTTGTTCAATCTAAAATAATCTGTTCCAGGAAGCCTTACTTCAGAATATCGAATATGCAGGTTTTTACAAATAAAAGCAGCTTCCTTATTTTTCAAAGAAACACAAAGCTTGCCTGGCTGTAATAATTGCTGAACTCTATCAATATTATTAGTTGCGCCAATATTATACAAATCTCCATTCTCTATTAAATAAATATAAGAATCCATAATTTAGTCTAATTGATTAATCTTTAGGATAAGGATAAGAGAAGTATTGGAGAAGCACAAATTATTAAGATTAATTTTACCTAGAGTTAGAGAATTTAATCGCAATCTGCTTAAAACTTTTAAATCCTGAAAAATAGATAAAAAAAGACACTGCGGTACAAAAAGAGGCTAATTAGAGGTTTCTGTAACCCTCATCCTATGCTCCAACGTTGCTCCATAAAGCTCATTCCCCCAAATTTCAACCTTTGAATCTTCTGGTGCTGAGAAAACAATTAATTCAGCAGGGAATAAAACTCTTTCTAAAAAAAAATTAAAAGGTCCAATACACCTTAAAACAATCATCCTTTCACTTTCATTGCGATAAGAAAAGTCAAGCATCACTTTAATATCAATAATGACAGTTAATATTAGTTTTCTTTTAATTACTGTATAAAAAGAAACTAAATACAAAAATATCAAAATAAGATTCTTCCTACAAGCAAGGCTCCTATCATGAAAAGTTTATCAAACCTATCGCTTCATTCGATTTTCAAGAGAAATTTGAAGAATTTCTCTTTCTTTATTAATCTCAATGCGCACATCACAGTCGATATTCATTAAGCTATGTTGAGGTATAGAAGTTTGGATCATGCGAACAAAAGAGTGCAATGATTCTCCTTTCAATGCTGCACCTCTAGTTCTCAACATTTTCGTCTCTTGCTCCACCTTCCAATAAGATGAAGAATCAAAATCTATTAACCGTATATGCCAGAGCTTATCAATTCTCTTCCAAATTGATAGGTAACTTTGAAGTTTTTCTTGCACCTTAGATCTATATTCTTTTTCATTAGATGTCAAATGAATGGAATTGATAGGTCCCATTTTTAGCTGATCTAAAGAATGATCTAATGGGTAACATCCCAAGAACCAGCCCTCTATAAGCAAAATATCTGCATGTGATTTTATCCAGCCTGACCTATCTCCAGACCCATTCCTTAAAGCTTTATCAAATTGAGGCGCTTCAATTTGACCTGATGACAACCAGTTATCAATAGAAGAGTCAAGGAGTTCAATTGAATGACTCCCAGGGAGTCCTCTGGGAACTTTCCAAGGATTATCTTTCATTGCTAAATCTAGTTCATCAGAAGGCAAGTAAAAATCATCTAATGATAAAACTTTTAAAGAAATACCTAATATTTTGGCTGAGGCTTCTAACCATTTACCTAAGCAAGTTTTACCACAACCAGGTAAGGCCGAAATACCAAATAATCTCCTACCATTTTCAGAAGATTGGTTATGTTGAATATCAGAAAGCAAAGGTAATGCTAACCCCCAGATCCAATCTAACTTCGTACCACTTGGCCAAAAAGTTTTAGCAAGGTTAGATCCATTATTTTCCATCCAATAATCAATCCATTCAGAATATTCCCAACCAAGCTGAGCTAAAAGCCTTGCTAAATTATTTTCTGGGAAAGCAGTTTTAAGATTTTCATTATGAATCCAAGGGAGAGAGTTTATTTGTTCTTTACGAAAATCAAGAGGGTCTTTGTTCATCGGATTTATTTCTCAAAATCACTAATTATTTTCCTAACAGCCAATGACCAACCTGCAGAATGTGGTGCTGGTGCTAAGGAAAACTTCCCAGAAGAAATGCCTTCTCTTAAGAAAGGGTTTGGCCCTTCTTTGCCAGGGACAACGATAGGTTTATCAGCTATTTCCAATAATGGGAGATCGTTTTGCGAATCACCTAGGGCTATTATTTTAGCGTCGGGCTGATTAAGAAATTCCTTCAGCCTAATAACTGCCTTGCCTTTGTGACTTCCTTTAGCAAGCAAATGACTCATTCGATTGCCTTGATAGATTGTCGCACCTAATCCTGAGGCTATTTCTCCAAGCCTCTTTCTATATGAATCAGGAGGGTTTAAGAATGGAACACTCCATTGCCTATCAAGAGCAAGTTCAATGGCTTTCCCTGTTAATCCAGTTAGTTCACTAATTTCAAGCTTAGACAGGTCATTTAAAGGCATTAAAGAATAACCAAGCTCTGAAGATATAAGTCTCAACTTAGATCTCAATTTCTCATACTTTTCTCCTAATATTAACTCCCACTCTAATTTTGAAGAGGGGTCATTTCCATAAATGGCTCCTCCGTTTTCTACAATAAATGGATCATTTAACCCTATGTTTTTTCTTAGGTCACGGACTTCTGCAGCAGTCTTACTCGTACAAGGGATAACAGGTATAGATAATTCATTCAACCATTTAATTGTCGGCAAGGCTGGTTGAAGATCATAATTATGATCCATTAAAGTTCCATCAATATCTGTCACGACCCACCAATTAGTATTATTAGCTTTTAATTTCATTTTTTCTGAATAAGCCAATGGACAGAATAAGGTTGCATCTCTATATAATTATCTTGATAGTTAACTTCATTTAATATATCAAACCAACATGTATGATTTTGTTTTTCCATCTTGAGATAATCAAAAAGTGACATACTTAATTTGCTATTTGTCATATTGTGCAAAGCCCATACCCTATCATTTTTCTCACCTCGGCAAATGACAACAAAGTCGCTTCGACTAGGCGTTAGGCATTGCATATTTTCTTTAGGATGAAAAGCATTAAATTGTCTACGAATGTTCATTGCTTTTTTTAGTTTGCTAAGGTTCTTGCTGGCAGACGAAGTTGGATCTTTTAAGATAGCTTCTAATTTGTTCAAATCAAATCTCTCTCGATTCAAATCTCTCCTTTCACCAGATTTCCCGAAACTAATTAAATCATTTTCAGAAGCCATTAATGATTGAAAGTAAAAGGCTGGAACTCCTTTTAAAGCCAAAACAAAGAGTTGGCTAAGTATAAATCTTTCAAACTGAAAATTATTAGGGTTAACGCCAGTATCAGACATTGCACTCCACCAACTAATGTTCAACTCATAAGGCTTATCTTCACCATTTGACATTCTTCTATGACTAATAAGACCTCCTCGTTTTTCACAGGCTATTAATAAATTATGCAATCTATTTTGATCCATTATCCCTTCTAATGCTCTTAACCCAATCCCATCATGAGAAGCAGTGAAGTTTAAGAAACCCGTGTTATTAGGCAAAGAAGGCCAAGAACAAAGCCATTTATTTATTAAGTCTGCCTTATTGCTAATTATTGACTCTAATAAAAGAGGAGGTAAAGGAAAATTATAGGCCAAATGAGCTTCATCTCCAGGTTTTAGGTAAGAAATATTCTCTTTCTCAGGTACATTAGTTTCTGTAATTAAAACGAATGAGTCCTGCAAACTTTGAAGAAATATCCTTAAAGCCTTAACGAAAAGATGGACTTCATTTAAATGTAAACATGTAGTTTTAGGTTCTTTCCAAATGAATCCAATTGCATCTAAACGAATCCATCTGATTCCATGATTGAAATATCTAGCTAGTAATATTAGAAACTCTATAAATACTTTAGGTTCTCTCCAATTAATATCAATTTGATCAGGTCCGAATGTTGTCCAGACATCCTTCTTCCCATCCTTTGTAGCTATTGCAGTAAAAAGTGATGAATTCCTAGGTCTAATAACATTAGACCAATTATTATTATTTATAGGGGCTAAAATATATTTTCTACCAGGTTCTTCAGATTTCTTAAACTGCTGAACCCATTGATGAGAAGCCGAGATATGGTTCAAAACTAAATCAGCCATTATAATATGATTCTTAGATAATCTTTTTAGATCTTCCCATTCTCCAAATCTTGGTTCTATTTTCTCATAACTTGAAACAGCAAATCCACCGTCACTAGTAGAACATAAAAATGGCAAGAGATGAATAATTGAAGCAAGATTATCTAAATGCTTATCTATAAGCTCTTCAAGTGGCTTCAATGTAGGATTAGTTGAAGAGTAAACTCCATCTGCATATGTAATCAAAACTACTGTTGAAGAATCCCACTGCGGTAAATTAGATTTAATATCAGCGAAGTCGCTTTTTCTATTGGCTTCTAAAATCTGCAGCAATTGCAACCACATAGAATTCAACTCTTCTACAGGATGGTCTTTGTAGATTGTTTCTAACAAGCCCCTAAGTTCTTTTAGTTGCCTTTCCAAACCTGTCACCTTGTATTTATTAATACTCTGCACAGGACCGACTAAACACTTCTCTCATTCTGTTGCACTTATTACCGAATGGACTTTAAACAGGATTTGATCACAACAATTCATCAATATGGAGTCACAAAAGATTCTCTAGAGAAGTTGAATGGGAATCTAAAGAAAAGGCCCACAGCTATATTGATTCCTTGCCTTTTCGAAGAATTTAAAAGACCGGCTCTAATTAAAATCAGAGAGGTCCTAAGTAATTTAAAAGGTCTTAATGAACTAGTAATTGCTCTATCTGCAGAATCTGCAGAAGAGGTTAGAGAGGCCAAGGCTTTCTTCTCTTCAATGCCTTTTCCTGTTCATGTTCAATGGACAAATAATCCTTCCGTAATTGAAGTTCTGAAGAGTCAAGAAAAAAATGGTCTTGATTTAATAGGTACCCCAGGAAAAGGGTGGGCTGTATGGCAGGGCATTGGAGTGGCAACTAGAGATTCTGAAGTAGTTGCTCTATTTGATGCAGACATAAGAACTTTTAGCCTTTCATATCCTGCCAGAATGTTGCAACCATTATTAGATCAGTCTCATGGCATTTCATACGTAAAAGCCTTTTACAGCCGTTTATCACTTGAGTCCAATGCACTCCAAGGAAGAGCGACAAGGTTATTTGTTGGGCCATTATTAACTTCTCTAGAGCAAATCTTTGGTAAAGGTACATTCTTGGAATATTTGCAGGCTTTTAGGTACCCATTAGCTGGAGAATTTGCTTTCACAAGAGACCTTGGAATGAACTTACGAATTCCATGCGACTGGGGGTTGGAAATCGGCCTACTTTCAGAGGTTTATAAAAATGTACGGCTCTCTAGAATTGCCCAAGTTGACCTAGGAGTATTTGATCATAAACATAAAGAAGTTGGCCAAACCCCAAAAGAAGGCCTCCAGCGCATGTGTATGGAGATTTTATCTAATGTATTAAGAGCCTTGATGGAGCATCAAGCTCAAACATTAACTAATTCTCAAATATCCACACTAGAAGTTTTATATAAACGGGTTGGTCAAGACAGAGTGAAGCAATTTGGATTAGATGCTGCCGTCAATAATATTCCCTATGACAGACATGAAGAAGAGCTATCTGTTCAAAAATTCTCAAAGATTCTTAGGCCCTCCATTGATAATTTTCTAGAATCTCCTGAAACAAAGCAATTACCTTGCTGGGCAAGAGTGCTTGCCTGCGAAAGCAATCTTCAAAATGACTTAGCAAAATCAGGGTCAATTTAAGAGGAAAGCAGAAAGTGAGCAATGAATATTCTTTTGAAGAACAGAAATATTAAAACTAGTTTAAAATTTTTGAATCAATACTAAATCCTATTAGTCATATTCAAATATTAAATTGAGTCAAGAGTGATAGGCAATGCACCGCAGTAATCAATATTTATCGAATACTAAAAAGCTAATAAGGCTAAAATTAAACAAGAAAAGGCTCTTCATCTGAAAGAAGGTCTATGCTAAGAGCTATTCAAGAAAACTTAGATACAATTTAAAATTATATTTTTAGAAATTGTTCTAAAATCTCTATTGACAGGTTTGTTGGGCAAAATAAAATGAAGATTATCCTGCATTCAACGTGAAAATAAAACATGAAAGAGAATTTAAATCTAATCGATTTTTTTGAGCACTTTGACAAGGGCAATCCCTACATGATGGCTGCGATCTCAGAACTTCAAGACAATCTCCCGGAAAAGCTCCTTGACAAACGCTCAGGATGGTTTCTCACTTGGTCGCAGGCGAAAAAGAAGTAAAAACATAACAATGTAAATAAAAAAACGCGTCTCAAGATAGTTTTGATGTATTAATAACACTGTTTACTAAAAGCCATGTTTCCTTTTACATTTGCCGGCCTACTCAGCACTCCAGCTCCATCTGCAGCCTATCTAGGAATAGCTTTCATTGCTCTCTTTGCAGTGATGGCAGTATTAGTAGGTCCTGACTACGATCAGCAAAACATCCCTGCCAAAAAGGACTAGAACTTCTAATCCTTTTCCTAAAAAGGGTTAGGCGTTTGCCAACCCTTTTTTCATGCTTTTTCAAATCACTTAATATGATCAAGGGTCAATCTCTTTATAGATGCCCCTAGATATATAGTTACTAAGCTTCTTAGAATCGCCTGCTTGCTAAGGCAATAGAGATTATCCACTGCTTCCGCAAAAAATTTTACAGGTTACTCAAAAGACAAAGCTAATAACTTAGAGAGAAATTTTTACGAATTAATTAAACATATATTTATCAACAAATAGGTATTTTAAAACAAAATAAATTATTTCTAAATCAATAACGGCTATGACAGTTACCATTTGTTAACTTGTCTATAAATAGGAATAGAAGGCTAAACCAACTTAATATTGATATTAGCCTAGAAAATCTAAAATTTGGTATGTAAGAATTAGAAAATAAATTACACTCAAATTTATTGATTATAATAATTTATTAATCAATGAAGCACAATAGGATTAAATGACCTAAAACAGGATAGAAATTTTTTTATGCAATTTTACGTAGTCACATGTGCTGTCCCTGCTGAGACACAAGATGAAGGTTATACAGCATTTATTAAATATATGGAAGATGGTGCCTCTATGGATAAGTTTGAAGGGTTTGAACTAATCGCAAGACTTCATATGCCTGAATCAGGAGAGCTTTGCATAATTTGCAAAGCAGCTGATAGTAAAGCTCTTTTCAAACACTTCATGTTTTGGAGATCTGCTTTTGGTTGCGAATTTCTATACAGGCCTGCTCTTACATGCGCAGAGATGGTTGAAATGCAAAAATCACACAATTCTGAAATGGAGGAAAAAGGTTTCTGAGCTTTGCATAAACAAATCCTGAAATAATAACCATTTAGCAAAATAGGAAAAAAGGCTTGCACCTTTAATCAAGGCAAAGCCTCTTTTTCTATCTAAATAAATAAATTATAGTAAGCAAGCAAACAGTACCTATTATCTATATTTTAACAGGTTAAAACAATCGTTTAAATTAACAAATGCTAATAGTTACAAGTATTATAGATATCTGAAAAAGTATATATAAGGCAATAACATTTTATAAAGTCTCTAATTTACTGACTGGCCATGGAAAGCATAAGTGAAATCAATCTGCCGAATCAGATTCTGTCATTAGCAGTTGCTGGTGGACTAGTTGCTTTTGCATTTCTTATTCTTAGGTTGCTAAATAATGGGATCAAACAAATCATCAGTAAGCTCAATACTAATAAATTAAATCAAGGGAAAAGAGAAAAAAACTAAATTATTAAGAATAGTAATTAAGCTGCTTATTGATTCCATGTTTTTGAAAAAATCATAGAATAGCTGCTAATTCTCACCTTGATCTCAGATGAGGTAAATAAAACTTGACTATGGGTAACAAGTAAAGTATATTATTTAAAATTTTCTTCTAATAAAGGTCATAAATAAAGAAAAACAGCTATCAGAGATAGGGTCTTTAGTTAAAATTGATCCTACAAGAATAAAGGACAACGTCTCAGATGAACTAAGTCAAACCCTTTCTACAAATCCAGTTGGGCAAGTCATAGGTTATAAGATCACTGACGGAACTGATATAGGATTAATTATAAAGTTAAACAATGGTAGTAGTGCATGGTTTTTCAATAATGAGCTAAATCAAATTGATTCAAGTTTAATTAATAACACCTTTTCAAATAAATCAAATGCTAAAAAAAATAAGGAAATAATCTTTAAAAAAGGCATTAAGTATGTTCTTAATCCAAGCAACTTTATAAAGTGGCTGATTAGTTCACTTCAAGATGTAATATAAAAGGAATTAAGCAAAGTATGAATTATTAGTTAATTCCTTTTATTAATAGCTTCAGAGCCACCATTAACTCCAGACTTTGATATCTGATAGACCCTTTCATGGATACTTTCAGCTTCTATTTGATTAGATTCCTTATCAAAATCGAACCATGAATCATCTCGATAAGAACTTGATAAAGGTCTACAAGCTAAAGTCACTAATGAAGATGACAATAAAAACCACCTTCCATACGCCTCTCTGAAGCCAATCTCTAACAAGAGTCTGCCATCAGAGACAGGCGTAGTTAACAAACACTGTTTAGAATTTTTTTTTAAAATCACTTCTTTCATAACGCATGTTGCATCCTTATTAGAATTAGAGTTTGTAATGTCATAAATTCTTATACACAAATAATTGTCTTTATTAGCAAGGAAATTCCTTTCGTGCTCTTTGCTCAATTTCCACTGACAAAGAACCAGATCATCAATGACTGCTCTAGCAGAGAAAAAACTACTTCTAGTAATGCGAGTACCTAGGATCTTTTTTATGATCTTTTTAATTGTTTCTTTTGCTTTGTATAAGAGTCCCATTTCTTAAAAATAACCTCTTGATGACTATCCAGTAGAAATTATAGTAAACAATTCAGAGAACAGGTCCAGCTGCTAAAATTTTAGTTTCCTCATAATTAGGGCTAAAAGTCCTAATGTTATTATTCAGCATGCTTCTATTAGCCTTATAAGGCTAATTAAAATAAACTATTTAGGAAAGGTTTAATGCCAGCACATTATGAATTAAGTTCTAATCCTAAATAATGGTTAACAAGGATGATAGAAGAGTTTTCAAGCCATTTTTTAATAGCATTCATTTCAGTATTGTCAAATTTCCTATCTGCATTTTCTGGCGGTGGAGCAGGCTTGATTCAATTGCCAGCTTTAATTTTTTTAGGGCTTCCTTTCACAAAGGCTCTTGCAACACATAAAATAGCAAGTATTGCTTTAGGTGTTGGGGCTTCTATTAGGCATTCAAGAGAAAAAACTCTCAGTATTTATCATTCTATATTAATTATATTATTTGGTATACCAGGAGTTGTATTTGGTGCCAAGATAGTAATAATTTTACCAAGTCAATATACAACATTTACTCTAGGATTCTTAACACTGATTTTAGGAATATATTCCTCCAGGTTAAAGTCATCTAATAATATTAAGTACCAAGTTAATCTCAAGCAAAATCGAATACTGATTGGATCTATTGTATTATTCATTATTGGTTTCTTAAATGGTTCTTTTTCTTCTGGCACTGGTTTATTTGTAACGCTCTGGCTTGTAAAATGGTTTAGGTTTTCTTATATATCAGCAGTAGCTCATACATTAATATTGGTTGGCATAGGATGGAACAGTACTGGGGCCCTTGTCCTAGCTTTAAATAGTGATGTAGAATGGGCGTGGATTCCAACTTTAATATTAGGATCTTTAACAGGAGGCTACTTAGGTGCTTCTTATGGAATAAGAAAAGGTGAAGTAATGGTCAAGAGATCATTTGAGGTTATATCTATAATTATGGGACTATCTTTAATGAGCAAGGGTGTCTTAACTCTATTTGAATAATTCTTCTAGTTAGGAAAAAGATTACTTTAATAATATTCTAGCTTAGTAAGTCTCTTTTCTAAATTTAAGCATTTCTAATCTGCAAGTATACTTTAATGCTTAAAATTAATTCATAGATTTTCAAGGTAAAAGACTTATGATACTTTCCAATCGTGACATGTATAGAACATAGAGAGATAGCCATACAATATAGTTATAATACAGATAAATCTCAAGAATCAAAGGCTTGACAATTGCGCTTGATCAATTCTCTATTTAAGAGCAAAAAAAAGCTTTATCCGATTAAGCTAGTTCATAATCCGACTAATTCTTTTCGAACGGAATTTTTATTCCTTCGGATTAATCAGATTGATCTAGAAATCAAAGATATAAGTAAAGAAATTTTCCAAGCTCAACTGCTTAGATACCGCTCCATATTTTCAAAAGAGTCTAACTTTTTAATAAGCCTCCAAAGGAAATTTTTAGAAGCAAGCGCTCTCAAGTCAGCAGATTGGCATAAACAAAAGCTAATTGAACTTTTAGAAGAACGAAGGGTCTTAAGGGTCGAACTTAAAAGGCTAACAGGTAAAGTATGGGGGGAGGGGCTGAAAAAATTTTGTTGGAATATAGTTATAGGACTTGCTTTTCTTATGTCTATTTTAATTCTTATATTACTCATTCTGGCAACGATTTATTCACTTCCAATCTTTTTGTTTTTAATAATTTCCTATTTGATGATAAATAAATCCAGCTAAGCTATAATATAAAAAGTATAAAATGTAGCTGAAAACAATTAACAAGAAAAACATGTTCTCTTCTAAAGGGTAAGATCAGAAGAAAGGCCTCAGTTTTTCAATTGCTCGTAAGCTCAGTTAATCCCTTAAGAACAATTAGAAATTAATCTCACATAGGTCTACCAGAGATGAACTGATGAACGCTAGGAACTGTTCTGTAAAGTAAATAGATCAACAAAACAAGGAGATTCCCTCCTACGACCATGGCTCCTGTAATAAAATTTTGCCTAGAGGAAGTGTAATCCCACTTAGGTTCGTTGTTCTCATTTGGTGGTTCTTGATAAGTCATTGTTTAATCCAAGTGAAAGTAGAAATAGCATTGATCATGGCAAAAAATCTAATCAGATTTGTTATTTCACAAATTCTGCCATTTTTTCTTTAGTACTGTTTTTCAAAAGTTGCTATTTTATAAAATCATTCATGAACTCTATAACAGAAAGTCGAACCACAGGGATCTTAGAAGAAGCATGGGTATCGCTAAGTTCCATTTTTGCAAACGATAATCTCTCCAAGTCTTTCAAAGAAATACGAGAATGGTTAGTCATCGGCTTCAAAAGCATATTTTCCAATCGCAAGCTTGGTCTTAATTTCAATACTTCTAGAAAGATCGTTGCGCGGACTAAACCTATAAAAGATAAGAGCTAGTCTTCATTTGATCTTGAAATATCGAGAATTTTAAAAAGCTCTTCCCTTTTTAAATTACTCACATGAAAAACTCCATAGAATTATATCTTTAAAGGGTGTTGCTAAACACTTGATAAAAAATAAATTACACGTGATCTTTAGGAAAATATTACTTGAAGAAATGCTAGGCCTAATACTTTTCTTATTCCTCGTTTCTTCAATAGGGGCCTTAGTCCTCTATTTCAATAAGAGTGAAAGTGCTGAAAAGATTAAAAATGTCCTAAAAAAGATTCAGGAGAATCTAAAAGATCTATTTAAGAGCCTTAGGGAATTAATAGGTCTAATAAAACAATTAATTCCACTAGATAATGATGAGCAAAGAAATGCTTCATCAAGTTCTGAAAAGCTCTCGCCCCAGCAAGAAGAATCCCTGGAGAGTGACGACCAATCGATCACCCCTGACTTAACGCAACAAGAAGAACAATCCCAGCAAGAAGAATCCCTGGAAAGTGACGACCAATCGATCACCCCTGACTTTTCAAAAAAGGAGAATCAGGGCCTTAGTGAAGACAATAATATTAGATAAATCTAATTAAATATCACAACAAATAAGCATTTGAAATCAGCTATTGCAGCTGCTCTCAAACAGAAAATGACTTTACTTAAATAAATAAGTGTGGAATGAAGGAAAAGCTAACTACTTAACTCCTTAACAGCAATCCTGTCCAGTAGCTTATTCCAGGCTTTAGGGAAGCGCCATCGAACAAATGCTCCACCATAAACAAGGTAAGCACAACCCTCTATTGGATGTTTAATGGTATGTAAAGTATGTAAAAGATGTTCCATATTTAATATGTAATTACGGAAAAGACTAATGTCATAAAAATGAAAGGAAAATTTTATATTTAATCCCGCCCCTAGATTAGCTCAACTCTTTTGGAACTTATTATTAATTCAGGATTTTCTCTACAGCTCGCTGAGATTTTTTTAAATTCTCACCATTTAAAGGTATATAGCCTATAGAAGGAGCCTTTAATTGAGTATCGTCACTGAGAAGATAATTAAGCATTAATTTAACTCCTTCGGTATTCGTACCATTACCTGTTTTATATGCAAGTATCCAAGTTAAAGTTGCAATGGGGTATGCACCTTTCGTTGATGGGTTAGGGTCTATTCCTGCAAGATTCTAATCCAATTTAATTCCACTTAAAGCCTTCGCGCCTGAATCATTTGATGGTTTTAAAACCTCTCCATTAAGATTCTCAAGTGCAGCTGACTTAATATTATCTCGAATATAAGACTGATTGAGATATCCAATACTACCAGCAATATTTATAATAATTCCAGCAACTCCAGCGTTTCCTTCCCCACCAACTCCTGTTAACCATTTAACAGACTTACCAACCCCAAGGTCCCATTCCGGAAAGAAAGCCTACATGGAGTTGCTAAAAGCCTTTGTAGTCCCAGATCCATCAGAACGATGAACCCAAGTAAGTTTACCGGGAGGGCAATCAAGTTGGCTCCAATTACTAATCTTACCCATCGCTAATTTAACTGCTTGCCTTTGAGAAAGTTTTAAATCACAAGATTAATTATAGCCAAAAGAAACCGTCCCCCCAACCATTGGTATTTGTACAAGTCCACGAATCACTTTTGACAAATCATTTACCTTCATAGGTTCATCAGAAGCTCCGAAGTCAACAGTTTGATCGATAAATGCTTTATGTCCAGACCCTGAACCAATGGCCTGATAGTTAACTCTTGGTCCGCCTGACTGAGCTAAATCAGAAAACCAACATGTATAAATCTTTGCTGGGAAAGTCACACCTGCTCCATTCAGACGAATCTGCCTGCTTCTTGGCGCAGGCGCAGCACAAGAAGTTATTGCAGTAGAAATTACAAAAACAGAAGAAGAAAGCAGGAAAGCCTTTCTTGCTAAACTCATTATAAAAAATATCAACATTTCAAACACATCTCAAACTTGATCGAATTAAAAAAATTGGCGACTGTGCTTAAAGAAGAATGAAATTAGATTGATCATCTTCAGAAGCTTGTCTTAGTCTAAAATATTCAGAAAGTAGCATCTCCTAGGAAAGTGAATCTACCTATGTCATATGAATAAGGAATATTTACTCAAAGAATCACAAATACAGGCTTTTTCCATTTTGGTGTTGGTTATGACTATTAGCACTTTAGAAACAAACCTGCAATTAGAACTATAATTTTTGAAACTATAATATTATATTTATGATAGTCCTAAAGAAAATTTCCACCTAGGACAAAACCTCCTCGAACCTCCCATGATTTAAATTATTTTAATGAGTGATAATCTCTTTCTATACTTAGTTAATGGAGAGAAACATGGCAAGGGTTTCTGGAGAATTAGCCTAACAACTTTTAGCGATCCCTTGGAAGAAGATAGCTTATTTATTGAGTGCTATCGTAAAGAACTTCTAGGGACTGAAGCAGCAAAGAAAATACTAAATGCTATTGAGCTTAATATTGAAAATCTTATTAATGACTGCAGAGATGATGGTTATAAGATAATCTCAGTAGATGAAGGGATTTCATATGATTTACCTCTAACAATCCTTGAAGAGATTTATGATTTTTGGCTTTACTTATATCGGGACAACAAACTATTTAAAAAGGTTTTTTCTCTATTACTAGCTCGCGAAAGAATAAAATTCTCAGACCCTGCAATGGTTAAAGCCTTAAAAGGTTTTACAGGAGAATGGGCACAACAAATTGAAAGGCTACACAGCTATAGACCATCTTCTAAAAGAGCTGTCTTCCATAGAGATCCTATGTGGTCAGAAAATATATCAGATCAATTAGAAGCTCTGAAACATAAATAAAAATGCTAGCACCAAGAAAACATGAGGAACATATTTCTCCTTTCGTTATCAAATCAAGAAATTCTCTTTATTTAAAAGATTCTCACTCAAGCACGCCTGTTCTTTAGAGTTATTGATATTCTTAGATTTGATCTATCAACTGTAATAGGCAAAATTTTGAAGGTAATGATATTGTCCTGCTCTAGCGAAAGCAACAATTCCTAAAGATCATATTATCTAATTAATAGCCAAATACTTTGATCAACTATTTTTTTATAGCCTTTACTTCATTTTGACCGGGTCTTACTCATTTCTATCGAACAAAAGTTAAAAAATTTCAACCAAAATCACCACGGAAGGGTCTCACCATTTGCATGCCAAAAACCCCCTGTATTAGCTAGATCCAACAAGTCAATCCTACGTATAAGACCTTGTACAGACTTCTCAGGGGTGATTCCTTGAGGGGTAAAAGATGTCATTCCTGTCTTCACAAGGCCTGGATGTAACAAAGCTACAGCTATGCCATTAGGCTTTAAATCAATCGCAAGAGATTTACCCGCCATGCAGAGTGCGACTTTTGACATTCTGTATCCATATGAACCTCCACTTGAATTATCCTTAATCGAGCCCATTCGACTTGTCATAAGAATCACTTTAGATCCTTCACTAAGGTTGTTAAGCATTGCACGTGTAAAACATAAAGGACTTAAGGCATTGATCTCAAATTGCCTTCTAATACTTTCAGGATCAAGCTCAAATAAAGAATTTCTCTCTAAAATGCCAGCATTCTGAATCAATACATCTATTTTGAAACCACTTAATTTATTTTTAAGATTAACCACTGACTCACCAGAAGTGATATCAATGCCTACTTCAACTCTAACTCCCAAATCATCAAGTTCTTTAGTTGAAGATCTGCAAGTAGCAATGACATCGTCTCCTCTTTCCCTTAATTGCTTACAGTATTCAAGTCCTATCCCCCGATTGGCGCCAGTTACTAGATAAGTTGCCATATGGAAATAAGCTAATTAACTTACTGTAAGGCTTTCTAAGGATCATTGCTTTTCCCTTCCTTTTGTCCCAAGCTAACAACAGGAGAGAGCTCTTAATTGTTAAGTATTTAGAGGAGCTTACAATGATTGACAAAGCAACACTTCAAGCATGCAAAGATTCTTCTATAGTTCTAGAAATGAAAATAAAAAATCTAGAGTTTGCAGTAAGCCAATCCGAATTAATAATTAGTGAATCAAGAGTGGATCATGAAGCCCTAAATTATTTAAGAAAAAAGGTTGCAAGTTCCATTCAAGATCTGGAAATCCTTTACATGATCAAGCGAAGCAAAAAATTGTAAAGCTCTATTCATCAGGGTAAGATGACTATGGATGAATAGACATCTTAGAGGTCATGGCTCTAGGGAACACATTCTACAAATATTTCAATTTCAGTTGAATCTTCTAAGCGGATGACCAGACTCGAACTGGCGACATTCAGCTTGGGAAGCTGACGTTCTACCACTGAACTACACCCGCATACAATAATTTTAGCGGAAAATCAACTTTTGAAAAAACACTTTGAGGAGTCAAGATTGTAATCTTAGGAAAATTTGAGCAAGACTTAAAAACTTCGGCAAAATTAAATAAAGAAGTCTATTTGGTCCTTTACTTTGGCGGCTAAAAATCTTTCTGCCTTTATTTGGTCTATCGCTGATTTACTTCGCGATAATTATAAGAAATCTAATTACGGAAGAATTATTTTACCCTTCACGGTATTAAGGCGTATTGATTGCATATTAGAAACAATGCAGGGGACAAAGGTAGAAAAACGCTTGGTTAAGAATAGGGAGCATAAAGGATCAAATTATTTTCTACTAGATGAAGCTCAGGAATCTGATTTCTCAACTTCTTACTTTAGTTTGAAAACCCTTGTAAGTAATTCAAATGAAACTTCTATTAGCACGAATATTCAAGGGTATATTCATTCATTCTGTCCTTCTGTTAGAGAGATTTTTGAAAAGTTTGACTTTAAAAATCAAATCAATGATCTTAGTGAATCAAATCTTCTTTATTTAATAACAAAACGTTTTACTCAGATAGACCTTAATCCAATAAATATAAGTAATCTCGAAATGGGAATGATATTCGAAGAGCTCATTCGAAAATTTTCAGAATCTTCAAATGAGACATCAGGAGAACATTTCACGCCAAAAGGAGTAGTTCGATTGATGGTTAATCTGCTCTTTTTGAATGATCAAGAAGCGCTTACAAAATCAAAAATTGTGCGGAAACTTTATGACCCTGCTATAGGAACAGGCGGAATGTTGAGTACTGCCACAGAATATTTACATAAGATTAATCCTACAGCACAGTTCCTCGTATCTGGTCAAGAAATCAACCCCGAGTCATATGCAATTTGTAAAGCTGACATGCTTATAAAAGGACAAAATATTAACAAGATTTTCTTAGGGAACACACTTTCCCATGATTGTCAGAATGGAGAATTACACGACTACATGCTTTCCAATCCTCCTTTTGGAGTCGATTGGAAAAAATCTCAAAAGGAGGTTACAGAAGAACATAAAGAGAAAGGCTTCTTAGGTCGTTTTGGGCCTGGCCTACCAAGAGTGAGTGATGGGTCACTTTTATTTCTTCTGCATCTTGTTTCAAAAATGCGACCAACTCTCCAGGGAGGTAGTCGAGTCGGAATTGTTCTAAATGGATCTCCAATGTTTACTGGGGCTGCAGGATCAGGAGAGAGTGAAATACGTCGTTATCTTTTTGAAAACGACCTAATTGAAACCATTGTTCAATTGCCTCAAGAGTTGTTTTATAACACTTCTATCAGTACATACATTTGGATTCTTACCAATAAGAAAACTTGCGCAAGAAAAGGGAAAGTTCAATTGATTGATGCAAGCAGCTTTTCCAGTAAATTGTCTAAGAGCTTAGGAAACAAGCGGCAAGAGCTGAGAAATGAACATATTTTAGAAGTCACGGAAATATTTAAGGCCTTTAGTGAATTATACAAAGATGAAAAAATAATCTGTAAGATTTTTAATAATGAAGAATTTGGCTACCGCTCTATTACGATTGACAGACCAGAAAGAAATGCTCATGGGGAGATACTAATTAATAAGGATGGTACGCCCAAAGCAGATAAAAGTCTTAGAGAGATAGAGACTATACCTTTCTCAGAAGAACTAGACTCATATATTGCACAAGAAATTCTTCCTTATTATGATGATGCATGGGTTGATAAAAATAAGGTCAAAATTGGTTATGAGATTCTATTTAATAGATACTTCTATAACTTCAAGAAACCTAAATCAATAACTACAATAAATCAGGAATTAAGAGATTTAAACAATCTGATTACTCAACTTACAAACAAGGTTGTATTGTGATTTATCAAAGGATTGATTCCCTAAACTCATTTCAGATAAATCTAACTATAGAGGCTTCAACTCACTGGAAGAAAAGAAGACTATCTAGAATTTGTAAAGATATAGGGAGCGGAACAACGCCAAGTAGAGAAAATAACCTAAATTTTATAGATGGAACTATTCCCTGGGTTTTAACTGGTGAGTTAAATAACTCTGTCCTTTTACAAAGCAACTTTTATATCACAGAATATGCATTAGATCATTACCCTTCTTTAAAAATCTACCCAGCCAATTCCATAATTATCGCAATGTATGGATCAACAATAGGCAAAGTTTCTATTTTGAAATTTGCATCAACTGTAAATCAAGCATGCTGTGTATTGCCACCTTCAGAAGGTTTTGATTCAACGTTCCTCTTCTATAGCTTAATTGCAGCAAAAGAAAGGCTCCTGTCTTTAGCAGTTGGTGGAGCACAATCAAACATAAAAGTCGATACAGTAAAGTCAATAAAAATAGCTCTTCCCTCAATAACTGAACAGAAGAAAATATCTAGCTATTTAGACAAAGAAATTGGTCTTATTAAATCCTTAATAATAAAAAGAGAAAAATTAATTAAACTCTTAAAAGACAAAAAGCAGGCTTTAATTCGTGAATCTATTTCAAGAGGTATGAACAAAAATATACCATTAAAAAGTTCAGGAATAAACTACTTAGGTAAAGTCCCAGTACATTGGTCAGTAAAAAGGTTATCACATTTATTCAAGACATTAAAAGGCAAAAACTCACAGAAACTCACAAAAACATTTTGTCAAAAAAATAAAGGACCTTACCCTGTATATAGCGGGCAAACAGATGGTAATGGAATAATGGCTTCCATAAATGTATTCGAGTTTGACACTGGCAAAAAACGTGTGATTCTTTCAACAACAGTTGGAGCAAAGGCTATGACAGTGAAGAATATTCATGGGCGATTTAACCTTTCACAAAACTGCATGATTATTCTTCCAAAAAGTGACGAATGTCTTACCAGCTACTTTGAATATTGTTTCTCAAGTATATTTCAATTAGAGAGGGCTCTAATCCCAAGCTATATAAAACCTTCCTTCAGAAAAGAAGATTTTCTTAAAATAAAAATACCCGTTCCTCCTATTAAAGAACAGGAGAATATTGCTAGATTTCTAAAAAAGGAAGTTGGCCAGATTGATGAATTGATTGAATTATCTGAAGTATTTATTTTAAAACTACGTGAGAAGCAAAATACTTTAATTATTTTAGCGACTAAAGGAGGATTTCCTATTTAGAAAAAACTCTACACTCTTTTATTATGACTAAAATCTAAAAGAAGAAATAAATATAAATCAAAAAGTATAAAACCTTACTTTACTAACAGATTCTCTAATAATAGTGTATAAAGAGTTCCTATATTCTAATTATAAATGAGTAGTTATTACTGTCCCTATTGCTCTCCAAAATACCAATTTCAAAAAATGAGAAGTGATGGGACTTTAGTCTGTGGACTTTGTGGCGATCCATTGCTAAAAAAAGTCTTAGTTAAGCCAACTCAATTCTTCGCCCTAGTTGCAATACTTGCCTTTATCGCTCCATTAATAATAATGATTATTACGTTCATTAATGGTCAGAAAAAGCCAACTCAAAGCCAATACAATTCTCCCATTGCTTCTTTGATTAAAGACTAAATCCACTTTCCCTCCTTTCTAGGAAGGTCAATTCATCTCAAATCAAAGATATCAGGCAGTTCCTTCTCTAAAAGCATACAAATCAACGTCCTTTGCTTTCAAAAGAATGAAAAGCAACGTCATTAAGTCCTATAAAAGAAATACTAGCTCCGCAAAGACTCTAGAGGATATAAATATAAGTTTAACTTTAAGCTCATAATACCATTCTCACATTCACACTTGGAAAGAGTCTATTGTCTTTGAGCAAGACTCCTAGTGCTTTTGAAGTTTTTAAAATATATATAGCTTGGATTACATCCAACTTAAACATTTAGATTATTCCTCTAATAACATCGGCATTAACAGTAACTACTCTCCCAGTATCAATATCAATCACTTGAAACAGAGTATTAACCATAGGTTCAGCTGAATTACCCACGCGATGAATTACGTATCCCACCCACCAATCAACTTTACGGTCTGAAAAAGCTGAGATCACGACAAAGTCGCCACATTTAACCGAGAGGAAAGCAGGGGTCTCAAGCAATGACCTTCCCTTCTTTAACGAGCCCACATTTCACACGAAGCAAAGCATAGTATATAAGTACTACTATCTTATAGTTGTCATATAGGCTTATCCTTCATGTACAAAGAATGTCATAAAGAGTCTGAACAATGATCAGAAAAGTCAAATACTCCAAACTGTTATTCAAATTATGCAATTAAATCGTCTTTGACGGATAATAGAAAGCAATATCTAAAAAAAAATCGAGAAGATCTTAAGTTGGCACGCTTTATCCACACAGCAGATTGGCAAATAGGGAAGCCTTACTTACAGATCAAGGACGATGAAAAACGCTTCAAGTTAAAAAAGGAACGCATTGATGTCATTAGTCGTATACGAAATGCAGCTCAACAACAAGCAGCGCAATTTATCTTAATTGCGGGTGATCTTTTCGACTCACCGACTCCTTCTATTTCGGCTGTTACGGAAGTTCTAGAAGCGATTGGGAGCATAGACATGCAAGTTCTAATGATTCCTGGCAATCATGACCATGGAGCATTGGGAACTATTTGGCATAGTGATAATTTCAAGAAGTACCAGAAGGAGATGGCTCCTAATCTGCAACTTTTATTAGATAGTGCGCCCATTGAAATTGAACATGCTGTTATTTTCCCCTGCCCACTACTGCGTAATAAAGACAATGCTGATCCAACGCTCTGGCTAGGAGAAGTCGACTGGAGCAAGATATCTTCTTTGAAACCGAGAATTGTTCTTGCGCATGGTGGAATTAATGATTTTCGAGGACGTGATTATGCATTTGATGATGAAGCACAGTCTGATGCAAATAACCTAATTGATCTAAATAGTCTTCCAATTGATGAAATTGATTACGTTGCTTTAGGCGATTGGCACAATTTAAAACAAATCAATGAGAAGGCTTGGTATTCAGGGACTCCAGAGCCCGATCGTTTTAATCAGGGTGAGAACAATCAACGAGGGCAAGTCCTCCAAATTGATGTCTCTCGTAAAGCTCACCCTCAAGTAAAACCCATTCAAACTGGTCGAATTCAATGGCACAATATAAGTTTTAGGTTTAATGGTGATGAGGATCTTAATCGTCTTGAGCGCCGAGTCGAAGAATTGACAGCTGGTCGGATTTCACGTGATTTGCTAAGGATTGAGATTAGTGGAAGGCTAAGTCTTTCTGGCCATAAGCGATATCAGTCATTTAAAGAGGACCTAGAAAACAAGTTATTGAGGCTACGCATTAAAGGCGAATGTCATCAAGCACCTGAAGCTGATGAGTTAGAAGAACTCACAAGAAACATAGAAAACCCCTTAATTTCCCAAGTAGCAAGTCAACTTCAAGAGCGCTTAAATAGTGAAGGAGTAAAGGCCTCAGAAGAGGCGTCCATAATTCGCATAGCATTATGTGAGTTATATCGCTTTGCAGTAGAAGGGTAAATCGACATGCGCCTTATCAACTGCCAAGTTAAAAATGTCAGAATCCATTCTGACATTTCCATTGATCTTTCTCCTCAAATAACACTTATTGAAGGGGCCAATGAAACTGGTAAAAGTACACTAATTGAAGCCCTTCATCGCGCTCTGTTTTTAAAGGCAACTGCCACTGGAGCACCTATTCAAGCACTCAGATCAAATCTGCATTTAGGCCATCCAACAATTCAAATCAGATTTGAAGAAAAAGGTGAAATCTATCTTTTAAGGAAGTGCTTCACTGGTTCTTCTGGGCAAATAACACTCTCCAATGAAAGCAATAAAAGCCAACTTTCAGGTCCACCTGCAGAAGAATATTTAGCAGAGTTACTTGGGGTCAATGAATCACTTGGGAGTCGTCAAGCAAGCAAACTTTTAGCGACACGCTGGGCGCACCTTTGGGTCATGCAAGGGGCTTCAGGGAATGACTTATTAAATATTGATAAGACTTCTTATGACTTTGATTCACTCCTCATTCAACTTGAAAAAACTGGTGGGGCAGCAATTCAGGTTTCAGCTCATGACCAAAGTGTTATAAAAAAAATTGACATGTCCATAGAGAAAAACTTCACAAGTCGTGGAATAAAAAAAAACTCATCATTTTGGGAAAGTCATGAGGAATTAAAGGGCGCTGAACTTGAGCTTGAAACAGCACATATAAAACTTAAGCAATACGAGGAATCCAGCGAAGACCTTGTCAAAATCAATGAAAGAATTGACCTCCTACAAAATATTCAGCTGCCAGCATTATTAGAAGAACAAAGACTTATCAAAAAGCGTGCAGCTGAGCGCAATCAACTTGAGTCTGAAGTGACTCTTGCTACGAAGGTTTTGGAAGCGATTCAATTGCGTTATGACGCATCTAAAAAATCATTTAAAAATCTCAATCAAATTCAATTAAAGATAAAGCAGCAAGAAGGTGAGCAGAGGTCCTTAACAAAATTACAGGGGGAACAGGGGGCTACAAAGTTATGCCTGGCTAATTCACTCAAGAGAGAACAAGTAGTACACACAAATCTTAAAAGCAAGCTTCAACAATTAGATCAATATCTGTCTCTATTGCAAACAATGTTAGATCAATCTTATCTAAAAGAGACTGTTTCTAGACTTAGTAATGAGCTGGAGAAAATAAAGAAAATTATAGATAAGCGAAACAAACTCGAAGAGCAAATTACTTATCTCTCAAAAATAGACCTTTCAGATTTAGAACAGTTACGGGATTTAAATCAAAAGATTCTCAATGCTCTTGCTCGGCAAGAGAGTATGGCTACTGGTATCACGGTTTTACAATCTAACAAGTCAATTCGTATTGATGGAGAAGAGCTTCAAACTGGAGAGCAAAAACAATTGGTCCAAACTTTTGAATTGCAAGTGGGAGATAATATCAAAATTGAAATTAGTCCAGGTGCTTCTGAAACACTAAAGACCTTGCAACTTGAGTATAAAAATTTTAAAAAAGAATATTTCAAAATACTATCTCGGCTTGGATTGGAATCTCTAAAAGTTGCTGAGAATGATTTCAAGGAGCGATTATCTCTTGAGCAACAACTTTCATTCTTAGAAGTACCATCAGACTCACAAATTCAACTTAAGCAAAAAGAGTTGAGTAAAAACGAACTAAAGAAATTTGCGTTAGAAAAAAAACTTTCTGAACTTGATCAACTGCGAAATGATTTCCTAAATGATCTCAGTATTCCAAGTACAACTTTTGAGCTTGAGATACTTAAGGAAAAAGCTCAAAAAAACAGGTCTGTCGTCTCTTCTGCTTTTGAGCAAGCGGAAAAATCTATGAAATTAGCCGAATCTGAATTTTATATTTTTAGGGATACCCTGATTGATAATGAAAGTAAATTAAAAGTCATTGATAATCAGCTGACTTCTTTAAGAAAAGAAATCAATGCTCTAATAAAAGATCATGGGGATTATAAAAGCTTAAGCGCTGAAATTAACTTAATAGGAAAAGAACTCAAAGAATCCGAAGAAAAAGTGGTGCTTTTAAGAAATCAACTCTCATCATTAGAAAAGATTGACAGATCGAATGATCTTCCAACGATTGAATTAAAGATTCACTCAATCGAAGAAACGAAAGAAAAACTTATTGCTGATGCAGGAGCCGCAAAAAAGAATTGCGACAATATTAGCGCTTCAGATCCTTATTCCAAGCTTGAACAAGCCGAAGTTCGATTGAGAACTGTTCAAGCTGACTATTTAGCGCAAAAGAGAATTATTGATTCACATAAGCTCTTGCAAGAGCTTTTTAGAAATGCGCAAGCAGACCTTTCAAGTCGCTACACTGAACCCTTAATTAGATCTATTAATAATTACTTAAAACCCATAATTCCAGATGGGCATGGGGCTCACCTCAATTTTGATCACGTCAGTGGATTTAGTGGACTTCAAATACGACGAGGGGACGATTTTTATGATTTCAATCAATTAAGTGGTGGAATGAGAGAGCAGTTATCAGCCGCATTACGTTTATCCATGGCTGATGTCCTTAAGTCTGAACATGGTGGGTGCCTACCACTGATTTTTGATGATGCCTTTACAAACTCTGATCCAACAAGGATTCCACTGATCAAAAGAATGCTTTCCGAAGCTGTAAAGAGAGGTTTACAAGTTATTCTTTTAACTTGCGACCCAAAATCCTACGAATCCTTCGCAAATACTTTAATAAAATTAGAGAAGTTAACTAGATAAAGCACCAAAGTCCAAGAAGCCTCATCACCGCCAGCGAATCCTCTCTGGATTATTTTTCTCAATCTTCTTGAGAAGAAATATCAGCACAGCAATACTTAAAGGGCCAGCTATAGCAACAACATAAATAAAGGTTTGAATAGTTGGATCCAAAACAGCTAAAACAATGCTCATACTTACCTTAGTTCCATCCAAAAATGAAAAGACAATCATTAGCCTAGTCCTATTCAATATGAATAAAAACAAAAAAGTGGAAGATTAGATGCAAGAACAAAGCAACATATCCCTTATGGCCCCAAAGTAGTAATAACTTTTAACTCACAATTAAGACCCTATTTACTCGCACATTGCCCATAAATCAATTAGGGTCTCCTAAATTTTTCTTTTTTCTTGTGGAGTCAGATTTTATAACCATAATTTTCTCTGCAGTTTTATCTCTCGGTGGAGTATGGGCTCTTGTTTCAGGTTTTGACGACGACGACAATGATCAAGACGGAGGGGGGACAGGTTCACCGGTTCTAACTCCTTCTTACATAGGGAGTCCAGCATGAACTCTAAGAAGAAGCTTCATAAAATCTGAACTATCAATAATTAGAAAACTCTGAGGACATTTACAGTTAATTCTTTAAAAACCAGTCTTTTTAAGAAGAGCTATTTTCAAAAGGTATTAATTTTTCAATATTGATTAAACCAATAAGGATGTTTAAGAGGCAAAATCAATAATGAATAAACGGATTATCAGACTCAATGCACCTATCACCTCTTTTCGCATTTTATGGGCAAGCAGGAGTTCCATGGGATTTTTATCTGCTTACCTTTTTCCATGCCTTGCTAGTGATCCCTGTTCACATAATCCTTTTCCGTTGGAGAGCCAAAGAGGGCTACAACAGTTTTTATGCAAAGGATGTTTACGTAGCTAAGGATTAACCCCTTAAGTTGCTTTTCGACAAGGTGAACTTTTGTAGGCTGCACTTTCAGCCTACAAAAGTTTTGATTTTTTTAATCTACATATAAATAAACTTTAGCTAAAAGGCTATCAATCAATTTAAATTAAAAAATTAGAGTACTCCTCTCGATCAAAACTTAGCAAGGGTAGAGTTTTGATTTACAAGGGACTTTTCATTAAAACTTTTAGGTTGATTTTTAATTGATTTGGGTTTAAGAAAGGTTAAGAAACAGCTATTTTGATAAAGGATATAGAGATGTCTGGCCATATATATTTAATTAAAAATAAGGATTTATACAAAATTGGAGTTACAAAAGATTTTAAACGCAGGATGAAAGCACTTAAGCCAGATGAAATTGTAAAAGTCCTAGAAATAGATTCATATAAAACAATAGAGAAAAAGCTGCACAGGCGTTATAAGGATTCACGTATACCTCAAACTGAATATTTCAGGTTAAATAAATCGCAACTAGCTAATTGCAAGCAAGAGCTAACTAGTTCTTATGCAAGAAGAGGGAAGTCGGAGCCATTTCTTATTGCAGTGTCAGCAATGTTGATATCACCCATAATATGTTTTATTTGGAGTTTCAGGCAGAGATCTCTACAACTAGGGCTACTAGCTTTTACACAAACTATACTTTCAACTTATGTTTATTCTTCATATAATTTGAATCAAAATGACCGGTTCATCTTAAAAGCAGGAATTTCATTTATGGCTTTTATAATTGCAAAAAGTAATAAAGATGAGGCTCTAAAATAAAATAATTAAAAGAATTTATAAGAAGTTAAAAAAACAACTTTCTTGGCACACCTTTAACTAAAAGAAGAATTCTTCTTGATAAGATAAGCAAGGGAAAGATTACATCAGTTCGTAATTTAGAGGAAAAAGTAAGTGCAATTAATTTAAGCAATTCATCTGAAGGCTTTGTTATTTGAGAACAAATCCAATTAATAGCCTGTGCGCCATGTAATACTTCATCACCTTTCAACAAGATAGCGCCATTGTCAAGGTCATATCCCTTTTCAAGCAAAGATTTCATTTCTGGAAGATTATCCCTAGCATTCTTAATAGTAAGTTCTGGAAGACCACTTCTCAACTCGAGGAGTGCCGAGAAATGATTACAAAATGGGCACTCACCATCGTAAAGAAAAACAAGCTTGGGGCTCATTTCAAATCTATTTTTTTTGATCATAAGCTTTTTCAATTTAAATTTGATCAATCCAAATGAAATTGTCTATTTAAGACTTTTTATCTTAAAGCTTCTTTGGTTGAATTGACTTTCAAGACAATGAAGCTGGCCTAACAACAAATAGATCCTTAGAAGAAAGGCAGAAGTCTTATAATTTTAAAATTTTATCGGCAAAAAATAGCAAAGAGGCATCAGAACTCTCTGTTAGAGCAAATGTTCTTAGAGAGGTGGAAAGTTCTTTGAGTTGCGAAGCCTGTGGAATTACTTGAATAAGGCCAAAAGAGAAGATCAAATCTCAAATGGGTCTTTTGAAATATTTAGGGAGCTCTGGTAGATCACGCAGGCTCCCAATTATCAGAACCAAATAAAATTAATGTGAGGAGTCTATAAGGTTCCGATTTTTCTTTTCTAGGCCATCCAGAACGAATAAAAAAAGAATTTAAAGTTAATTAAATCTTTGGTAACAGCAAAACAAGGAAATCGGCACGTAATTAATAGCCGAGGAAAGCAATCTTATCGAACAAACGTCAAATCAATCCATTTATTCATACCCTACAACTCAATGTTGATAGAGCTTTACCGCTAAATCTCTTTTTTCCATGCCCTTAGCGAATGAGATGAGCATAGACAATGGAAATAAGCTCCGTCCTCCATCGCGTATGGATTTCAACCTAAACGTGTAAATACGTAGAAAATCTATTTTTTTTCACTACCAGCAATCAAAATCCACACATCAAAGAAATATTGATTAGTGTCTTTTGATTTGTGAGTACAAGGTTCAAATGGCTCAACGAATTTCCGCGGCCTTAGTTTCAATTCCAACTGGGAGTAGAGATTTAATAGAATTTGCTTTTTTCATAGCGATTGGATTTACTGCAGGCTCTTTGGGGTTGATATGAATTAGATTCCCATACTTTCTAAGATTTTGCTTGCAATAGTCTTATTTGAATAAAGCTAAAAGAATATAAGATATATAGAACCAAACATGAACTTAGTTCCAAATCCAAAGAAATTTATATTTAGCAAAATAATCCCCTAAATAATTTTTTATAAAGGAACTCTATTCTTTAGCATTGATTTTGATATGAGCTGCAGATGTTGGGTTTTAGTCATGAATATGCTTATTTATATTGATTTCTATGACTATATTCCTAATATGCGACTTTATTAATACTTCTCATTCGGGAACAACATCTCTGAGACTAGTAGTAATATTATAAACAATTATGGATCAATTCAATCAAGTTAAAGTTCAGGATAATAGTTAAATCTGGATACCTTGCTTATAGCATCAAAAAAGCATTTAAATGAGCATTTTTAAAAAGCTTCGCCTTAGCTTTTCTTGATGCTGAATCTGCATTTAAGATGGCAACTCTGTTACCTGCTGCCAATAAATGCATCCCAACAAAGGGGCGAACCTATCACAATTGTATTAACCGCTACCATACTGGTCCTAGTGGTTTTTTGGCTGAAATTTCTTAAATCCCAATTTTGGCATTCTTCATACCTCCACTCAATGCAGTACATGATTTTTCAGGGCAATAGTAGAATTGAAATATGAGAAAAATAGCCAAAGCGTGGGTTGGGCCATTGCTGTCCTTAGGGTTGTTATTTTTATTGGGATCAATTGGATACCGAGCAACAGAAGGGTGGGAATGGAGTGATTGCCTTTGGATGGTCCTTATTACGATTACAACCATAGGATTCGGCGAAATAGAGCCTCTGAGCGATCCTGGGCGAATAGTTACCTTGCTAATAATCGTAGGCGGAATTGTTGTAGTTCAATTAACTCTCCAGCGATTAGCCTCTCTTTCTGATTCAGGTTACTTTCGAAAGATGAGAGAGTTAAGATTTCAACGACTGCTTAGAGCTATGAACAACCACGTAATTATTTGTGGATATGGACGAATTGGGAAAGAGATAGCAGATCAACTGCAGTCAAAGAACATAAAGTTACTAATATTGGAAAAAGATCCTTTAGTTAAAAAAAAAGCCGAAGAGAAAGGATTTCAAGTTTTATTAGCAGATGCAACATTAGATCAATCTTTATTCTCAGCAGGAATAGATAAATGTCGCAGCATTGTAGTCACTCTTCCAACAGATGCGGACAACCTATACGTTGTTTTAAGTGCACGAGCTCTTAATCAAACATGCAAGACTATCGCAAGAGCAGAAACTGAAGAAGCTTCAAAAAAACTGACCCTTGCTGGAGCCAATATTGTGGTAAGTCCTTATGTTGCCGCAGGAAAGACAATGGCCAATGCTTCCCTCTAATCC
>QCHT01000014.1 GCA_003279445.1 Prochlorococcus sp. AG-402-G10
TGATCTAGGCAAATTAAAAGACGCAGAGTTATCATATCAAAAAGCAATTGAAATCAAACCGGATTACGCAGAGGCGCATTACAATCTGGGAAATACATTAACTAATCTAGGCAAATTAAAAGACGCAAATTTATCATATCTAAAAGCAATTGAAATCAAACCGGATTACGCAGAGGCGCATTACAATCTGGGAAATACATTAACTGATCTAGGCAAATTAAAAGACGCAGAATTATCATATCGAAAAGCAATTGAAATCAAGCCTAATTTCGCTAAAGCACATTCAAATCTGGGAAACATATTGAGAGAAATTGGCAAATTAGATCAAGCTCTTTTATGTCTTGAGGCAGCAATTGATATTGATCAAAAACTTGCCTCTGCGTTAGAAGGAATAGGTCGAGTACTTTTAAAGAAAGGTAATCATTCAGATGCTATAATAAAACTAAGAGAAGCAAACGGCTCCATTGGTTTTAATCCTAAAAAGTCCTCTATAATAATTTATTAAATGAAGAAAGTAGCAATAGGTTCAGGGAATAAAAATCCAACCTTTATTGGCTCTTGGAATATAGAACCAATCTTAATTTGTGATGACCTTATCTCCTACTTTGAACTTAATATTGCTAAACAAAAAAATGGTGTAACGGCAGGTGGTTTAAATCTTGATACAAAAGATAGCGTTGATATTACTATTAATCCTAAAGATATTATTCTGCCAGGTAATGAGGCATTTAAAGAATATTTTGATCAACTTTTTCAATGCTTCAAAAACTATGAAGAGAAATGGACTTTTTTAAACGAAATATCTGAAAACTTGGAAATTGGTTCATTTAATTTACAAAGATATAAACCTGGTCAACATTTTAAAAAAATACATACCGAGCGATCAAGAATACAGAATCTTCACCGTATTTTTGCTTTTATGACTTACTTGAATGATGTTGAAGAAGGTGGTTCAACATATTTCAGTCATTATGATCTTGAAATAAAACCCCAAAAAGGACTAACTTTAATTTGGCCTGCTGAATGGACTCACGCACACAGAGGTAACATCCTAAAAGAAGGTTCAAAGTATATCATTACTGGTTGGATCAATTTTGCTAATTAAGGTCTGAGCGATATCATTCACTATTGTTGAAGTAAAAAAGATCAGTCGCAAAAAAGCTTCCACAACCAAGGAAAGTTTGAAGAAAAACATCCCAATACCTTCGTCGGTATGTATCAGTTCTGGGTTTCTAAAATGACTGCCTGAATACTCGGAGAGCGTATAAGTTTTAAGGTTTATAAGAGAACTACATCCTTCTAGGAGTGCTCTACGAAAATACATCATTTTGTGCCCTGTTACTACCCATAAATCAGAAACCAAAGTGTGGAGAAAAACGACTTTCTACGACTTCTTCATGAAGACAATGAGAAGGTCAGAAAACAAACTCATGACAAACAAGAGGGTGAAAAAACCTGTCATTTCGTCACCAAATAACATCAAAAGAACCTATGACAAACTCCTATTTTCAGACTATACCTACTATTAATAGACATATTATTCCCACTCAATAGTTCTATTGCTCTAATCCCGCACTACGACAGGGGTGTATTTTGCGTGCAAACCTGTGATAAACCGAATAATTCCTAACATTATGTAAATCCAACTAACTTGTTGCACTAGTTGAAGAGAATGCGTAGGTAAATAAATGAATTCATACATCACCCAACAAAAAAATATTTTTTGTTTTCACTCGACTCTATAATCAATACTAAGTTAATCAGTATTGCTGGATAATGAAAGATTCTGGATCAGGAAAACAATCTAAGGAAACAAATTACGAGCAATATTCTAAAGATGAACTTATTAATAAAGCATTTGCATTTCATTCAAAAGGAAATATTCCAAAGGCAATAAAATTTTATCAAATGTTCCTAAATCAAGGTTTCTCAGATGCCAGAGTTTATTCTAATTTAGGTCAAATTTTAAGAGATCAGGGAAATCTAAAAGAAGCAGAATTATTAACACTCCAAGCAATAAAATTAGATCTAAATTATGCTGATGCTTATTCAAATCTAAGCATCATCCTGAGGGATCTTGGGAGATTGCAAGAAGCAGAGTCATCTATACGCAAAGCAATTGAAATTAACCCTAATATCGCAAATTCTCATTTTTCTTTGGGAATCATCCTGAGAGATCTTGGGAGATTGCAAGAAGCAGAGTCATCTATACGCAAAGCAATTGAAATTAATCCTAATATCGCAAATTCTCATTTTTCCTTGGGAATCATCTTGAGAGATCTTGGGAGATTGCAAGAAGCAGAATTATATAGTCGCAAAGCAATTGAAATTAATCCCGAATCAGCAACTGCACATTTAAATCTGGGGATCATCCTGAGAGATCTTGGGAGATTGCAAGAAGCAGAGTTATATAGTCGCAAAGCAATTGAAATTAATCCCGAATCAGCAACTGCACATTCAAATCTGGGAATCATCCTGAGAGATCTTGGGAAATTAAAAGAATTAATTGATTTGTCAAAATCAACACTCAAGTCCAAATCAATCAATCAAGAATATAAGTTAATCGCTTCAATACGCATGACAATTGCCCATTTACTACAAAAAAATTATTTAGAAACACTTTTAAGTATCAAGAAAACCAACGATTTCATAAATCAAGGAGTGATCGATAAGATTAAAAACAAAAATAATAAACAATTTTCATTCCACTACTCAAGATTTTTAACATCACTCTACCAACTACTTAATAAAGAGAATAATTATCCAAATTCATCTCGAATTCCTCATTTTGGCGAAAGTCATTGCCTTTCTTTTGCTCATCAAAATCTATCAATATCATCACAAATAAAAAAGATTCAACCAGTTCTAATAACGGGTGGGAAAGCGTGGCATTTTGCTAATCACAAAAATAATCAATGGAAAGATTCATTAACTCAACAAATCAAAAATCATAAGTATAGTGATGAAGTTTTTATTTCTTTTGGAGAAATTGATTGTAGAAAAGATGAAGGTATCCTGACTTACGCTAGAAAAAAAAATAAAAATATTTCAGAAGTATGCGAGAAAACTGTCATGGGTTATCTCAATTATATGGAAAAAGTCCTTGCACCTTGCTACTCAAAAAAATATTACTTTGGAGTTCCGGCACCAGTAAGAGAAAAACAATACCTTGATGACTTAGACAAAAAGAGAGTTGAGGTAATCAAACTATATAATTCTATTTTAAAAAAAGAAGTTTTATCTAGAGGTTCCTTTTTTTTAGATGTTTTTGCGATGACATCAACTAAGAATGGAGAAAATAACAACTTTCATATGTGCGATGAATTTCACTTATCTCCAAAATGTCTCTACATATTATTTAAAAATTATCTAATCAAAAGTTAAATTTCATCCAAACGAATCTGTCTATAGGGAAATGAATCATAAATTATAATCCTTTTAAAAAGAAATTATTATTCAAACTGAAAATACTAATTGAGACATGTTTTTTTATTAATATCTACACTTAAGAAAAGAATCTGTAGAGAGATTTATCACTTTACGACTTCTCAACAGAGAAAGTGTCAAAGTGCCGTGACAAACATATGACAAATAGAGGATGCTAAACCCCAGTAAAATCGTTCCTTAAATCTGCTTGATAAACCCGTGACAAACCACTAAATACGCACTATGACTGACAAAATTGCTGTGGAACTACTCCCACTCAATAGTTCCTAATATATACAGGGCGCCAAAACGCAGTCATAGACAGGGCTTATTTCTTTAATAATAGCACGGTGAAGTCACGGTGAAGTGCTTTCTGGCAGCAATCCAATCAATGATTATAGCAACCTCAAGAATGAAAGAGTAATCGCTCAATGATCAGAGTGAGAACAACGCCTTTAAAAAACACAAACCAAAGCAATCCATAATCGGACAAACCAAGTTTCTCTTGGTACCAAGCAATAAATTTCTTGTGCTGTTCAATTAACTGCATACGTTTTTACCAGTCTGGATAAGAGAAGTCCTCTTCATTAAGGATATAGAAGTCGCCCTTGGCAAGTCGATGCTCCCATTCAAGAAATGAACTTTGGCAATTAGGAGTCGGAGGTTCTCTATACCCTTTCAATTTCTTCCAGCGTATGTACAGAGCACCTAAGTGCCAACTCTGAGCCAATGACTTTGCACCATGTCTCAACAAGTTTTCTTCCTTCTTATGGAACTTTGCCGAATCCAATAATTCTTCTCTCCAATTGATTTCATTCATTGCTTTGCCTCTTTTTCAATCGTATGTATTCCTCATGAAGAGAACCAAGTTTCATTGCATCCAAAAAACCTCTTGGTCCCTCCATGAGCAATTTCACGTCTTCTGGTTTATGTGCCTTCATGTCTAAGAACTCTTCTTGCCATGAGGTGTCTTGCCAATCAGTACTCACGCTTTCTCCCCATACTTCTTGAATTCATCTAAATCGCTTGTAACGATGCTCTTGTAATCATCAGGAAACCTTTGCTTCATTATTGCTGGAATTTCCAAGCAATCTGGATAGGGATTATGCAAATAAAAAATAACTTCCTTCTCTTCCTTCAAAACAATGTAATTAGATAATCCACCTGAATAATTATTTTTTCTAGTCATTCTGCTACCTCCCTTTGAACAATCATCTGTACTGTAGATTTCTTCATGCCCAATGACTTGGCAATAGAACCATACCCAAGTCCTTGTTTTCGCTTATCCATAATTTCTTCAATCTGGAATTTGTCGTACTGACGCTTTCTTCCAAACTTCACTCCTCTACTTTTTGCAACTGCTCTTCCTTCTGAAGTTCTGTGTTTGATATTCCTTAGTTCGCACTCTGCTGCATATCCCATAACTCCAACGATCAACCTCACAATCTCATCATTCATAAGTGAGGTATCAAGACGACCATCAAGCGTTTTTATATAAACGCTTCTCTCAATAAGGTTATTCACCTCAACCAACATCGTGACCATTGTTCTCCCAAGACGGGTCATGTCCTCAAGGATCAAAAGATCGTTCGGTTCAAGTAAATCTAGACACTTTGATAGTTCTTCCCTATCTCCATAGTTGCTTGTCCACGTGATCTTGTCTCCAAAAATATTTTTTGCAGGAACACCCTCTTCCTTAAGAGCAAGCACCTGACGTTCTTGATCCTGAAGGTTGGTTGAGCACCTCCAATATCCATATATCGCCATTGGTTTGCCTCCAAATCTATGACCGTATAATAAATCATTTTTATACCATCTTTCTATACCTTAAGACACCAGTTATATTAGCCCATCTGCATAGGTATAAAATATTTTGCTTTTTTATACCCCAGAATCAGGATCAAGTGATGGCATAGAACTCGTCAAAGGTCTCCAAAAGTTTTTATGGCAATTTGATCATCAATTTATTTTGCTTCAAAATCACCATTTGTCTTATTGAAAATGAGAAAAGACACGTGGCAGGAGTAGAAAAGATAAGGACACTCCTCACATAATTGTCCGATAGAGCGCTGCTAGTTAAGGGCGCTCTTTTTTTGTCTGATTTTTTCGGGACTACAACTGTCACATGTGACAGTTTTGAGTGTTTTTAGATAATTTCTCGCATTTTTAAAGAAGATATGGCATATTCCCGTTGTGAGGAGTTGAGATCCTCCAGCAGTGGAAACTAGGAAACACTTGCTTAAGATCTCCAAAAGGACCTGTCTTCGGGCAGGTTTTTTTGTGTCTTGATGAAAAATGTCTCAACAGAAATCATCCTCAATCGCTTGACCAATAAAAACCAAGCAGTAGTATATTTGTATTAGGACACTCCTCACTTGATTAGTCCTAATTGATAAGGCACCTGTGAGCATGGTGCTTTTTCATGTCCTGAATTATGAGCAGACGAATGGTTGATCCAGTCAGGAGAGCAGTTCCTACCCCATCAGGATGGTTAATTAACCCAGAGAAGAAGTTAGTGTTGTTTTTCATCAGAGATCCAAAATCCTTTATGCGGATGCCCAAAGTAATAACTCAACTTTGGTATGCAACGCCTGATGGTATTCCCACAAAAGTCAAGAACACACGAACTATGGAACTAGAGGATGCTAATGAGACTTGGTTTGAGTTATTGAGCAATGGTTGGGCATTGGTGGAGCATCAAATTAATGACGATGCTGCATAATTTTTAAGTAGAGAAGTCGTTAATAGATTCATAGAAACTCAGTCTTAAAAATTAAATCACAAGTGTAGAGAAAACCTCTTTCTACGATTTCTCCGTAGAGACCACTCACAACGTTCCACGGTGAAGTACCTACTTGAGATCCCTTGTCAATCTGTCACTTCAATTTTGAAAAGGTCTCACGGTGAAGTATATATTTTAATCTATACCTACCTTTTAGTAGTCATCGTCATTCCCACTCAATAGTCCCGACTAAAAACCAAATGTCAATAATCAAGGTTCTCACTTCATTAAACATACCATTTCTTTATACTTAAAAATCGTGACAAACCCGTGACAAACTCATTTGTTGTCGTAGTAACGGGTAATAGATGCAATCTATGAGTTGATTTGAGTAATGATCGTAGATAGTTCAATGAAAATTTGAATTAATCTAATTCTATATGTGGTAGATGATTTCAGACAGAATGAATAAGAACTAAAATTAGTAGTAAAGTTGAAAGTAGCAAAAGAGGGAAAAGGCAAGACAAGATGAATCGTTCTAGTCAAGAAGATGAAATCACACAAGAATCAACTGATTTTTCAGCAGAAGAGTTAATAACAGAAGCATTTAAGTTTCATTCAAAAGGAAACATTTCTGAAGCAGCAAAATATTATCAATGTTTCATTAATCAAGGGTTTGCTGACCTCAGAGTCTTTTCAAATTATGGAGTTATATTACAAAATCTTGGCAAATTAAAAGAAGCAGAATTATTAACTCGCAAAGCAATTGAACTTAATCCTAACTATGCAATTGCTCATTACAATCTGGGAAACATATTGAATGATCTTAGCAAATTACAAGATGCAGAATTATCATACCGCAAAGCAATTGAACTTAAACCTGATTACCCAGAGGCGTATTCCAATCTGGGCAATACTTTGAGAGATCTTGGTAAATCAAAAGAAGCAGAATTGTCATACCGCAAAGCGATTAAAATCAAACCTGATTTCGCAATTGCACATTCCAATCTGGGCAATACTTTGAGAGATCTTGGCAAATTAAACGATGCAGAAATTTCTACTCACAAAGCAATTCAACTTAATCCTAACTATGCAATTGCTTATTACAATCTGGGAAATATATTGAGCGATCTTGGCAAATTAAAAGAAGCATTTGATTCTTATCTAAAAGCAATTGATATCAATCCAACACTTTCTAATATTTATGAAGCAATAACTGGATTTCTAAAAGATTTAGATCCATCCCAATTAAATAAATCAAAATTAAAATATATAATAAATATTCTGCTAGAAAAAAATGATATTTCCCATAATGAATTAATAAGAGCATTTAACTTTGCATATAGCAATGAAATAATCATTAGTCTAGAAAAATTAGATTCAGACTTGTCTACAATAGATTTCCTTGTAAATGAAAAAATCATAATTAATGCACTTAAAAAAATAACTTTTAAGGATCTTAGATTGGAGAAATTGCTAACCAATATAAGAAAATATTTATGCAATAAAATTACCAAGAATAAAAAAGAAATAAGTTACTCTGAATTACAATTGATTATTGCCTTAGGAGAACAATCCTTTCTTAATGAATATGTTTACTCATTAACTGAAGAAGAAAAGATATCTGTTGATAACATCATCAAGGAATGTAGAAATGGTGAATTGAGTGAAATACATTTATCAATTTTATCTTGTTATTACCCTCTATATAAACTCCTTGATCGGATACCCTTATTAAAATCTTTCACTTCATCCAATCAAAGTTTCAAAGAACTAATAGAATTACAAATAACAGAACCTCTAAAAGAAATTGAATTATCAAAAAATATAAAAAAATTAGGGCCAATTAATGATGATGTTTCTAAAAAAGTAAAGTCTCAATACGAAGAAAATCCTTATCCTAGATTGAGATATGGAAGTTTTAACAAAAGTCAAAAGTTATATATTAACAGGGCAATAAATATTGAAATTAAACCTAACTACATCAATAAAAATGAAGGTGAGCATCAATTAAAAGTCCTCATTGCTGGATGTGGTACAGGTAATCAAATCTTACAAGCACAGAGGTATAAGAATGCTCAAATAACTGCTATAGATTTAAGTTTATCTAGTTTATCTTATGCTCAAAGGAAAATAAATGAACTTGGAATTAATAATGTTGAACTAATTCAAATGGATATCTTAGAAGTTAGTTTACTAGAAGAACAGTTTGACATTATTGAATGTGGAGGTGTTTTGCACCATATGAATAATCCCTCACAAGGATTGAAAGCATTATTAGGTGTTTTAAAAAAGACTGGATTCCTTAAGTTAGGTTTATATAGCGAACTCGCAAGACAGAATATTATTCAGGCAAAGAATTATATTGCTAACAAAAACCTTCAAGCGAATGAGAATAATATTCGTGATTTCAGAGAGATTGTTTTTTCAAGAAAAGTAGAAGCAATAAACTCTCTAACAAAAAGTCCTGATTTTTATACACTTTCTTCTTGCCGTGATCTTTGCTTTCATGCCCAAGAACATAGATTCACCATTAACCAACTACAAGAAACTCTCAAATTTCATAAATTAAAGTTTCTTGGATTCTTAATTCAACAACCAGTTAAATCTCTCTATAAGCAATATTTCCCAGAAGATAAGAAACAAATTAACTTACAGAACTGGGCAAAGTTTGAAGAAAAACATCCCAATACCTTTGTAGGTATGTATCAGTTCTGGGTTTCTAAAATGACTACCTGAATCCTCAGAGAGCATCTAAGTTTTAAGGTTTATAGAGAACTCCATCCTTCTAGGAGTGCTCTACGGAAATATATCATTTTGTGCCCTGTTACTCCCCATAAATCAGGAACCAAAGTGTGGAGAAAATCAACTTTCAACGATTTCTTCATGAAGACGCTGACAAGGTCACAAAACAAACCCGTGACAAACACGGGGGGGGTAAATCCCTGTTATTTCATCACCTAATATCAGGAGGTGAACTTGTGACAAACCCTATTTTTTAGACTATATCTACCTTTTAGTAGACAAGTCATTCCCACTCAATAGTTCCAGGTGGCTTACTAGTTATATCTAGAACAACACGATTAACTCCTTTTACCTCATTTACAATTCGATTTGAAATTGTCTCTAGCACTTCATTTGGCAACCGAGACCAGTCTGCTGTCATACCATCTTCACTAGAAACACATCTTAGGACAATTGGCCATGCATATGTTCTCTGATCTCCCATGACACCAACTGAACGAACAGGCAATAACACAGCAAAAGCTTGCCATACATCATGATATAAACCAGCTTGTGCGATTTCTTCTCTGACTATCAGATCTGCATCACGAAGACAATTTAATTTTTGATTCGTCACTTCACCTAATATTCTAATTGCCAAACCTGGTCCAGGAAAAGGGTGACGTTGAACAATCTCATCAGGCAGGCCTAAAGATCTACCAACTTTTCTTACTTCATCTTTGAATAAAGTTCTCAATGGTTCAACTAACTTAAATTGTAAATCCTTAGGTAAGCCCCCTACATTGTGATGGCTTTTGATCTTTACTGCAATTCTCTCGCCCGTTTTTAGATCAATGTTAGTTCCTGAACTCTCGATCACATCTGGATACAAAGTTCCTTGAGCAAGATAATCAAAAGGTCCTAATCGTATACTCTCCTCCTCAAAAACACGAATAAATTCAGTACCTATGATTTTTCTCTTCTCCTCAGGGTCGGTCACACCTTTTAGTTTCAAGACAAAACGCTCTCTAGCATTAATATATTCAACATTTATATTAAATTTTTGATCGAAAAACTCCATCAGGAATTCAGGCTCACCTTTCCTCATAAAGCCTTGATCAATAAACATACAAGTAAGTTGGTCGCCAATAGCCCTTTTCAAAAGAAACGCAAGTGTAGAAGAATCAACTCCACCAGATAATGCCAACAAGACTCTTTTCTTTCCAACTTTATCTCTCACATGTGAAATTGCTTCATCAATAAAAGTTTTTGTGGTCCAATCTGGCTGACAACAACAAATGTTATATACAAAATTCCTAATCAATACCATCCCTTGAGTGGAGTGCACAACTTCAGGATGGAATTGGACACCATAAAAACGATTCTTATGTGATGCAATTGCAGCATCTAAAGTATTCGCTGTATGAGCCAGCCTTACAAAATTATCGGGTAATTTCTGCACAGAGTCTCCATGACTCATCCACATAGTCGAACCATTTTCGACATTCGTTAATAATGCAGTTGGATCATCTACTTCCAAAGAAGCTTTTCCATATTCAGCTTTCCCAATTGCTGAGCCAACAACTCCTCCCAATTGCTGAACCATAACTTGCATTCCGTAGCAAACTCCTAAAACAGGAATACCTAAATCCCAAATAGCTGGATCAGGGCTAGGGGCACCCTTGTCATAAACTGAACTAGGGCCACCACTAAGAATGATCCCTTGGGGGGCAAGTTCTCGTAATTGTTTTGCAGTTGTTGTGTAACCCAAAACCATTGAATAGACTTCTGTTTCTCTAATTCTTCTGGCTATCAACTCTGAATATTGTGAGCCAAAATCAAGAATGATGATGGATGGCTTCCGATCAATTTTAAAATTAGAATCATCCATATCTCAACAAAAATCAAAAGTTTCTAAGAAACTCAGAATAGATACAATTTCGAATGATACTAGTCTTCTAAGTTCAAGCCAAGAGATTTCATTTTGTTGAAGGCATAAGGTCCAGCCCATCTTAATTTTCTTTTTCGATCAAACATAAGTGCGCCTATCTCAATCGAAGAAGATACATATCTTTGGAGATATTGCTTACTCCTTTTTTCAACTTCAAAAGCTAAACGAGCCCAAAGCCTTTTAGCACTAGTCAAATCATTTCTTTCTAAGATCAACAAAGCTTCCTCAATAGAATCTGCGTTTTCAAACCCCTTAATCAAAGTAGAAGATATACCCTCCTTAAATGCCAAGGCAATCAAGGTTTCCAAGCGATTATCAGCTAAATGGTGATGTGTATGAAAAACTCCTCCAGCTAATTTAATAAGTTTTCCATGATATCCAAATAAAAATACCTCTCTCACCTCTTCTTCTGCTGCTGCAACAAGTAAAGGGCCTAACCAGTTACCAGTTTTAATAATTTGATTAAGAGGGATCCCATGATCCAAGGCTAAGTTGAAGCCATTTTCACCAATAACAAAGGTTAGAGAACCTGAAAAACTTTCTTCTACACATCGTGCCCGCAAAGATTTAATTGTCTTTTGCAATTGTTGAGGTGATGCACTTACCTGTACATCAATCTGAGTTCCAATTAAAGCAAGTCCATCAACAACACCAAAAGCATGATTACTAGTTTTCTTCGCTAATTCTTTTCCAAAAGGAAATATTATTTCTAGTCTTAGAAAATATCCTTTCTTATAAAAAGGGTAAAGGTTAAAAGTCAACAATTCACGAGCGAATTCAGAAATAGAGATTTCATGGGTTGAAGAGTTTTTCCCAACCCCATAACCAGGAATAATTTTTAACCAATGGTCTAATTCAGAATCGCTCTTTTGAAGAGCATGTTCCTGGTTACTCGTTATAAATTCAACACAAGTCCATATTTCTAAATCACGTGTTATATCTAATCCTTCAGCAGAGTCACAATTGCTTATAGCAATTGCCTTTTCTCCGCTATCCAATAAAGCTGTCGATCTAATAGGAACAAAGATAGACTCTTGATTATTAGAAAAATCAACCCTTTGTTTGGCATCAACAGAGTGCTCAGTTAAAACCTGAGCTGCCGCTTTAGCTGCTGCTGTTACCCAAATAGGAAGAGTGAATCCTCGCAAATCAACAAAAGAAGTAATGAGTCAAGAAATTTACTTGATAGTTTTTTAAGATAGCTTTTATAGGTACTGCTTCCATGCAAGACAAACTTACGTTAATGATCCCTGGTCCAACGCCAGTTCCAGAAAGGGTCTTAAAAGCCCTAGGAAAGCATCCTATTGGCCACAGAAGTCCGGAATTTCAACAAATTGTCAAAAGAACGACTGAGCTTCTTAAGTGGCTGCATCAAACAAATGGGGACGTTCTAACAATCACCGGGAGTGGAACTGCTGCTATGGAAGCAGCAATTATTAACACCCTTAGCAAAGGTGACAAGGTAGTCTGTGGAGAGAATGGAAAGTTTGGGGAAAGATGGGTAAAAGTTGCTAAAGCCTACGGTCTAGATGTAACAACTATACAAGCAGATTGGGGGGAGCCTTTAGATCCTGAACAGTTTAAATCTCTCCTGGACAAGGACGACCAAATCCGTGCAGTGATAATCACTCATTCTGAAACATCTACAGGCGTTATTAATGATCTAAAGACAATAAGTGCTCACGTGAAAGCTCACAGAAATGCGATAATAATTGCAGATTGTGTAACGAGTCTTGGGGCATGCAATGTCCCAATGGATGAATGGGGAATTGATGTAATAGCATCCGGCTCTCAAAAAGGTTACATGATGCCCCCCGGACTCAGTTTTGTCGCAATGAATACAAATGCTTGGGAAGCGAGCAAAAGATCAAATCTTCCAAAGTTTTATTTAGATCTTCAATCCTACAAAAAAACTGTAGATAAAGATAGCAATCCATTTACGCCAGGTGTAAACTTATACTTTGCACTTGAAGAGTCACTTTTAATGATGAAATCTGAAGGTCTATCTTCGATATTTAATCGACACAAAAGACATATGAATGCGACTCAAGAAGCAATGAAATCAATGGGTCTAGATCTTTTTGCAAAGGAAGGTTTTGGTAGCCCTGCTATTACATCCGTGGAACCTACTCACCTAGATGCAGAGACAATACGAAAAACCGTAAAAATCAACTTTGATATTCTTCTTGCAGGTGGGCAAGATCATCTAAAAGGGAAGATTTTCCGTATTGGCCATCTTGGCTTTGTCAATGATAGGGATATTATTACGGCTGTGGCTGCAATAGAGTCATCTTTAGATCAACTAAATGAATTAAAAAAACCTCTAGGAACAGGAGTTGCCACTGCTACAAAAATCCTAAACGAACAATCCAGTTGATTTCCTTCGACATCAAACTAATCAAAAAGTATTAGGAACCGAAGTCTTAAGCAGCAACGTCCTGATTACTAACACTTTCTTCAAGCCAAATCTCATCACCTTCTACATCATTAGAAGACTTATTTAGCAGCCCCTTACATTCTTGCAAAAGCTGATCTACTCCATCAAGCATAACGATCTCTTCGTCTGATTGGATATCTTTAGAGTCATTAGAATTCAACTCTAGGGAGTCTATTCGCTGCTCAAGCTTCACAAGTCTTTGTGAAATCGCAGCAACTGTCTGGGCAAGATCTTCAGCAGTACGAGTTATTCTGAACGAACAAGAATTGGTCATTTAATGAACTTTGCATATGACCCAATCACAACACATAAATTAAAGATACTCAAGTCTTGATTCGTCGAAAATGATCAAATCTTTTCTATAAGAAAAAAATGGAAATAATGTAAAAAATTTTACAATGAATCCGTACACAAGTTTTGATTTATCTCTTGAGCATTAGTTTTTGGAAAAGCTGAGAATATTTGCATGAAGAAAAGAAACCTAATTAAAGTCTGCATTAGATTGTCATCGCTTCAAAGAACTCCTCAATGAAATTAGTGTAAATAAACTTCCTCTTTACTGAACCCGCAATCTAAATCCATATGGGTTTCACCTTATGAATAGTAAATCTCTAAACCTAACTAGACATTCCAAAACAGATTGATATCGTTAAGAAAGCAAGTAAGAAATTTTGTAATGTCACCCAAGAAAAATGTATTTCTTCTGCCTTTATCAATAGCCGCTATTACTGCTTCAACAATTCTAGGTGGTATCGCTAACGCAGGATCACAAGGCGTTGATATTTATTGTGTAATGCGCAATGGAGGCAATGATCATGAATCAAGTTGGTCAGCAGCCTATATAGCCCTTAAAAATGAAAGAGGGGGCATTTTTAAAATTTCCCCTAGACAAGCAGCCACAATTATTGTTCAACAAGTTGTTGGCAATCCAGATAACTATCAAGATTGTGTTCAATATCTTGGAGATCTTTACCCTAAAGATGATAAGCTTCCAGAAATTAAAGCTAGGAATCCAGCACTAAAGACTAAGCCTGAGAGAGCTACAGACGACTATATGGATGACAGGTATAGCTATTAAGTTTGGCTGATATAAAGATCACATTGCTTTATTACGAGCCATATCGAGTACTCTAAGAGGAAAAATGAAGCATATTGACTAATGAAAAAAAAAAGCGATGATATTAATAAATAAAATGATGGAATGCAAAATAGGGATGCAGTCTTCTTAGAAGATTTATGTCCAAAGTTAAGAGATAGGCGCTGGAGACAATCACTACATAATTTCACAGGAAGAAAATGTATTTATTGCGGAAACACATCAGAATCAATAGATCACGTCATCCCCTTCAGCAAAGGCGGCTTGAGTATTACGGACAACTGTGTTCCAGCATGTTTAGCCTGTAATGGGAGCAAAACTGATATTGAAGTCTTTTCTTGGTATCGACAACAAACCTTTTACGATCCAAGAAGGGCTATGGCCGTAAGAGCATGGATTGATGGAGACCGTCGGTTAGCAATGAGACTCCTGCAATGGGCAGAACCAAAAAAAATCAACCGGCAAAAGGCTTGTACAAATTGCAAAACATAGACTTTGAGTTGGGAACTGCTACTTAATCCTTACCAAATTTGACAAGCATTAGAAGTATTGTATTTCTCACAAATAGAAGCAAACTCTTGTGGCTTTTCTGGTAAAAAGAAGCTTGAAATGCTTACACAACAAATCACTATTCCTAAAATAAATTTCAACCTATCTCGCTCTTCAATAGCAATAGTGCTTTGATGGAATTTTCGATCAAAGACATTAGCTTCTTGCAGGAGACTAGAGGAAGAACTATTCATCGGAAAATCATTCAATAATACATTTGTACTCATGCTTCGTGAAGTTGTCAAGCAATCAGCCTCTCTCCCGTCAAATTCCAAGATATTGATCTTTGGTGGTGGGTTTAGTGGGCAACATATAGCAAATGCTGCTAGACAATTGGGAGCAGAGGTGCTTTGCAGCCGAAGGGACCCAACAAAAAAAGGAGCAGATTTTGCCTTTAACAGTGCAAGTAAAACAGAAATATCAGACAAACATTTTCATGGCGTTACTCATCTAATAAGTTGCGTTCCTCCTACCCAAAATGGGGAGGATCCAGTATTAGCAAAATGTGGTCATATAATAAAAAATATGCCTATAAAATGGGCAGGTTATCTTTCAACAACTGGGGTATATGGTGACTATAAAGGAGGCTGGGTAACAGAGGAAAGTGATGTCCACCCTTCACAAAATAGAAGTATTAGACGTCTTGCATGTGAACAAAAGTGGGAAGCCTTAGGTGTACCTTTGCAAATACTAAGACTACCAGGGATATATGGTCCAGGGAGATCAGCATTAGAAGCGGTTGTATCCAAAAAAAATAGTATGGTTTACAAGCAAGGTCAAGTATTTTCAAGGATTCATATTGATGATATTGCAGGCGCAATAATTCATTTAATAAATTTATTTTCAAAGGATATATGCCCTAGAATTATTAATATTTCCGACAGCTTACCAGCAACAAACATAGAAGTACTTTCCTGTGCAGCCAACTTACTAGATATACCTATTCCAAATATAGAAACTTTTGAAAGTGCTTCAAAAAACATGAGCCCCATGGCTCTCTCTTTTTGGCAAGAAAACAGAAAAGTTAGTAACCATAAATTATGCAATGATCTGGGCTATAAATTAATTCATACTGACTATAGAGATGGTCTAAAAGACTGTCTAATGTCTAATCAATCAAACTAAAAATCATCTTTTTGTTGTTGTAAGTCTTTCTCCAAGTTATCAATAACAAACTCTGACCAAGTAACAGGTTTTTCAGGGTCAACTTGTGAGAAACCAATATTATGAAATAGCTGACTCCACTTAATAATCAACCAGCCATCACGAAGACCAATCACCATCCCATAAACCAAAGAACCTAGCAACAATAAACGAAGCATGAATACAAAGCATCAATATTCTCAACCCAACAATCAAGTAGTCATAGCGTTAGGAGACCCTGCGGGCATAGGGATCGAAATAACACTGAAAGCACTTGGCAGACCAGACTTACCACAAGATATGCAGCCATTACTTGTGGGTTGTAAACGCAATGTAGAGCTTATATACTCCCAACTGCAAGCTCAAGGAATTAAAAAATTAGCAAATCCCAAAGAACTAAAGATTATTGATATTCCACTTCATGAAAAACTAAAAGAAGGAGAACCAACCAAAAAAACTGGGGAAGCAAGCTTTCATTGGTTAACAAAAGCTGCTGAAATAGTCCTAAAGAAAGAAGCAAGAGCTCTAATTACTGCTCCAATAGCAAAACATGCCTGGCAAGATGCTGGTTATGATTATCCCGGTCAAACAGAGCGATTGGCAGAGATTGCAGGTACAAAGGGTCCCTCAATGCTATTTACAGCAAAATCACCGCATTCGTCTTGGAGGTTAAATACCCTCCTTGCAACAACTCACATTCCTTTAGCTGATGTTCCCAAAAATCTTTCCAAAGAGTTAATAAATTCAAAACTCAATAGTCTTTTATCATTTTGTCAAAAATTCAAACCTAATCCAACACTAGCCATAGCAGGACTAAATCCACATGCAGGGGAAAAAGGCAATATAGGATCCGAAGAACTCGAATGGTTAATCCCTGTTTTAGATAAGTGGCGAGCTAAACATCCACTGATAAAACTCGAAGGACCTATACCCCCAGACACATGTTGGATTTCATCAGCAAAATCATGGAACAATGGTCCTGATGACCGATGTCCTGATGGGATTTTGGCTTTATATCACGATCAAGGTTTAATACCAATTAAAATTATTGCCTTTGATTACTCAGTCAATACAACATTGGGTCTCCCTTTCATTAGAACATCACCGGATCACGGAACAGGATTTGATATAGCAGGAAAAGGACTTGCCAGAGCTACAAGTATGTTTTCAGCAATTCAAACAGCTTGGGAACTTTCAAAAGATAATTAAACTAATTAGGTTTCACTTTAATTAAAGGCTGCCCAAATTCAACTGGGGTTCCATTTTCAACAAGAATCTCTACTACTTCGCCAGTGACCTCAGATTCTAATTCATTCATTAATTTCATGGCCTCCAAAATGCACACTGTTTGTCCGACAGTGACACGTGAACCAACCTCGACAAACACAGCTTCACCTGGGGCTGGAGCTGTGTAAAAGGTCCCGACCATTGGAGCTGTGATTTCAATAAATTCTCCTTTAGCAGAAGAAACAGCTGGGGGAGGGGAAGCGGAAACCGATGAAGATGCAATATCTACTGGTGGCTCACAAATAATCTGAGAAGGCGCTAATGAAACGGCTGGATTAGAAGAAGGAGTAGCGGCTAAAACAACTTGTTCAGACGACGGTAAATTTCGCTTAACTTCTAACTTAAAACCCTTACCTTCCAAGGAAAATTCCTGAATATCACTATCAGCCAAAGTAGCCAACAGGTGATCTAGTTGTTCGTGATCAAGATTCATTTGAATTAGTTCTCCCGACCTAGATAACTATCATTACGGGTATCTACTTTAATCTTCTCACCTACTGAAATAAACAACGGGACCATAATCTGAGCTCCTGTTTCAAGAATGGCAGGTTTAGTACCTCCAGTAGCAGTATCACCTTTTACTCCAGGATCCGTTTCCTTCACCTGAAGCACAACAGAATTTGGCAACTCAACCTCTAGAGGCTTTTCTTTCCAAGACACTACATTAACTTCCATCCCTTCTTTAAGATATTTTCTGCTTTCACCAATTTGCTGAGCAGTCAGTCTGGTTTCTTCATAACTGCTCATGTCCATAAAAACATAATCTCCTGAATCCATATATGTATGCTGAAGTGTAGCTTTTTCTAGCAAAGCTTGAGGAACCATTTCACCAGCCCGAAAGGTTTTCTCTACTACACTTCCAGCTTGAACTGCTTTTAGCTTGGTTCGAACAAATGCAGAGCCCTTACCAGGCTTTACATGAAGGAATTCCACTACTCTCCATACAGCACCATCTAATTCAATAGTGGTACCAGTCCGGAAGTCGTTACTTGAAATCATTTCGGCTGACCATACCTGGAGATCATAAGTCTGTGCGAAAGTTGTGCATGAGATGAAAACCACATGACAAAAAAAATCCTAATTCTGATCCTTCTCACACTCTTCATTCCTGCAGGAATTATTTGGGTCAATCCTGCCAATGCCGCACTACCTACAGGAAATAGGGTTAAAGACCCTTATTCAATTTTAAGGAACTCTTTACCAATTAATCAAAAAGATTTAAGAGACATCCAACATACTCTTGAAGATACTAGTGACTTAGTGAGAGGAAATCGTTGGCCAGCTGTGAGCAAAGCAGCCTCAAGAAGTCAATTCTTAGTTAATACTCGCAAAATCCAAATACTTGAATCAATACCTGATAACAGCAAAGCCAAAGTAGAAAAGATTCTCTTAAGCCTAAAAGAAGATCTAAAAGCTTTGACCGAACAAGCAAACCAAAAAAACAAAGCTGAATTTATTCAGACACGTCGAAAGTCACTCGAGCAAATAGGAAATATAGAAGCTTTGCTTCTACCAGACAAATATCCCTACAAAATACCTACTGAATTTGATAATTTACCTCGCCTTTTAGGTAGAGCAAGCGTAAATATTGCGACTACAAAAGGAAACATGTATGCAATTATTGATGGATATAACGCACCTTTAACTAGTGGGGCATTTATAGATTTAGCTCAAAAAGGTTTTTACAATGGCTTGCCTATGAATAGAGCCGAAGAATTTTTTGTTCTACAAACTGGAGATCCTAAAGGATCCGCTATTGGATATATAGATCCAGAAACTAAAGAAGAGCGTCATGTTCCTCTTGAAATAAAAGCTCCCGGGGAAAATGACATTATTTACAATCAAACCTTTGAAGAGCTGGGTCTTTACACGGAATCTCCTGTTCTCCCTTTTGCAACTCTTGGTACTTTAGGTTGGGCGCACTCTGATCAAGCTTTAGATGATGGATCATCTCAATTCTTCTTTTTTCTTTATGAAGCAGAATTAAACCCTGCTGGAAGGAATTTAATTGATGGAAGAAATGCAGCTTTTGGTTATGTGGTAGAAGGGGAAGAAATTCTGAATGAATTAGGAGTCAATGATCAAATCATTTCGATAGATGTTGTTGCAGGCTCAGAAAACCTTCTCGATCATGCATAACCAAATTAATGTCAATGAAAAACTAAACGACATTGGTGAAGAAGAAATACTCGACCGAATTAAAAAGTATATGGAAATTGGACAAATTGATGATGATACAGCTTTAATCAAAAACACGAATAAAGATTTGATTATTAATACTGACCTTCTCGTAGAAGATATACACTTCAATGAAACTACTAGTAATCCAAGAAATGTTGGCTGGAAAGCGGTAGCAGTCAACATCTCTGATCTTGCAGCAAGTGGAGTCGAAGAAATCATTGGCATAACGGTGGGCTTAGCAGTTCCTCCATCAACCACTTGGGATTGGGTAGATAAAATTTATGAAGGTATAAATGATGCCTTAAATGAATACGGTGGAAAAATATTAGGTGGCGACTGTTCGAGTAGCAAACAAAAAATTCTTTCTATTACTGCACTAGGGACAAAAGGAAAAGTCAATCTTCATAGATCCAATGCTCGACCAGGGGACCTAATCGTAGCTAGTGGCTCGCATGGACTTAGCCGCTTAGGTCTATATTTATTACTATCCGATCCCACAATAGAGACTGCTAATCTATCTCATTCTCTTAAATTAAAGGCAATTCAATCACATCAAAAACCCCATGCTCCTTTAATAGCACTTCGAAAACTAATTAATTGCAAACCTAAAAATATTCCATGGAGAGCAGCAGCAATAGATAGTAGTGATGGATTATTAAATGCCGTCAAATGTATATGTAAAAGCAGTAACTGCACTGCAATACTTGATGAGGATAATTTACCAATCAATCAAGAGTGGCCAAATGGCGAAAACTGGAATGATTTATGCCTTCAAGGAGGTGAAGACTTTGAATTAATCGTAAGTCTTCCCCCTTCTTGGGCAAAAGAATGGATGATATCAATGCCATCATGTAAAATTATCGGAAAAATGGAAGAAGGATATCCTGAAGTCAAATGGTCAAATGGTCAAATGGTCAAAGTGTCTTTAAAAAATGAATTTAAGCACTTTTAAAATATTAGTAAAAGTGCTTAATTACTTTAATAACTAAAAATCCTTATTTCCAATTTTTAGCAACAACTTCAGCTAAATCAACAACTCTTTGACTGTATCCCCATTCATTATCGTACCAAGCAACAACCTTACCCAAGTTATCACCTATAGCCATAGTTAATGCTGTATCAACAATTGTGGAATCATTAGTACCTGCATAATCACTTGAAACAAGGGGTATATCTCCATACTTAATAATTCCCTTCATCGAACCTTCAGAAGCTGTTTTTAAAGCAGCATTAATTGAATCTGCTGTAATGGATCTTCCTGATTCAAAAACTAAATCAACGGCAGAAACATTAGGCGTTGGGACCCTCATAGCAATACCCGTTAATTTACCTTTCATTTCTGGATAAACCAAAGCAACAGCCTTAGCGGCTCCAGTGGACGTAGGAACTATGTTCATAGCAGCAGCACGTGCTCTTCTTAGATCTCTGTGACTATTATCAAGAATTCTTTGGTCTCCTGTATAACTATGAATAGTCGTCATCAATCCTTTATTAATACCAAAAGATTGATCAAGAACCTTAACGATTGGTGCAAGACAATTGGTTGTACAACTGGCATTGCTTAAAACATTGAAGTCCTCATGACGATATTGATCCGCATTAACTCCAACAACAAAAGTTCCTACCCCATCTCCTTTACCAGGAGCCGTAAGAATTACTTTTTTAGCCCCTACCTGCAAGTGCTTACTAGCGCCTTCAAAAGTATTAAAAACACCTGTTGATTCAATAACTAAATCAATCCCCCATTCTTTCCAAGGTAGGTTCATTGGATTCCTATCGGAAAAACACTTTATTGTCTTACCATTGATAATGAACGTATCGTCCGTGTAATCAATTTCAGCATCCTTTATTTGCCCAAGTATAGAGTCATACTTAAGTAGATGAGCATTAGTTTTAGGATCGGAGGTAACGTTTACTCCAACAAGATCAAGTCCTGTATTCTCACCTCGACTTAGCCAACACCTCATGAAGTTGCGACCAATTCGGCCGAATCCATTAATCGCAACACGCAAAGCCATTTTAAAAAATAAAAAACCATTAGGGCCTGTGATCATACAGAAAAGTGGCGCAATTACTAAATTTTTTGGGGTTATTCATGAAAAAAAAGCTCAAAACTTAGTAAAAAGGTAAAAATAATTCAAAAAAAACACAACGAGCCTACTTAGAATTCCGGGGTTATTCTTCAGACGTCTGGAAAAATCAGTTGCGCAATACTCCCAACCATCACCAACATTTTCATTTCATTGGTATTGGAGGCATTGGTATGTCTGGCCTGGCAATGGTTTTAGCGCAAAGAGGTTACTCTGTTTCCGGTTCTGATACAGCAGACAATATTTTTATTAAAAAATTAAAAGCTTTAAATGTAGAAATTTTTAACAACCAAAAAGCTATAAATATAAATCAAATAACAAAAAACCAGACAAAAGATGTACTCATTATCGTTAGTTCAGCTATATCAGAGATGAATGAGGAGCTTCAATCCGCACAAAAGCAAAAACTGAAAATATTGCATCGTTCTGATATTCTTTCGTATTTGATAAGAGAAAAAAAATCAATTTTAATTGCCGGTAGTCATGGAAAGACAACAACCAGTACCTTAATAACAACATTAATTGCAAAAAATAACTACGACCCAACTTTAATTATTGGGGGTATAGTTCCAATTTATAAAAACAATTCTTACTCCGGTAAAGGTAAATTTTTAATAGCAGAAATAGATGAATCAGATGGAAGTATTACAAAATACAATGGTGATATTGCAATATTAACAAACATTGAACTTGATCACACTGATTACTATCAAGATCTTAACTCATTAATGGAATCTGTAAATTTATTTGCTAAGAATTCTCAATTAGTAATAGCAAATTATGATTGCCCTAATCTCAAAGAACAACTATCTAGCAAAGCTATATGGTGGTCAACTAAAACATTTGAAGAAGTTGAATTTGCAGCAATCCCAATAGCAATAAATGGAGTTGAAACAACTGCAAAATACTATGAAAAAGGAGAATTCATTGACCAAATTACTATCTCACTGCCTGGCCTACACAATTTCAAAAATGCAATAGCTGCAATAGCTGCTTCAAGATGTGCGGGACTAAACTTTAAAGAAATTAAGAATGGCCTTGCTAGCTTAGAATCACCAAAAAGAAGATTTGAATTTAAGGGCATTTGGGATAACAAACAAATTATTGATGACTATGCCCATCATCCAACTGAAATTAGGGAAACTATTTCAATGGCTCGTTTATTAATAAATAGCAAAAAAAGCTTTCTTCCAATTAAATCAAAACGGTTAGTTATTATTTTCCAACCACATAGATATAGCAGGCTAAGGGATCTCATGAGAGATTTTGCAAGTAGCCTAAGTAAAGCTGATTTGCTTTTACTTGCTCCAATATATAGTGCAGGAGAGTTGCCAATCGAAGGAGTCAATAATGAAAAGCTTAAAGAATTAATTTTAGAAAAAAATCCATCTCTATGCATTCTTAATTCTACAAGTATTCTTGATATTAAGAATCTAATAAAAAGCAAGTCTGAGCCACATGATCTTGTTCTAATCATGGGTGCTGGTGACATCACTAAATTATCTAAAGAACTTCTAAAAGATCAGCTTACAAATTAAGATTAATGCTACCCCAAAATTTAGAATCACAAAAAATTAAAACCCTAGTATCACTTAAAAGTTATAACACTTGGAAAATTGGAGGATTAGCAGAATTCTTTACTGAACCTAAAAGTATTGATGAGCTTTCTAGTGTAATTGCTTGGAGCAAGAGGCAAAATATTCCATGTCACATAATTGGTGCTGGATCAAATTTGCTAATTAATGACAAGAACCTCAAAGGACTAACAATATGTATGAGAAAAATGAATGGATGTAAAATAGATCCAATAACAGGAATTGTTGAAGTTTTTAGTGGTGAGCCAATACCAAATTTAGCTAGAAAAGTAGGCAAAAAAGGATTGCACGGACTTGAGTGGGCAATAGGAATACCTGGAACTATTGGGGGAGGAACAGTAATGAATGCTGGTGCTCAAGGTGGCTGCATAGCTGATCGTCTAATCTCAGTCCAAGTAATCTCGCTCGATCAAGGTCACATTCTTGAAATTAAAAAAAATGAACTAAATTACTCATACAGAAAAAGTATTCTTCAAAAGGAAAAGCTAATTGTAGTTTCTGCCTGCTTTCACTTTGATCCTGGTCATGATAAAAATAGAATCAACAAATTGACCAATCAAAATCTTCTTCATCGCCTAACTACTCAACCATACCAAATACCAAGTTGCGGCAGTGTATTTCAAAATCCTCAAGATCACAAAGCTGGTCAAATTATTGAAGATCTAGGTTTAAAAGGACTTAGAATAGGTGGAGCAGAGATCTCCTCATTACATGCAAACTTTATAGTCAATACAAATAATGCAACTGCCAAAGATATCCTAGATTTAATGGAAATAGTTCAAGAAAGAGTGCAAAAAAAACATGGCTTTTTACTGCATACAGAAGTAAAACGACTTGGATTTAACGAAATCTCCTAATGTAAGAGTCAGATCTTTAAAACAATGGCAGGATTCGGACTCCCTAATTTCGGGCAAATCACAGAAGCATTTAAAAAAGCTCAGCAAATCCAACAAGACGCCCAGAAGCTTCAAGAAGAATTAGATGAAATGGAGATAGAAGGATCTAGTCAGGATGGCAGAGTGAGTGTCTGGCTTTCAGGCAATCAAAACCCACTTCGAGTTAAAATGAATCAGTCTCTTTTGAAAGAAGACATCACAGTAGTTGAAAGTACAGTACTCGAGGCAATTAAAGCAGCACACGAAAGCTCTACTACAAATATGAAAAATAGGATGCAAGAGCTCACAGGAGGTCTAAATCTTAATCTACCTGGAATTACTAATGAAGATTAATCATTTCTTCTACAAAATTTCGATAAGTATCATATCTTTCCCAATTTCTAGAAATAATGCATCCAGGTTCATCTAGATGTAAGCAATTCCGAAATTTGCATTTTTTATTTTTCAACTGACATCTTATTTCTGGAAAAAGTCTACCAAGGGAATGAGGCTTTATATCAAAGTCAGGTTTGTTAAAACCAGGAGTATCAGCAATAAAAGATTGCTGCCCAAGAGAGAAGAGTTCTACATGCCTAGTCGTATGCTTGCCTCTTTTTAATTTCTTTGATAAATCTCCAACTGGTATTGATTTATCAGGAATTAAATAATTAATCAAACTGCTTTTCCCAACTCCTGAAGGCCCGCACAAAACACTTAATTTCGCTAATCTTAATTTATATAATAATTGATCAATCCCATCACCAATTTCAATAGAAATAGGAAATGTATTGTATCCCCATGAAGTCAATCTAAAATTATATTCTTCTACAAAACTTTCAGAAACCAAATCAAGCTTTGTAAGAATTATATATACATGAGTTGAAACCTCCTCAGCTTTAATTAAAAAACGCGATAATTGATTAATATCAACTACAGGTTCTTGCAAAGAAATAACTATAAAAAGATCAGTGAAGTTAGCAACAGATGGACGATTTAAATAACTTTTTCGAGGCTCTACACTATCAATCACACCTCTACAGTTAACCCAATCAATTTCTTCAACTGATACAATATCACCAACACTTATAGAATAGCCTTTGTAAGCTAATCTATTTCTTTTGGTACAAACTAATTGAGAAGTATTCGTTGTATTTTTTTTAGACAAGAATGATTTATTATATTTAATTTTAACTATTATATAATTTGCCTTTAATGCTATTACAGTTCCTTGGAAAGGTTCTTTATTTACTTCCATTGATTTGAACAAGAAACCTAATCCAACTGCCTTCAATCTTAATGATTTTTATTTCATAGCCTTCTTTTCTTAATCCAGAAAGAACAGTCTCCTCTGGTTCTCCTCTATCTAGGTCTACTTGCAAAGTATTGTTTTGGTTTAATGCTTCCAATGCCAAGCGGCAACGCACAAAGTTTACTGGGCAGGGAGTACCCCTAAGATCAAGATACTCAGACATCAAGTATCTTTCATATTAAAAAGTCTATTAAACAAACCACTCTTATGATGATGATTTTGCGGACCCTTAGATGAATAGTGACTCGCTAATTTCTCTAATAAAGTCTTTTCTTCTTCTGATAATCGTGAAGGGATTTTTATCTTTACAGCGATGCAATGATTACCTCTTGCTACAGGATTACCTAATTTAGGGATACCTTTATTATCTAAAATTAAGACTTCGCTAGGTTGCGTTCCAGATGGAATTTGAAGACTTGCTGGACCATCAACTGTATCAACTTCAATAGTATCCCCAAGAATTGCTTGCAGATAACTCACATTTACTTCTGAATGAATATTCAACCCATCACGTTTTAATCGAGGATGAGACTTGACTTTAAGAAAAACATATAAATCTCCAGAAGGACCACCTTTCTTTCCTGCATTGCCTTCTCCAGAAACACGCAAGCGTGTCCCTGTATCAACTCCTGCAGGGATATTAATGCGTAATTTCTTTCTGACCTGCTTAACCCCCTGACCCCCGCAACTTTGACAAGGATTAGAAATTACCTGGCCAACCCCATTACAAGTAGGGCAATCGGACACCTGAGTAAAACTTCCAAAAGGAGTTCTCGTTGCTCTACGAACTTGCCCAGCACCACCACATGTCTGGCAAGTTGTAGGTCCACTTCCTGGCTTAGAACCACTTCCACCACAAACATCACAAGTTTCTAAATGAGGTATCTTTATTTCCTTTTCTTCTCCAAAAACAGCCTGGTTAAAATCAATAGTCAAATCATAACGAAGGTCATCTCCTTGTTGGGGACCTCTTCGTTGTTGTCTAGATCCTCCTCCTCCAGCTCCACCAAAAAAGGTTTCAAAAATATCTGCGAATCCTCCCATATCTCCCATATCTGGCATACCGCCAGAACCACCCAATCCAGCTTCACCAAACTGGTCATATCTTGCTCTCTTATCTGGATCTCCTAAAACCTCATATGCACGGCCAATTTCTTTAAAGCGTTCTTCAGCCCCAGGCTCTTTATTAATATCTGGATGATACTGACGAGCTAAACGTCGATAAGCACGCTTTAAAGTGTCAGCATCTGCATCTCTACTAACTCCTAACTGGTTGTAAAAATCTGCCATCAGCTATTGATTAATAAGTTGGAAAAAATTAAAAGTCATAAAATCATTCCCCCTGCTCTGATGATTCAGAATCTTCTGCTTGATCAGTCTCATTAGGTTCATTAATTATTTTTTCTTGTATATCCATTTTGGGACCTGGACCCATAGAAACTTTAACCTGTGCATGTCGCAAAACTCTTCCATTTAAATGATAACCACGAACTA
>QCHT01000015.1 GCA_003279445.1 Prochlorococcus sp. AG-402-G10
TCTGCATTTCATTTTCGGGACCTATCAACCAACCTCCGTTTAATTCTGATCCAAACCCTTGATTCAATCTGTCAATAGGGTTTGCCATTAATAGATCGCAGCCTTTGGTCTGCTTTTTTGAAATTGCAAGTTTTTGTATTTCGCCATCATTGCCAGTTAACGCAGCAAAGCCAAGGAAAACTTGGTTTGCTTGTTTTCCCTTCACTAGTCTTTTAAGTAAATCTGGGACTATCTCAAATTTATCTTCAAGAGATTCTAAAAGTTTTTCCTTTCCTATTTTAACTGAACTGCACTTCTTACTTTGTATATCTGCTATTGCTGCTGCCATTGCAATTACATCTGCAGAAGTTTGTAATTTCTCAAGTGCACAAAGCATATCGTTAGCGCTTCTTGCCTCAATAGAATTTAAGCCTTCTAATAATCCTGGACTGATTTGCAGTGAACCATGTATTAAGTCAACCTTTGCACCCCTAAATCTTGCTGCTTGCCCTAATAAAACACCCATCTTCCCACTGCTTCGGTTACTTAGATATCTGGCTGCATCAATATCTTCAATAGTTGCTCCTGTAGTAACTAATAAGTTTATTCCTTGCCAGTCTTTTTCCAGTGGAAATCTCTGTATTGCAGCACTTTCTAATGCCAATTGAATCACTTCACAATTAGCCATTCGACCTTCGCCAATTCGATCGCATGCCAATAGACCTTCTGAGGGAGATAATGCGATTACATTTTGGAATTCTTGAAGTTTTCGCCAATTATTGCTTACTGCTTGGTTCTTCCACATTCCTGTATTCATAGCAGCAGCTGCAATAACAGGCCTCTCTGATGCTAAAAGTACACTTGCCGCTAGACCCTCACTGAGACCATTGACCCACCTTGAAAGTGATGATGCGCTTAATGGCGCAATTGCAATTAGATCTGCCCATTCAGCAAGTTCAATATGCAATGGTTTTACCCGTTGAGGATCCCATTGGTCTTTGTCTTCATAGCAGCGATTTCGACTTAAGGTTGATAAAGAGACGGGGCCAACCAAACGCGAAGCGCTAGGGGTGATAATGCATCGAACCTCCGCCCCAATTTTAATTAAGTTACTAATTAGGAGTGGAGTCTTTACAGCTGCGATGCTCCCAGTAGCAATGACAAGGATTTTTTGGCCTTTTAATTTTTGAGTTTCCTCAATCTTCATCAAATGGTTCCTGATCTATTAAATGATGGTAATTAAGAGTCAATTCTGGCCTGTGTATTGCTAGAGCTCTTAAAAGGTGCCAGTCACTTAAGCTATCAAAAGGACTAGTATAATCCTCCTCTTCTAGCCTTTCTGCTAGTTGAGCAGTTGATTGGTCGTCGAATTGTAAAAGGAGTTCTTCAGTGATTTTACCTTTTGAGCAATTTAAACCTATATCTTTCTTAGCCATGGTTGCTTCAGTTAAATTGAATCCAGTGCCAATTACTCATTCTATTAAAAAAGGTAATTAATAAAAGATTTGATTTAAAAATTTTTGGGGCCATTTTTGTCCCTGATAGATGCAATTATAAATGTTTGATGTTGACTTTATCTTCAATTCCTTGGTTCTACCTGCGAGAAGGAAATTAATGAAGTAAAAGAAGCTATTAAGAAAAAGTTATTTTATGTCTCAATCAAAAAGGGAGCAGGTCGTAAGCCATCTTCGATACATCAGGCAGGAGCTGCGAGAGATGCATCAAGGAGTGTTGGATGATGGATTATTACCTGAGCCAGGGGAAATTAGAGGAGTTATGGCGCAAATGGAGGCTTTGCATGAATTGCTCGAAGGTAAATCAAAGTCCAAAGCGAAACAAGAAGATGCTTAGCTTCTTGTTATTTGCTTAATTACTAGCATGATCATTGGTTTGATAGCATTCAGACCTTGAATAACATTTGACTGTCTTGTAATATTAAGTTAATATTTATTATTTTAAATCTTCAACGCGGTTGAAAATTTTAATTTCTATTGGATGAAGTACCAGTCAACGGGGTTTAGCCGCAACATTGTAAATATAATCTCTCGATTAGACTTATGGGTTGCAAATCCATGGAGGAAGTATTCATTATTAATAATAATTTTTTTCTTTGCATTTTCTTTTGGAAGTTCGATAGGAATGATTAATGGAGCGTTGTCCTTGATGGATCCTGTAGGAGCATTTTTGATAGTTATTCTAATTGAATTTTTTATTCGTTTTAGAAGATCTGAGATTAAGAGAAAAGAGGCAAGATCTATTTCAATGTCAATTATGGATAGCTTTAGAATGGGTTTTGTCTATGGCTTATTTATGGAGGGATTTAAATTACTATAGGAAGGGAACTTCTCCTAATAGTATTATAATTAATTGATATTTGTTGCGGCAAGAAGGTAGAGTAGAGCCATCCTAATTGGTATTCCATTTGAAACTTGTTCGTTTACTAAACAAATAGCATTATCTTCTAATAACTCACTGCTCATTTCAATTCCTCTATTAACAGGACCAGGATGCAATATAGGTATTTTTTTAGTGCACCATTCTAACTTCTGGTGAGTAATTCCATATTCATGATGATATAAATTTAAGTTTGAAATTAGATTCTCACTCATTCTTTCTTTTTGAAGTCTCAATGCGATAAGTGCATCTGTATTTTTCAATGCTTCCATTAAGGATCTACAGATTGTAATTTTCCCACGTCTCTTAATTGGGTCCTCTTTTTGGCCAGATGGAGGTTTGTCAGCAAATCTTGTGAAGTTTTCAGGGAGTAGTGATTGGGGCCCACAGAGAATTACGTTTGCGCCACAAGCAGTAAGACTCCACAGATTTGAACGAGCTACGCGAGAATGAAGAATATCTCCAACAATCGTGATTGTTTTTCCAAAAAGACTTTCAGGAGTACTTTGTCCATTCCCAAAGTAATTCGTCAGTGTAAATAAGTCGAGAAGTGCTTGGCTTGGGTGACTATGAAGTCCATCACCCCCATTGAGGATTGAAACTTTCTTATTTTTTTGATCTAAGTATTTTGCAAGTTGAGCAGGTACTCCAGCAGAGCTATGCCTTATGACAAGCACCTCTGCTCCCATCGCTACATAGGTCATAACGGTGTCAAGAGGAGTCTCGCCTTTACTTAAGGAGCTTGAGGCCGGTGAAAAAGACTGCACGTCTGCAGATAGCCTTTTTGCTGCAAGTTCAAAGCTACTTCGAGTTCTTGTGCTTGGTTCAAAAAATAAAGTTGCTATTAGACGCCCCTGCAAGGCTGGTAATTTTCTTGCTCCTGCTTGAGGAAGTTTCTTAAAACGATTAGCAAGTTGAAGAACCTCTTTATAGTCTTCTGCGGAGAAGGAGGATAAATCAATAATGTGTTTATGCTTCCAGTTGCTCATGGGCCTTCTTCCAATCTTGGTTCCCAGGATTCCAAAACTGATGGACAACGATCTCCTTTGGCTCGTTTGCTAACACTTCGACTGCTTTTCATGTACCATCGCCAGGGTAGATTTTTCGCTTTTGAAATCCCAATTCTTGTTGTTTGAATAAGTTGTTTCATATTCTTGGCTGATCTTCCTTTGCAGACCCATATACCATTCTCTTCAGAGATTAGTAAATTGTCATGACTTCTGTTCAATCCAAATCTATTTGCCAATAATCCTGGCCCTGATGCAATTCGTGGTTGTTCATTTGGAATAGCTATTGCTCTAAGAAGGACACCATTAGCCCAACCTGATTTGTAAGTAACTATATTCACACAATGATATATACCATAAGTGAGATAAACATATAAACGGCCAGGGTCGCCAAAAAGAGTTTCGTTTCTTGCAGTTCTTTTTTGAAAGCCATGGCAACCAGGCTCTGATTGACAATAGGCTTCAGTTTCAACAATGACACCCCAGAGAAGTTGCCGATTAGGTTTGCGCTTCATAAGTAGGCAACCTATTAAGTCAGGAGCCACTAATTCTGCAGGCTTACAAAAAAAATCAGTATGTAATGGTGAATGATCTATTTTTTAATAAAGATAATGAATAAGTGAAATTACTTTTTCGAAAGCTATTTCTCAAACTATAAGTACTCCCTCACATTAGATTCAATTAATAGTCAATTAAATAAATGAACAAGAAGCCTAAGGCAATTCACCCATTTTTTGATGAGCATAATCCCACTATGCGATTAGACCTTTTTACTTGGCCAGAAGTAGATGAATACTTGCGGCATTGTAAAGGGATTATTTTGCCCATTGGATCAACTGAGCAACATGGTCCAACTGGCGCAATAGGAACAGATGCATTAACTGCACAAGCTGTAGCTCATGAGGTTAGCAAGAGAACTGGTGTACTTGTTACGCCTACTCAACCATATGGTATGGCAGAACATCATCTTGGATTCGCAGGAACAATGAGTCTTAGGCCTGAAACACTACTTGAATTAGTTCATGATCTTTTGATATCTCTTGCTATGCATGGATTTGAAAAAATTTTCATTGTTAATGGGCATGGAGGAAATATTGCAACTATTAAGGCTGCATTTTCCAAGGCTTATCGGACCATCTCAACTATGGAATTTTCAGAATCCAAATCATTTCAATGTAAATTGGCCAATTGGTTTATGACTCCAGAAGTATTCAAAGAGGCTAATTCGCTTTATGGTGATAAAGAGGGGCAGCATGCAACCCCTAGCGAGATTGCACTCACGTTGTATCTTGAACCAAGCTTGTTAAGCAAGCAATGTGAGCTCCCGCCACCTTCTCCAGTTGGACCTATATATGATTATAAAGACTTTCGTCAACGATACTTTGATGGCAGAATGGGATCAGACCCATTTTTGGCTAATGCAAGAGATGGCGAAAAGTTTCTAGATAAAGCAGCGTCTGTTTTATCTAAAAACTTATTAGACTTTCTTCAAGAACCATGACAAGAATCACTTCGGATGATGTACGCAAAGTTGCCAAGCTTTGTCGTTTGGAGATTCCTGAGGATGATATTGAAAAATATTCAAATCAACTTGAAGGAATTCTAGAATATATTGCTCAACTTGAGAGAATTGATACCCTGAATGTACCTCCAACAACCAGAGCTGTTGAGGTTGTGAATGCATTTAGAGAGGACACTATAGTCTCATCTAGCTCTGATGTTCGCGATAAAATTTTAGACCTAGCTCCTCAAAGAGAAGGTGAATTTTTTAGAGTTCCAAAGATACTTTCAGAATAATTAAAAATTAATTTTTATCTGGGATTACTGCAGTCTTACGTAGAAGATATATCCATCGCTTTCGCCATTTCTTAGTTGGCATTAGATTAGCTAATGGCCTCATTTTACTTCTACTCTTTTTGTGACTTCTTACTCCTAGGAGAATGTCATAAAGGAAGTTAAGACCATCTTTTTTTGTCTCAAATATGCCCATCCTTTGTGGAGAGCCTTTTTCATCCAATAATGGTTTAGTGACTTCATAGGCTGGTTTATATTCAAACCAAGGAATAGAAGGCCATAAATGATGAACAAGGTGATAATTTTGACCCATGATAAGTATATTCATTATTCGACTTGGATATACCCTTGAATTCTTCCATTTATTTCGAGCCATAAATGGCCGATGAGGTAAATAATCAAAGAATATTCCGAGAGTTACCCCTACCATTAATGCGGGGCCAAACCACAAATTGTATATGACATTCATAAAATTAAAATGTATTCCTGCCATTACAATTGTTATAAAAAATGAGCGTTCAAGTCCCCATTGAATGAGTTCATATTTTCTCCATAATTTCCTCTGAAAAAAGAAATATTCATGATAAAAAAACCTAGGAGCAATTAACCATACGGGGCCAAAGGTGCTGACTATATGATCGGGGTCATTTTTAGGATCATTTACATGTGAGTGATGTTGAAGGTGAACTCTGGTAAATACTGGGAAGCTAAAACCTAACAATATTGCTGCCCCATGCCCCATGGCTTGGTTCACCCATTTATTGGGATGTGCTGCTTTATGGCATGCATCGTGAATCACAGTGCCTTCCATATGTAGCGCAAGGAAGGCAAGGCCCACTAGTATTGGAAGTGGCCAAATACCTTTGTACCACTGCCAGATTGCTAAGAAGGCTATTGCGTAACCTCCAATAAATAAACCTACAGTTGGATTTAGTAAACCTGGTGGATCTAAGTATTCTTTAATACGTTTTTGCCAAAAAGCCGAAGATTGAAAATGGGAAGATTGATCCTTCCTTTGCATGTTTATTGTTTTTTTCATGGAGTTTTTGAATTACAACATAGAAACAAACACATACCTATTTACACATTAAATGATGCCCACCGGGAGACTTGAACTCCCACGACCGAAGTCACTGGTACCTAAAACCAGCGCGTCTACCAATTCCGCCAGATGGGCCAATGGATGTTAAGAACCCTTAGCCTTATTTACTATAGCGGCTACTATGCCACTTTTTTTAAGCTGGTCGATCATTATCTATAGATTCACAAAGATCTTTTAAGATTGGCTTTATCTAACTTTGATATCAGAAAACTTTGCGGACTACTCTAAAGGAGGTATTTGATTTAGGTAGTTAATAATCTCTTTTCATTCTAAAAATGAGCTTATTGAGTAACCTTGGACAAAATAGGTATATGAATAGCTATTTTTGAAATTATGTTTGCATTGGTGATTGGATATCTTGCTATTTTTTTAGGATGTTTAATTTTGCTGGGCTCCCTCTTGCTTACTGAGTTAAGTCGACCTAGAGATGCACTTTGGTCAGCAATAATGATGCTTTTAGGCTTAGTGCTGGTAAATAGTTATGAAAGCCTTAATGGCACACCAATGCTTGCAGTCTTATTTAGCTCTCTAATTATTTCGAGACTTCTTGTAGAGATCTCTCAGTATAGATGGCAGCAACTTGGTGAAGAAGAGAAAGCCTCCTTGAAGACTTTCAACCGTTGGAAAGATAGTATAAAACAGGTTTTTTTAGCTTCAACAAAACTCGGTTCTATATTTTTAGAGGTGTTTAAACTGTTTAAACCTAAGTCTAAGCCTAGCAAAATCGGGAAAAAGTGGGTTAGGCCAGAAATTGATGATGAAAAAAAATCTTCAGAAGGCGATATCATCCCCTCTGATGAGGTTAGCATTGAAGAAAATACTTTAGTCTCCGATCAGATTCCATCACTAAAATCGGGGAATAAATCTTCCGACATTTCATAATCTTCTTTAATCAATCATCATTGTGAATAACGAGAAAAAAAAGGATGCTATCAACCATCCTTCCTACAAAGAAACTTTAAATCTTTTAAAGACAAATTTTTCTATGCGAGCAAATTCAATTGTTCGTGAACCTGAGCTGCAAAAATTTTGGGAAATGGAAGGTATTGATTTCTCTCTTGGCTTAGAAAATAAAGGAAAAATATTTACTTTGCATGATGGTCCACCATATGCAAATGGAGCTCTTCATATGGGGCATGCTCTTAATAAGGTTCTGAAAGACATAATAAATAAATATCAGATAATGAAGGGCCGTAAGGTCAGGTTTGTTCCTGGATGGGATTGTCATGGATTACCTATTGAATTAAAAGTCCTGCAGACCCTCGGTAGAAAAGAGAGAGAGGAATTGACCCCTATAAAGTTGAGAAAGAAGGCGGCTGCGTATGCTCATAAACAAATAGCAAGTCAGAAAGATGGTTTTCGTAGATGGGGAGTCTGGGCTGATTGGGAAAACCCTTACCTCACGCTTCAGAAAGAATATGAAGCTGCTCAGATCAGATTATTTGGTGAAATGGCTCTTAAGGGATATATCTATCGTGGCTTAAAGCCAGTTCATTGGAGCCCTAGTTCTAGAACAGCTCTAGCAGAAGCAGAGTTGGAATATCCAGAGGGCCATACAAGCCAAAGTATTTATGTCTCATTCTCTGTTGTTCAAATTCCGAGCCAATTGAATGAATTACTTAGTCAACAAGGCTTGTATTTACCGCTTAATGAAAAGGAATTAAGTGTCAAACTTAAAGTTGCAGTTTGGACAACAACTCCTTGGACTTTGCCTGCAAATGCTGCTGTGGCAATTAATGAAAATGTCGAATATGTTTTTGCTAGAAGCCAAAATAATCACTTCATTATTTTAGCGGCAGATCTTTTAGAAGAAGTAAATGTAGAGATTGGTTCCTCCTATGAAAAAGTAGCAGTTATAAAAGGTCGTCTGCTTGATGGAGCATTATATAAGCATCCTTTGTTTGACAGAGTTTGTCCTTTTGTTATAGGTGGAAGTTATATTACTACTCAATCAGGTACAGGAATAGTTCATACAGCTCCTGGGCACGGCATTGATGATTTTAATACGGGAATTAAATATGACTTACCTGTCATTTGCCCTGTCGATGAAAAGGGTGTATTTACTTCTGATGCAGGTAGATTTGAAGGCTTAAATGTTTTGAAAGATGCTAATAATATGATAATTAAAGAATTAAGAGAGTCAGGTAATCTGTTGAAAGAAAAACCATATATTCATAAATATCCGTATGACTGGAGAACGAAGAAAGAAACTATTTTCCGCGCAACTGAACAATGGTTTGCTTCTGTCCAGGGTTTCCGAAGTGATGCTTTAGATGCAATTAATGAAGTTGAATGGCTTCCTTCATCAGGCAAGAAACGTATCAAAAGTATGGTTTCTGATAGAGGAGATTGGTGTATTTCTAGGCAACGTACTTGGGGAGTTCCGATTCCAGTATTTTATTCAAAGGAAAGTGATGAAGTGCTTCTTAATGAAACCACGGTTAGTCATATTCAGGATTTGATTAAGAAGAATGGATCTGATATTTGGTGGGAATTAGATGAATCTGATCTTTTGCCTAGTTCTTATTCCTCAGAAGCACATAAATGGCAAAAGGGTACAGATACTATGGATGTTTGGTTTGATTCTGGGTCTAGCTGGGCAGCAGTTACTTCTAGGAATAATGATATGAATTATCCAGCTGATCTTTATCTAGAGGGTTCAGATCAACATCGAGGTTGGTTTCAGTCTTCATTACTTACTTCAGTAGCAGCATCTGGCCATTCTCCATACTTAAAAGTTCTCACCCATGGATTTGCCTTAGATGAAAATGGGCGAAAGATGAGTAAGTCTTTAGGTAATATTATAGATCCTTCTGTAATTATTAATGGTGGAAATAATAAGAAATTAGAACCTGCTTTAGGCGCAGATGTTTTGAGATTGTGGGTAAGTTCCGTTGATTATTCAGTCGATGTACCAATTGGATCTAATATTTTGCGTCAGTTATCTGATGTGTATAGAAAAGTAAGAAATACGGCCAGGTATTTATTAGGAAACCTCCATGATTTTGACCCTTCTCAGAACTCTTTCCAAATTCAAGACTTATCTATTTTAGATCGATGGATGCTTAATAGAACCGCTGAAATTATTGATGAGGTCTCAATTGCATATGAAAATTATGAGTTTTCCAAATTCTTTCAGTTATTGCAAAGTTTTTGTGTAGTTGATTTATCTAACTTCTATCTAGATATAGCTAAAGACCGTTTGTATGTAAGTGCCCCTTCGGATAATCGGCGACGTTCATGTCAGTATGTCTTATCTTTGATTGTGGAAAGCCTATCTGGAATTATAGCTCCTGTCTTATGCCATATGGCAGAAGATATATGGCATAACATTCCTTATAAATTGAAGGAAAAATCAGTTTTCCAAAGAGGCTTTCCAAAGACTCCTGCATTATGGAAAGATAACTCTCTAAATGACGTGGTTCACCAATTGCAAGAATTAAGAGCATCAGTTAACAAAGCCTTAGAAGACTGCAGAATGAGACAAGAGTTAGGTTCCTCTCTTGAGGCATCAGTAAGAATTCAACCGAGTAGTGACTCTTTAAAGGATGCATTGAGATACATGGAAAAAAATGGTAACCCAGAAGTAGACAGATTGTTTGATTGGTTAATTGTTTCTAAGGTTCAAATTGGTGGAGAGCCATGGGCAGAGGTTTTGTATAGTGAAGAGGATAGTATGGGGATTATTGAGGTCTCTAAAGCAAGAGGATTGAAGTGTGAAAGATGTTGGCATTATGAAGTCGATATCGGTCATAACTCAACTCACAAATCGTTATGTAGTAGGTGTATTAATACATTAGGACGTTTGCTTTGAGCTCTTTATCGTTAAATAAGGAATACCCTTGCTCAGTTTTTATATCTAATAACTTATAAAAAAAAATTAAAAGTCTCCAGCAATTCGCCCTTTTCTCGGAAACCTTATAATTAACCATTGTATTAATCCAACAATATAAAAAATTAATCCCAGATAACCAACAAAAGCAGATAATGTCTCTGTCCAGCTAGCTCCAAAGAGAAAATTAAATGTACTTTTTATTACTTGATTAAGCCCTGATGGTGCTTCTCTCCAGAATGGACATTGAGAGCTTTCTATTTGATTGAGACAATTTAAGCTTTTGAACGTGAGTGATGCATAGAAGCAGCTATAACAACTCAATGCCCATCTCCATGCTTTTAATGCAAAAGGCAATGCTTTCCTGGAAGACAACTCTCCTAGCTCTTCATTAAGGTCTATCCAAAACCACAGACATGTAGTCATTAAAATTGGCGATAGAAAGGAGGTTATATAACCTATAGAGCTATTCCCTGTTAAAAGAAGCATGCTAATAAGCATTAGACTTGCAACTTTCCAATAGATTGATAAGAGACGAATTATTGAGGGCTCATTTTTTATTGTTGACCAAATAAAGAGTACTAATGGAATCCCAAAAGCAAAAGTGGCACCAAGCCTATAGCTGAGCCACACAAGTGAGCGGTATGAAATCTCTGACACGTAGAAAGTTTTAACTTATTTATTATCAACCTATAAGGCCCTTAAGTAGGCTAACGCTAGGAAATTAGTAAAAACTTCTCAATAGTGCGGCAACACGTTAATCCATTAAGCCATTTTTTTCAGCTAGAAAAAGATCTTCCTGAGATTCCTGAATTATTTGAAAATATTGATTTGCCTATACATCTTGATATTGGCTGTGGGAGAGGGCATTTTCTTCTTGAAATGGCTGCCTCTAATAGCCAATGGAATTTTCTTGGTCTTGAGATTAGAGAATCTTTAGTGGTGGGAGCTGAGAAAGACAGAGTTAAATTAGGTTTAAATAATGTAAGTTTTTTATTTTGCAATGCAAATGTAAGTTTAAAGAATTGGTTACGAAACTTTGGTAAAAACAAGGTTAAAAGAGTATCTATACAATTTCCTGATCCTTGGTTTAAACAAAGGCATAGGAAACGAAGAGTCTTAACTCCTTCTTTTTTATTTTTATTGGCTGCAAATTTAGACACTGGATCGGAATTATTTATTCAGAGCGATGTGCAGAGCATTATGAGTGAAATGACTAGCTTGATTGATCTTAGTAAATACTTCAATAGTAAATTCCCTGATAGTAAATTATCTACAATTTCAAACCCATTCCCTATACTTACAGAAAGGGAAAAGTATGTTAAAAGTAAAGGCTTAATGGTTTACCGCCAGCTTTATTATAGAAATAATAATGATATTAAATAATTATAGTGTTAACTTTATTTTAGTAATTAATTGAATTCCTCTGATGCAATTTTTGAAATTGTTGATGACCAAAATTCTACTATTGATTCATCACTTGACTCAACCATTACTCTAAGTAATGCTTCAGTTCCACTCTTCCTTATAAATATTCTACCTTCTTCACCCATTGCTAATTGGGCCTTCTTAATAGATGTTTGAAATCTTCTTGACTGACTTAAATAGTCTTTATTAATGTTTGGATTTATAGGAACATTTATTAGTTTTTGAGGGTAAGGCTTGAAACTTTGATCCACCAATCTTTCAAGCTTTACTCCTTTTTTCTTGCATATGTTAGAAATCTGTAGAGCAGTCAAAAAACCATCACCAGACAATCCATTTATTGTTGACAAAATATGACCAGACTGCTCTCCTCCTAAAGCTGCTTGTTTTTCTACCATTACTTTGCGCACATTTTGATCACCAACTGGAGTTCTTTCTAGAATTCCACCTTGAGTAATCCATGCTTTTTCAAAGCCTAGATTCGACATAACAGTTGAGACAAGTCTTTGCTCTGGCAGCGCGTTTTTTTCTTTTAGAGCCGATCCCCATAAATAAAGAATATTGTCCCCATCAACAACACGTCCTCTACCGTCTATTGCAATCAACCGATCTGCGTCACCATCAAATGCGAACCCCATCTCAGATTTTGTTTCTAACACTGCTCTCTTAATCTTTGCAAGGTGAGTAGAGCCACAGTTGACATTTATTTTGTTTCCATTTGGTTTTGCGTTGAGACTTGTGACCTTAGCTCCCAGAGTCTGGAACAAACTTTCTCCACATGCAGTCGCAGAACCCCAGCATAAATCTAGAACAATAGGCGTGCCTTGGAAATCTTCTATTTCAATCGTTTGAATTAGACTTTTTTCATATTCTTTGAGAAGGTCATGGCGATAAATGCAATTATTTCTGGTATTGGAAATAATTCGTGACTTCTCTTGCAAACCCTTCTCAATAATACTTTTCTTTTTTGAAGAAAGCTTCTCTCCATTGAAGTCAAAAATTTTTATCCCATTATCTTCTGGTGGATTATGACTTGCAGAGACCATGAAGCCTCCAGCGGCATCATATTTATTGATTAAAAGAGGCACGGCAGGGGTCGGACATAGTCCTAATAACCAAACTTCTCTGCCAGAGGCCATTAATCCATCAGCTAATCCATTGACAATTTTTGGACTACTTAAGCGTGAATCTTGTCCTATTAGAATTGGCTTCTTTTTAGGAAGAACTTTGTCAGAGAAAAATCCTAGTTTGTAAAGAAGTTCAGCTGTAAAAAGTGTTTCAGCTTTTCCACGAATACCGTCTGTACCAAAAAAAACTATATTTTCTTGTGGCTCTGTTCCACTAACAAGGTCCATTGACTGGATGTTTTGAAATTAAAAGGAAGATTTTGACTCTATTCAAACACTAGCTTAAATAGAAACAATCTACACGCAGATCATTATAAAAATGGCAAAGTAGTGATAACTAAATTAGTTAAGTGGAAACTTCTAAGTTTGTTGAATTGAGTAAAGCTCAAAAAATAATTTTGTTGGCTGCCTCTTTTCTATTGGCACTGCTTTTATTTTTTGTAAGAAATGGGTTTAGTTCTGACCAGTCGCTTGATCAGCTTGCTCGTAACTCGCTTAGGCCAGAGGTTGCATTAAATAATGGTAGACCTACGGTCCTTGAATTTTATGCAGATTGGTGCGAAGTATGCCAGGAAATGAGACCATCTATGTATCATTTAAAAGGAGATTTTCAGGATAAAATTAATCTTGTTTTGTTAAATGTGGATAATGATGAATGGCTAGACCTCATTGAAAAATATGATGTTAATGGCATACCGCAGTTAAATCTATTTGATGCTGATGGTAAAATGATAGGTAAGTCAATAGGATTAAAGTCAGAAGTTGAAATTGATCAATTAGCATATTCCTTGCTCCACGATCAAGAGTTACCTAATCTTCTTGGATTCAAAGAAGTTAATTCTAGCAAAGCATCTTTTTCCCCTATCCTTGATAATACTTCTACTACTAATGTAGGACCTAGAAGTCACTCCTGACTTTTATTCCAATCAAGTGCTATAGAAACAGTTGGAAATTGTTTTGAAAATATTTCTCTACACTTATTTGCAATAATTAAATGCTCTTTTTGGGTTCCATGACCTGAGCGTAAATTTATATAATGAATCCAAGATCTACATGAACCTGTCATGTAGATCCTTGTTGGAGTTGCCAGTGGAAGAATAAATCTTGCGCACTCTTTTGCAACTCCCTTTTCAAGCATCTCTTGATAAAGATTTAATGTTTCTTTAAATTGAACTTCTATTCTTTGCTGAAAATCCTTAGAAACATTAGTTGGTAAATTTGATATAGAATTCTGCCTGTTTTTCTTATCTTGTCTTCTTAATTCTGGAATAGGTATCTCACCAAGTTGAGTGCTATCAGCATATCTTTGAGAAAACTCTTGAAATGTAAATGATCTATGCCTTAGTATTTGAGCTGCTATACCTCTATTTGTTTCTATTTGAAGAGTCATATAAGCTTGTTCAAATACACTCCAATGTTCGTTATTTATGCAGTATTGAATTAATTTCTTGAAGTCTTGATTATCTTGATTCTTTGGATTACTTACTCTGGCAATGTATGCCATCATTTTCTCCGCATCTGGAGTCACTGTTACCAGATGTACATTATTCATGATTAAATTTTTGCGAGAGTAACTTTTTCTGGTTGGTTTTGATATTTCCCTTTTCTATCGCTATATGTTGTCTCACAAGGATCTCCTTCAAAAAAGAGTAATTGACAGATGCCTTCATTTGCATAGATACGACAATCTGCTCCAGAGCTATTGCTGAATTCAAGAGTTAAATGTCCTTCCCAACTTGCTTCAGCTGGAGTTGTGTTTACAATAATTCCCAATCTTGCATAGGTGCTTTTACCTAAGCAAACCACTGTAATATTTGATGGAACCTTCATTTTTTCTAGTGCCACGCCTAGTCCATATGAATGAGCTGGAAGAATGAAATACTCACCATCTTGGTCTTTTTGGAGTGGAGTCGCTTCTAAATTCTTAGGGTTAAACTTCTTGGGATTCATAATTGTGCCAGGTACATGTCGGAAGATAAGAAACTCTCTTGCAGAAAGTCTTAGGTCGTATCCATAGGATGAACAGCCAAAACTTAAAACAGGCTTTTCTTTGGAACTTGGATCTAAATGCCTGACTAGATTTGCTTGAAAAGGATGAAGCATTCCTGCTTCGGATTGTTGAATAATCCAGCGATCATTTTTGAGCATTATTTAGAACACCTCAATTGAGTAATTTGATCAGCTATAGAAAAAACTTTACTGGGTATAGATGGCCCTGTGAGAATTACATCTATTGAGTCATGACGATTCTCCAAGGTAGTTGTCAAATCTTTTTCAGTAATGAAGCCAAATTCAATAGCAAGACCTATCTCATCAAGTACTAGTTTGTCTAATTCATTATTCGCCAATTGCTTTTTACAGATTTCCCAAACTTCTTTTACTGCTTGATCATTTTTTATAAAGTCTTTTTGAGTACTGTTGTTGGTCTGATGCTTGTTGATGCAACCATAGATGCTTGGCCTAAGCCATTCTAATTTCCCACAAAGTCTTATTGCATTTTGAGGCCCTTGCGAAACACCACCTTTTAGAAATTGGGCTATTAGTACGCGGCTACCTAAACCAGCAGAGCGTAGCGCTTCACTAAGTACCACTGAAAAACTTCCCCGGTAAGGAGAAGAATACACTTGAATTTGACCTTGGGAGGAAATAATTTTTAGCCTTGGTTGAATAGGCGCAGAATTAATAGGGCTTAAACCATATTTATTTCTTGAGCTGGATTGAGTTTTTGGACTTGGGCTGGCTGTCATGAAAAGTTGGAAATCACTCTTGTGGAAAATCTTGCTTAAATCTAGCGCCAGTATGAAGCTTCACAAGTGATTTGACACTATCCATAGTGCCAATCTTTTCATGAATTTACCTTTTATTAATATGAACTAGCTATTGCGTAACGGTTCTGGTTGAAAAAGTGATGCAATACGCTTGATTAAGTTGAAAAACGTCGTTTTTGCTACATGTCATTTTAGCTGTACTCCTTAATCTCCTTTCAATTGGTTTGCAAGATGACAGCTAACTCAAGCTCATTTAGTCGTTCTCCCAACCAATCACTTGGGATGAACTCTCAGAGTCAGTTCAATGAGAAAACATCAATAAAAAAGACTCTCCTAGATGTTATTAGGGGACTTGATGGAGCTGCGAATGAGACTGTCGACAGGTCTAAAACAATTTTTTTTCCTGGAGACCCAGCTGAAAGAGTTTATTTGATCCGAAGAGGAGCTGTCCGATTAACGAGAGTATATGAATCTGGCGAAGAAATAACTGTTGCTTTGTTAAGAGAAAATAGTCTTTTCGGTGTCCTTTCCCTATTGACTGGGCACAGATCAGATCGTTTTTATCATGCATTAGCGTTTACTAAGGTCGAGATGACCTCAGCTCCGGCAGGCTCAGTGAGGAATGCTTTAGAAGGTGACAGTGGGGTGGGTCTTCTTCTTCTTCAAGGCTTATCGAGCAGAATCCTCCAAACGGAGACAATGATTGAGACTTTGACTCATAGGGATATGTCATCAAGATTGGTTAGCTTTTTACTTGTACTTTGCCGAGATTTTGGCGTTCCAAGTGAAAAAGGAATTACTATCGATCTAAGGTTGTCGCATCAAGGCATAGCAGAAGCTATTGGGTCTACGCGAGTGACGATAACTAGATTGCTAGGTGACTTGCGAAATTTAGGTTTGCTGCAGATAGATAGAAAGAAAATAACAGTTTTTGATCCAATTGCCCTTGCAAAACGCTTTAACTAATAATCTTTTCTTTGAGTAGTAAGTTACTCTAAGTTCCTTAATAAATACTTTCTGAAGTGGCAGGTTGGTTGCTTATTATTGTTTTGCTTCTTCTAGGAGGTACTCTCTCAACACTTGGAGATTTGCTTGGTAGTCGAATAGGCAAAGCTAGACTCAGTGTATTTAAATTAAGACCCCGTAGAACTGCTATTTTAATAACAATATTAACTGGCAGTTTAATAAGTGCTATTTCATTAAGCCTGATGCTTTTGGTTAGCAGAGAGCTGAGAGTTGGTTTGTTTGAGCTAGATGATATTCAAGCGAAACTAAAAGAGAGCAAACAGGCCTTAGTACCTTTAAAAAAACAAAGGGAAACTCTTGAGTTGAAGATCAAGAAGGCTGAAAAAGATTTAGTAAAACTTGGAAAAGATTTGTTTGCTTTTCGCAAGGGAGAAGTAGTAATTGCTAGTGGCCAAAGCCTTGGAATTTTCCCAGTTAAGTTGGATAATAAATCAAATGCAAAAGAAGAGATAGAAAATTTACTAGCTCAAGCAAATTTCAATGCATTTATTAGAGTCCAACCAGGAAATACTCCTATTTCTAGAATAGTTTTAGTCAGAAGAGATCATATTGAGCGTTTGGAGGAACAGATTTCTGATAAGCGCGAATGGGTCATAAATATTCGTTCAGCAAGTAATGTTTTATTAGGCGAGGGTTTTTTATATGCTTTCCCTGTAGCACTTCCTGATAAAAATATTGTTCGTAAAGGTGAAGTCATAGCAAGTTTAAATATTAGGAATATTAAGCTAACTAGAGACTTTCTTAGAAAGCAAATTAAGATTTTACTTGCGTCGACTCTGGCTGAAGTTAAAACGAGGGGGTCTTTCGCTACAGAAATTAAAGTTGATTCCAACTCTATTCAGAAACTCTTTGATCAATTAGAGTTTAAAAAGGAGAGTATTTTAAAACTAGATGCTATTTCTACAAGTACAAGTGATACTGCAGACAAAGTTTCTGTAAGATTAAGAGTAACTAAACAACCTATATAGATAATAATAATTTTTCTATGAAAAAGGTAATTGCAATTGACCCAGGGCATAAGAAATGTGGATTATTATTAGCAGATTTAGAGTTTTCTTTGGCTATAGATGGGAAAATATCTTTAAATTCATCTGTTGTTAATTTAATCAACTATTGGAGAGAAAAACATTCAGTTGAATTAATTTTGCTTGGTAATGGTACAACCAGCAAGTATTGGCAGTCTGAACTTCTCGCAGTAAATATTTCTCCTATTCAACTTGTTGATGAAAGAATGACAACACTTAGAGCAAGAGAAAGGTATTTGGAAATCTTTCCACCAGAGTTTCCTATCAAGCTTATTCCAAAGGGCTTGATTTTACCGCCAAAAAATCTAGATGTAATTGTCTCTTTAATTCTAATAGAAGATTATTTTCAGGTTAAACTTCGATGGTCAAAATCTATTGAACTTAAAATTTGGCCCTGACTGTAAAATGATAGTTGCCACCAGGCTCAAGAGAATAATCCGCTTTAATTAAAAAACGAAGCAGGGCATCTTCGATAAGAGCTCTCCCAAGAGGAGGCTCTAGTAGTAATTTACCATTGCTAAATTGCCAATTGAATTGCCAATTAAAGTCACCTGCAGAAACTTCGCCTTCAATAGATTTACTAGCAAAGCTTTGTCTCAAGATCTTTATGGTGGCTGTAGTTGTAGGTTTTTTTTTCATAAGTTTAGATCTTTATTACTTTTGTATCGACTTAAGATGAATTGATAAAAGTTACACCTTTTTTTAAGCCAAATTCTTCGATCATTTCCAAGCCTTTAATGACTTTATCTAAAACAATATCCACTTTGGAATGCTCTTCTTTTGTAAATCTTCCTAGAACATGACGTACTGTTTTGTCTTTTCGTTCATGCGCTGTGACAGATGGAGGTCCAATGCCGATTCTTAACCTACAAAAATCTTTTCTTCCTAATTCAGAAATTATACTTTTTAGACCATTGTGACCACCAGAACTTCCTTCTTCCCTAAATCTTAGTTTCCCTAATGGTAAGTCCATATCATCAACAATGATAAGAATTTGATTTATGTCTAGATCAAACCATTGCATTGCCGCATTAATCGATCGACCACTTTCATTCATATATGTATTTGGCATTAATAATCTTCTTTTTTTTAAACCATTACGAATATCAGCCAGTTGCCCATAAAGCTTGTGATTTAGCCTGAAAGATGCCGAATCTTGACAAGCAAGTCTTTGTAGAGTCATAAATCCAATATTGTGACGCGTGCTTTCATATTTTGAACCTGGGTTGCCCAGGCCAACTAATAACTGGAAATCACCCGAACTCATTTAGGACGCTTGAATAGAATTACGGAAATTATATTTTTTTATTTTGCTCAGCGGAATCGTTCTGAGCTTTTCGCTCAGAACGAATTTCACTATCAACATCATCTGCATTAGTTACTGCTTTTTGGAATTCACTTTCAAACTCAGAAGATGCTTTCTGTAGTGTTTTAAGTGTCTTTCCAAGATTTCTTCCAATCTCAGGAAGTTTCTTGGGTCCAAAAATTACCAAAGCAAGTGCTGCGATGACTGCTATTTCAGGCAGCCCTACTCCAAAGATGTTCATTAGCTAACAGCTTGAGCCAGATAGCAATGACTCAGTTGACCCCGTTCCAGTCAACTGAGAACCCTTGTAGTAAAAGTGATTGATTGTAAATTTGCAGCATGATTACTAGGAAAACTAGCAGCAATACTCCGACGAGAGCCATTACGGGGACTGCTCCCCAGCCTGCTACAACTTTGCCCTGACCTGAATTGCCAATTGATTTAAGGAGTGAGCCCAGAGGGGTTTTTTGTCCCATTTTTAGTTTCGAGCCTCAGTTAATGAATAATTTTGGATATTGTATGTGAAATACCCTCTAAGGTTGACAACCTGTAGAAAGATTTGATGCAAACTTCATCTCCCGCACTTTCAATAGCTGTAACTCTCCTGGTCGTTTTGTTGGGGTTAACTGGCTTTGGGGTCTATACAGCCTTTGGCCCGCCTGCAAGGAGCCTTGAGGACCCTTGGGATGATCATGACGATTAGAGCCTGGATGAAAATCGTATTATTAAGTTAAACAGCATAGAAACATTTCAATCCAAGGTAATAATTGGGCCATTTTGGGTGCAACTACCCATAAGATACATTTGTTTCCATAGTCAAATTAGCTAGTCATGCTTGCCTTAAAGATTTCCGTATACACGGTCGTCTTCTTTTTTGTTGGTGTTTTCCTCTTTGGTTTCTTGGCTAGTGACCCAACAAGAACCCCAGCCAGAAAGGATTTAGAAAGCCCTCAAGATTAATTAATTAGTCTTGCTCCTTAGATCCAACAAATTGATATTGGTTTAATTTAAGCCAGTATCAATGTTTTTATGGAATTTTTATCGTCGTAAGTTAGCTTTTGGCGAATATGGTTTTATGCAATTTCTCCCAGGCTACATATCTGTGGCCTTTTTTCTTTTTATACCAGTAGAAGCGAGTTTTGCTTCGAATAGGTTTGCAGGTGATTTTTTTTCTAAAAAGAAATTTGAACTTTGTTCGTGTGGTTCAGATCAATCTTTTTTTGGAACTTACTCAAATAAGAAATACTTAGCTTTAAAAGATGAGCTTGACTCAGCTTCATCACTCAATCCAACTGACCAGATTTATCAAACATCTCAGGACCTTGAAAAGTCTTCTTTTGTTGAATTGGAAATTAGCTCTGATAGTCAGTCCTGGGAAAATGAAAATCTATTTGTTGCTGAGGGTGATGCAAAGGCAGTTCTTCTTGGAGGGAGTCTTCAGGCTGATAGAATTGAAATTGATAACTCAAAAAATATTCTCTTTGCTTCAGGAAATGTTTATTTCCATAAAGGTAAAACATTACTTTCTGCTAGTTCTTTTAAATATAATCTTGCAGAAAAGAAAGGAAAACTTGAGAATATTTATGGAGTAATTGATATAAGGCTGATTGCAAAGGATTTAAACTTTAGAGAAATTATTGATATTAATGATTCTTCCTCTTTTGATCAGGTGAAAGGTTCACTTAGGGATGTCGAATTTATAGATGGATTTATCTTTCAAGGAGGATTTGATCAAAACATGGAGATGATAACTCATGGAAAAAATGAAAAAAATTATATAAATAAATGGCGCATAAAGGCATCTGAGATTTTTCTTAATGATGATAGCTTGACGGCAAATAAAGTTAGCTTTACTAATGATCCTTTTAACCCTTCACAAATACGAATTGAATCACATCAGGTCGAAATTAGACTCAATGAAGCAGAATTAGAAGATGGAATTATTTTTGCAAAAAAAAGTCGTTTAATTTTTGAAGATAAACTCAAGCTTCCTATTGGGAATAGGAAAATTCGATTAGATGGAAAATGGAAAGCAAGAAAATGGACTTTTGGAATTGATGGTAGTGATAAAGATGGTGTTTTTATAGGCAGACAACTGCAACCTATTCGATTGAATGATAATTATGTCTTATCTCTACAACCTCAGTATTTAATTCAACGATCAATACAAGGTAAGACATCATCTTATCCTCAAGATGGATTTTCAGTAAATAGTAAGAAAGTATCCACTCCTACTAAACTTGAGGACTTGTTTGGTTTAGATATAGAACTGAAGGGCAAATTATTTAATTTTGATGGGATTATTTCTGGAGATATTAGTACTTTTAATAGTAATAATTTTTTAAATGGATTGAGGTTATCTGCTGAGATTACAAGGAAATTGAATATTAATAAATTCAAGGAAATAGACCTAAGTCTATTTGGCTTATATAGAGATGAAGTTTTGAATGGATCAATAGGAAGTACTGATATTTACACTGGATATGGTCTTAACCTTATTAGAAATACTTCTTGGGGATCTGGAAAAACTAAGTATAATGATAGATTAAGTATGGGAGTTGCAAAATATCAAGCAGAAAAATTAAAAAGTAAAGAACTTGCAGCATTATGGAGATCTAGCTTAACTTATGACTTAGATGTTAAATACCCTTTAAAGCAGTTTAGCAAAAATGATACATTAGAGTATAAGGAGTCACCTTATTCTCCTAGATCAATAGACCCTGGTCTTTATATAAATAGTATTTTCAAAGCATCTAATTTACTTTATGAGAGTAATAGCTCTCAGTCTTTTGTTACTTTTGGATTAGGACCTGAAGTTACATTTGGAAACTTACAAAGAAATTATCTTGATTATACAAGACTCTCGATTATTCCTTCCTATACGTTCATATCTGGCGAGAGTCCATTTAAATTTGATAATGAAAATGATTTAGTAAAGTTAGAAATAGATTTTACACAACAGCTAGTAGGACCAATATTGGCAAGAAGTATCCAAGAGTTCAATATTGATACAAGCTCAGAAAATTATGGTAACTCTGTTACTTCAAAATTATCTATAATGTGGCAAAGAAGAGCTTATGAATTTGGTCTTTTTTATGATTTTAAGAATGAGTCTGGTGGATTAAGTTTCCGTTTGAATGGTTTTAATTATAAAGGTAGGCCTGATTCATTTTGATTGAAATAAATTTACTTGGGTATTATTATTTCTTATCTAACCTTTTCTACTTTCCTAATATATAGGGTTAAATTGATTTATATAAGGGAGACTATTTTTGGTAAGCTTGATTTTATCTTTTTCTTTAAGGAGAGTTCTTGTGGCATCCCATTTACCCGATAAGAGCATTTCTTTCATTCCTAATTCGATTTTCAGAAGCCATGACTGTTTTACATTACAAATCCTTTGAGAGTTAATATCTAAATTGAATAGGAGGTGAGGGTTAGATTCAATTTCTTTAGTTAATGAATCAATACAGGATTCAGCAAGAATTGCACATGGTATACCAATAGATAAGCAGTTTCCATAGAATATTTCAGCAAAACTTTGACCAATAATTGCTCTTATCCCCCACCTCATAAGTGCTTGAGGTGCGTGTTCTCTACTTGATCCACATCCAAAGTTTTTATTAACAATAAGAATAGAGCTATTTTGATTTTGGGCTTGGTCAAATGGATGAAATCCCTTTTGTTCTAAACGATCATCTGCAAATACGCTTTCACCAAGGTCGTCAAAGCTTATGCATTTAAGAAAACGTGCAGGGATAATGCGATCGGTGTCAATATCGTTTCCCTTTAAGTAAATACATTTTCCTTCTACCTTGTGAATTGGTCCTGTTGGGAATAGGGCTGCTTTATTCATTAAATTTATGGTTTGTTAGGGGCTTTCAATTAAGAAATTTCCTTACATCTACTACACATCCTGCAATTGCTGCTGCAGCGACCATTGCGGGACTCATTAATAAGGTTCTTCCTTTTGAGGAACCTTGTCTACCTTTAAAGTTTCTATTGCTTGAACTTGCACTAATTTGATCACTTTCGAGTTTGTCTGGGTTCATGGCCAGACACATTGAACAACCAGGCTTTCTCCATTCGAAACCAGCATTTTTGAAAATCTCATCTAACCCTTGTAATTCAGCTTCCTGAGCAACTTTTTCTGAGCCTGGTACCACAAATGCTTTAACCCCTTTTGCTACATGCTTGTTTTTGGCTATTTCAGCCGCTATTTGAAGATCACTTAAGCGTCCATTTGTACAACTGCCGATAAAACAGACGTCTATTGCTAGTCCTTCTATAGAGCTCCCAGGCTGTAATTTCATATATTGATAAGCCTCTAAAGCAAGTTGTTGATCGCTTGGGTCTATCGATTCGAGACTTGGAATAAACGAATTTATTGCAATTGCTTGTCCAGGAGTAATACCCCACGTAACAGTGGGGGCAATTGTAGAAGCATTGAACCTTGCTTCATCATCATAAATTGCATTCTGATTGCTGGAGAGTGACTTCCACCATTTAATTGCTAAGTCCCACTTAGCCCCTTTTGGCGAATATTTTCTTCCTTTCAGATAGTCAAATGTCACTTGATCTGGATTTATGTAGCCACACCTTGCTCCACCTTCTATTGCCATATTGCATATAGTCATCCTTTCTTCCATTGAGAGACTTTGAATTGCAGGTCCTGCAAATTCATAGGCATAGCCAACTCCTTCTTTAACCCCAAGTTTTTGAATTACATGGAGTATTAGATCTTTAGCAAAAACACCTTTCTGTAGTTCTCCGTCAAACCAGATGCGTCGAACCTTTAGTTTCTTCATAGTTAAGGTTTGACTTGCAAGAACATCTCGAACTTGGCTTGTTCCAATCCCAAATGCAATGGCTCCAAAAGCACCATGTGTAGATGTATGGGAGTCGCCACAGGCAACGGTCATGCCAGGTTGAGTTAACCCTGCTTCTGGAGCAATGACATGAACAATGCCTTGATTGCCAGAACCTAATTGGAAAAATTCGATGCCATATTGTTTGCAATTTGACTCAAGTGTTTTGAGCATCTTTTCAGCCAATGGATCAGCAAATGGCCTTATTTGATTTGTAGTAGGGACAATATGATCAACTGTGGCAATAGTTCTGTCTGGAGAATGTACTGTTAGGCCCTTCTCTTTAAGCGCAGCAAATGCTTGTGGGCTAGTAACCTCATGAATTAAATGTAAGCCTACAAAAAGCTGTGTGGATCCTCCAGTAAGCTCCCTTACTCGGTGAAGATCCCAAATCTTGTCATAGAGCGTTTCTGAGCTCACAGATTAATTCCAATGATTAATAGACATTAGCTTTGCATGAGTAGAAATAAGCGAAGTCTGTCTAGGGCTCTTACAACACTCAATTTTTGTATGTCATCCCTTCCTCTATGAGGCCCAAAATTTTCTTGGATAGATTCTTGTGCAGTGTTTCCTGAAATAAATATTTCTACTAGTCCGACCGGTTTGCTTTTACTTCCTCCACTTGGTCCTGCAATTCCACTTACTGCAATAGACCAATCGCTATTAAATAATTGACGTGTTTTGTTGGCCATAGATTTGGCGACGGCTGAGGAAACAGAACCATGCTCTTCTAAAAGATTAAGAGGTACCTTTAAGATGTTTTGTTTGATGGAATTACTATATGCGACTACTCCTCCAAGAAAGACATCTGAAGATCCTGGGATGGAAGTAAGGGCAGATGCAATTTGACCACCTGTACAAGACTCGGCAAGTGAGATTGTCTCTCTCCTTTTTCTTAGTAAGTCGATCACAATTGAAGCTAAGCTTTCTTCATCTCTGCCAAAAATACTGAGCCCAATCCTTTTCTCTAATTCAGATTCAATAGGCTGAATCAATTTATTTGCTTCTTGAGCAGTTTTAGCTTGAGCAGTTATTCGTAGTTTTACCTCACCTAAAGAAGCGTAAGGCGCAATGGTTGGATTTGTTTTCGTAATTAAATCGGAAATTCTTTCAGTTAGTGCAGATTCTGGTATGCCTGCGATTTTAATGGTTTTACTTTTAATTATCTTCCCAGAGGCATGATTTTCAAGAATCCAAGGCTTTGCAGTTTTTTTCCACATTATTTTCATTTCTGAGGGAATGCCAGGGAAAGTAATTATTGTGAAGTTATCTTCAGGAGACCATATCATTCCTGGAGCAGTCCCTAATGGGTTGGGCAGAATAGTTGCTCCTTCTGGTAAAAGAGATTGTTTTAGATTACTTTCAGGGAAAATATCCAAATTATTTAGTTTATTTT
>QCHT01000016.1 GCA_003279445.1 Prochlorococcus sp. AG-402-G10
CTTAACAGTCTCATGATATTTATGAAACCATTCAACTTTCTTTCAAACTTATTAAATAGCTGGACAGATGAGTATCACGAAGATGTTAGGTATGGGTTAAAAGGCAGAAAGCTAATTGAGAAAAAAAGTAAATTCCAGAAAATCACAATCTTTGAAAGTAAGCGCTATGGAAAGGCATTACTTCTAGACGATTGTTGGATGACTGCTGAAAAACAAGAAAAGCAATATCATGAATGTCTTGTTCACCCTGCATTATGTAGTTCAGAAGAACTAAGTAATGTTCTAATAATTGGAGGGGGAGATGGAGGAACTGCTAGAGAATGTCTTAAGTATAAAGAGTTAAAAAAGTTAAAATTAATAGAAATTGATGAAATTGTAATTGAAATGAGTAAAAAATATCTTAGTGAAGTAGGCGATAATTGCTGGTTAGATCCGCGTCTTGATGTCCAAAGTGAAGACGGGGTTTCATGGGTGCAGCAAGCAGAAGAAAACTCTTTTGATGCTGTAATTATTGATAGCTCAGATCCAAAGGGACCAGCAAAAGGTTTATTCAATAAAAAGTTTTTTCAAAATTGTCGTCGAATATTGAAATCTAACGGAGTCTTTGCAGCACAAACAGAATCACCCGAGGCTTTTGAGAAAACTCATATAGAGAGTGTAAAAGTAATTCGTGAAGTTTTTGGAACAGCAGACCCCTTATATGGAAATGTCCCAATATATCCAAGTGGATGGTGGAGTTGGACATTTGCATCAATAGGAAAAAGGAGATATCTCTATCCAATCAATTCAAGAGCAGAGCAAATCTCAAAAACTTGCCAATTCTGGAGCCCTCGCTGGCAAAAAGGATCATTTGATTCTGTTCCCGCACACATTGAACGGAAATTACAATCATGACCATTAATAAGGCAACAAACAAAATAGCTTTTGATAGTACTGGTGCAATTTTTATGGGTGCCAAACGAGAGGTCAATGATTCAGTAATAGGTCTTTATGGAGTTAATTATGATGGAACAACTTCTTTTAGACCTGGAGCTAGATTTGGACCTTCGGAAATAAAAAATGTAAGTTATGGCATTGAATCATTTTGTCCCCAACTAAACGCTGATATTGAAGAAATTAATTTTACAGATTTTGGCAATGTAGAAATACCCCTTGGTGACCCACAACCAGTTATAGAAATAGTGAAAAAAACAACAGAGTATATTTATTCCCTAAACATGAAACCACTTTTATTAGGAGGAGAACACTCTCTTACGAGTGGTTCAATTCATGGAGCTATAAAATACTTCCCTGATCTAATTGTTATACAACTAGATGCACATGCAGATCTAAGAGATGAATGGTTAGGTTCAAAATATAATCATGCATGCGCGATGAGACGCTGTCTAGAAATACTACCTAGCCATAAACTGTTTCAAGTAGGTATAAGAAGTGGAACAAAAAAAGAAATATTAGAAATGAAGAAAGAAAAAAGGTTAATCAATCAGAACTTTGGAAAACCATCTCTTGAATTATATAAAGCATTAAAACCTTATCGAGGACGACCCATCTATTTAACAGTTGATTTAGATTGGTTTGATCCAAGTATTATGTCAGGAACTGGAACACCTGAACCCGGTGGTTTTTTGTGGCAAGATTTTGCCTATGTTATTGACGTTCTAAAAGAACATAACCTAATAGGAGCCGATATTGTAGAATTGGCTCCACAATTAGATCCATCAGGAGTAAGTACAATCCTTGCAGCAAAAACAACTAGAAGTCTTTTAATATTACTTAGTTTGTCAAAGATAAATACTTTTCAAGGAGATTAATAATCTATCGAAATACTCTCAATTCTTTTAATTAACAACTAGGTCTCTTTCAAAATCAAGTTGTGTATCAGAAATTAAGTTATTTCTATTAACAAGTGGTAAGGATGGTTCTGAGTGAGTCCAATGATGGCAAGAAGCAAAAGAAGCAATTTGAGAGTCTAATCTTATTTTTCTTAGTAAACACCAACCAGCAGGAGAAGACTGTAAGCCCCTACTGTATTTACAACTCTTGCAGCATTCTCTGAATTGCATTAAACAAGTAGCAAGACTACTAGATTAGGTAAAGTTCATCAATCAGGCCACAATTAATTCAATTGCCTTTGTAACTTGTATTGCTTTAGGGAAGACTTGAGTCTGAACTAAAGAAACCGAAACGATCTACACAAAAAATAATGACCTTGCATAAAACACCACTTCACAAAACCTGCAGAGAGCTTGGTGGCCGAATGGTTGAATTTGCAGGTTGGGAGCTTCCAATCCAATTTTCAAGCCTTATCGATGAGCATAATTCTGTAAGACGTAATGCAGGAATATTTGACATTTCTCATATGGGTGCATTTTTCATTCAAGGAATTAATCCTAAAGATGCACTCCAAAACTTAGTACCGTCAGATCTCCATAGGATTGGTCACGGTGAAGCTTGTTATACGGTTTTGCTCAATGAAGCTGGGGGGATTATTGATGATCTGATCATTTATGACCTTGAGAGCCAAGAAGACAATCTTGAGCGAATATTGATTGTCATTAATGCATCATGTATTGACTCAGATCTTGCTTGGTTGAAGAAACATCTCATTACAAAGAAGCTGGAGATATCAAATGCGAAAAGAAATCAGATCCTAATTGCCGTACAAGGTCCAAAGGCAGAACATCACCTTAATAAAGTCCTAGATAAACCGTTAATCAATATCCCTAAATTCGGCAACAAAGAACTAGAAATTAAAATCAATGATAAATCTAGCTCAATGTTTATAGCAAGAACTGGTTATACCGGAGAAGATGGTTTTGAAATTCTTCTAGATGAGGAAACTGGAAAAGAGCTTTGGTGCCAATTAATCAAAAATGGAGTTCAACCTTGCGGGCTAGGAGCAAGAGATACATTAAGACTTGAAGCAGCAATGCCTCTCTATGGAAATGATATCAACCAAAACACAACTCCCTTTGAAGCTGGCTTAGGATGGCTAGTTCATTTAGAAGAACCAAGTGATTTCATTGGAAAAAATGCTTTAATCTTGCAAAATCAACAAGGTATCCACCAAAAGCTAGTAGCGATAAAGCTTGACGAAAAAGCAATCCCTAGAAAAGGTTATCCAATAATGTTGCATGATAAATTTATTGGTCAAATTACCAGTGGAAGCTGGTCGCCAACTCTAAATCAAGGCATTGCTCTTGCGTACCTCCCAGTAGAAGCAGCAAAAGAAGGTACAAAAATATGGGTGAAAATTCGAGAAAAATTGCATCCTGCGACAATAGTAAAAAAACCTTTTTATCGCAGAGTTTCCTGACATAAAGAGGATCTTTGTGAACCTCTATACATTCATTGTGGGAAACTCATTCTGTATACACGAATCCTAACCATGCGCAGCAACTACTGTGGAGAACTGCGCACAGAGCATATTAACTCCAACGTCCAACTCTGTGGATGGGTGGATCGATGTCGAGATCATGGTGGTGTGATCTTCATCGATCTCAGAGATCGCACTGGATCAATTCAAATTACAGTCGATCCAGATCTAGGATCAAGCTTATTTACCATTGCGGAGAGTCTTCGAAATGAAACTGTTTTGCAAATTTCTGGAACAGTAAGATCTCGCCCACCTGAATCAATCAATGAAAAACTTAAAACTGGTGAAATAGAAGTATTAGCCAATGATTTAAAAGTTCTTAATGAAGTGCAAGGCACCTTGCCCTTCAATGTATCAATCCACTACGAAGAGCAAGTTAAAGAAGAGCTAAGACTCCGTCATCGTTATTTAGACCTAAGGCGAGAACGAATGAAGAATAACCTTCATTTACGTCATAGAGTAATTAAAACAGCACGGAATTTTCTAGAAGGCAAAGAATTTCTAGAAGTAGAAACACCGATTTTGAATCGTTCCACTCCTGAGGGAGCAAGGGATTATCTAGTTCCTTCTAGGGTATGTGAAGGAGATTGGTTTGCATTGCCTCAATCACCTCAGCTCTTCAAACAATTATTAATGGTTGGTGGAATAGAACGTTATTACCAAATAGCCAGATGTTTTCGAGACGAGGATTTGCGAGCCGATAGGCAACCAGAATTTACACAACTTGATTTAGAAATGAGCTTCATAACTCAAGACGAAATTCTTGCTATCACTGAGAATTTAATCGCCAGCATATGGAAAGAAGTTAAAGGTCTCACCCTTCAACTTCCCTTCCCAAAGTTGACATGGCACGAAGCAATGGAACGTTTTGGAACTGATAGGCCAGACACCAGATATGGAATGGAACTAACTAATTTAAATGAAATTCTTCAGGGAATTGGCTTCAAAGTCTTCTCCGGAGCAATCGCCTCAGGCGGGTCTGTGAAATGTATAAATGTCAAAGGGGGCAATACATCAATCAGTAATGTAAGAATCAAACCAGGCGGAGATGTGTTTAGTGAGGCTGAAAAAGCTGGTGCCAAAGGACTGGCCTTCATCAGAGTCCGTGAAAATCAAAATATTGATTCTATTGGTGCAATAAAAGATAACCTCAATGAAGCAAAAAAAGTAGAACTACTCAAAAAGACCAACGCCAGTGAAGGTGACCTACTACTTTTTGCTGCTGGAGATACACCAACAGTCAATAAAATCCTGGATAAAGTGCGTCAATACCTTGCAAAAGAATTAAAGCTAATACCATTGGAGCAGCTAGAAGACAAATGGAATTTTCTATGGGTAATTGATTTCCCCATGTTTGAACCAAACATTGACGAAAAACGCCTTGAAGCTCTTCATCACCCTTTCTGCGCTCCAAATAATATCGACCTTGGAGAAGAAAAAAGTGAATGGGGAGCAAGACTACCCAAAGCTCGTGCGCAAGCATACGACTTAATATTAAATGGTCTAGAACTTGGTGGCGGATCATTACGTATTCATCAACCAGAACTACAGATGAAAGTTTTGGAAACTATTGGACTTCCCGTTAATGAAGCAAAGGAACAATTTGGATTCCTTCTAGAAGCTCTTGAAATGGGCGCTCCTCCCCACGGAGGAATCGCATTTGGCCTAGATAGAATTGTAATGCTATTAGCTGGCGAAGAATCTATTAGAGATACAATTGCATTCCCAAAAACACAGCAAGCAAGATGCTTGATGACCAAAGCTCCTGCAAAAGTATCTACAACACAATTAGAAGAGCTAAATATAACAAGTACTCTGCCTGTTGCTGAGGATGAATAATTAAAGGTTCTCTCAAAATCTAAAATAATCAATAACATTTCTCGAAAAACTATTGAATTTTGTTGGCCTTGATCAAGATCGGGTTAACTTAAAGCATACAAAGAAACTAAATGGCTAAATTTGTTTTCGTCACTGGAGGGGTTGTATCCAGTATCGGTAAAGGTATTGTTGCTGCGAGTCTTGGACGATTACTTAAGTCAAGAGGATATAGCGTATCAATTTTAAAATTAGATCCATATTTGAATGTTGACCCTGGAACAATGAGCCCTTTTCAACATGGTGAAGTCTTTGTGACCGAAGATGGTGCAGAGACTGATTTAGACCTAGGCCATTACGAGCGTTTTACAGATACAGCAATGTCACGTCTTAACAGTGTGACAACAGGTTCTATATATCAATCAGTAATTAACAGAGAAAGGCGAGGAGATTATGAAGGAAGAACCGTACAAGTAATTCCTCATATCACAAAAGAAATTCGAGAGCGCATAAAACGTGTTGCTGCAAATAGTCATGCTGATATTGTAATCACCGAAATTGGTGGAACTGTTGGAGACATTGAATCGCTCCCATTTCTAGAAGCAATTCGTGAATTTAAAAGTGATGTCAGACAAAATGATATTGCATATATTCATGTAACTCTTTTACCATTCATCAATACATCAGGTGAAATCAAAACCAAGCCAACACAACATTCTGTCAAAGAATTACGTTCCATTGGCATTCAACCAGATGTATTAGTTTGTAGAAGTGATAGAGCCATTAATGCTGAATTAAAAAGTAAAATCAGTGGATTTTGTGGTGTAAATAATAATGCAGTAATTCCCGCTTTAGATGCGGACAGTATTTATTCAGTCCCTCTCTCATTAAAAGAAGAAGGCCTCTGTCGCGAAATCCTACGCATACTGGAATTAACGGATCATGAATGTGATCTAGATGAATGGAAAACATTAGTTCATCAACTAAGAAATCCGGGACCATCCGTTAAAGTTGCTCTAGTAGGGAAATATATACAATTAAATGATGCCTACTTATCAGTAGTCGAGGCTTTAAGACATGCCTGCATAGCAAGCAATGCATCTCTAGACATTCAATGGGTATCTGCTGAAAAAATTGAATCCGACGGACCAGAAACTCTATTAAAGGGAATTGACGCAATAGTAGTACCAGGAGGCTTTGGTAATAGAGGAGTAAATGGAAAGATTGCTGCAATCAAATGGGCGAGGGAACAAAGAATTCCATTCCTCGGCCTATGTCTAGGAATGCAATGTGCCGTCATTGAATGGGCAAGAAATGTAGCTGGCCTTGTTGATGCAACAAGCTCCGAATTAAACACACAGGCAAGTCACCCTGTGATTCATTTACTCCCAGAGCAACAAGATGTAATGGACCTAGGCGGAACAATGAGGCTAGGCGTATACCCATGCAGACTGATACCAAACACTATGGGACAGAAGCTCTATGGTGAAGAAGTAGTTTATGAACGTCATCGACATCGTTATGAATTTAACAACTCGTATAGAAATCTCTTCCTAGAATCTGGATACACTATTAGTGGAACCTCGCCAGATGGCCGATTAGTTGAACTAATTGAATTGAAAACACATCCATTTTTCACCGCATGTCAATACCACCCAGAATTTTTATCTAGACCTGGAAAACCTCATCCATTATTTGCAGGACTAATTAAGGCAGCTCAATTGCGTTTACCTGCAACGCCACAGGAGGCATTCAATAATTCAAATAATATTTTGAAAGATCTCAGTCAAGAAACATGAACACTACCCTTCCAATTGTTGAGACATTTCATTCTCTACAAGCTGAAGGTTTACATTTTGGTATAAGTGCTTTTTTCATTAGACTTGGTGGATGCAAAGTAGGTTGTCCTTGGTGTGATACTAAAGAATCATGGCCGATGAAAGGCCATCAGAAAGAAAGCATCTTCAATATTGCCCAGAAAGCTACAGAAGCACAATCAAAGGGTGCTTCAATTATCGTCATTACTGGAGGAGAGCCATTACATCACAACTTAACTGCGCTATGTAATGCGATCAATGCATCAACAATGAATCAAAATCACAAAAATCTTCCTATCCATCTAGAGACAAGCGGAGTCGATGATGTTTCTGGAACAATTAGCTGGATCACACTTTCACCGAAGCGCCATGCTCCACCACAAACATCAGTATTGCAGAGGTGTGATGAAATAAAAGTAGTCATACATAAAAAAGAAGATTTAATCTTTGCAGAGCATATTGCAAAAAAAGCAATTCAAGAAAGAAAAACGTTTTCCCACACAGGAGGGGAAGTCATACAACCATATTTGTTTCTTCAACCGGGATGGGAAAGTAAAGAAGGAAAGAAGCTAAGCATTGAATATATAAAAGGACATCCAGAATGGAGACTCAGTTTACAAACCCACAAATGGTTAGGGATACTTTAAAAAACAAAGAATATTAACTATAGTGATCTGTTATTAAAACTTGTTGAAGAGCTCAATAAATGTCCTCTACTCAATCTCATACAACTATTGCACTCCTATCAGGAGGTCTGGATTCAGCAACGGCAGTTGGTCTTGCAATAGAAAAAGGTCAAAAAGTGATTGGACTATCATTTGATTATGGACAGAGACATAAACGTGAATTGCAAGCTGCAAAAGCAATAGCAAGTCACTTTAATCTCAGTGAACATCACATAATTAATATCAACCTATCAAAATGGGGAGGATCCTCACTAACAGATTTGGAGCAGTCCGTGCATAGTGAAGGTGTCATTCCAGACGTCATACCTAATACATATGTCCCAGGGAGGAACACCGTTTTTATTGCAATTGGGCTGAGTCTTGCAGAAGCAAAGCAAGCTAATCAACTAGTGCTTGGCATCAATGCTATGGATTACTCAGGCTATCCGGATTGTAGACCTGATTACCTAGAAGAGTTTCAGAAACTAGCAAATCTTGCAAATAAAGCTGGTAGAGAAGGGAATGGAATTCAATTATGGGCACCTCTAATTCAATGGAGCAAGGTCAAAATAGTACAAGAAGCCATAAGGTTAGAAGTGCCAATTAACCTCACATGGAGTTGTTATAATGGGAACCAACACGCATGTGGGGTATGTGATAGTTGTCGTATCCGGGATGAAGCAATCCGCAAGGCAGGCTATACGAATAGTCTAAAGAACTAATGAGTAAGCTATTACGAGAACTTTTTGAGTGGGTCAACCCACTTGATGTTGCAAAGAGATTAATAGAGCTATTCGGCGAGCCTGGTCTAATTTGGTTAGACAGTGATGGAAGTGAGCATGGAAGGTGGGCAATCTTAGCTGCTGATCCAATAGAACAAATGACAAGTCGTGGTCTCCCAAACGATCCTGATGCATCTAACCCTTTTGAATTATTAAGAACAATTGAGTCCGGACACTGGTGTGGTTGGCTTAACTATGAAGCCGGAGCATGGGTCGAACCACAAGCATCTTGGAAAAAGGATTCAATGGCGACGATGTGGATGGCAAGACATGATCCCATTATAAGATTCGATTTACACAAACATAAGCTTTGGCTGGAAGGAACTCCTGGCAAGAGATTTGAAGACTTTTCCACAATACTAAAAGAGCTAAAATTATCCAAAACAAGGTCTAACACAAACACATCACTGGATAAAATAAATAAATTTCCAGGAATAAAGAAAGATAAATGGAAATGGGTAACCAGTACAACACAATATGCTCATTCCATTTCCACAATAAAGGAATACATTGCGAAAGGAGATATTTTTCAAGCTAATCTTTCGACATGTTGTACTACAGAAAAAGCTTCAGACCTTTTAGCAATTGATCTATTTCAGAAGCTTAGAACAGTTTGCCCTGCACCATTTAGTGGAATGTTGGTAGCCAATGGAGAAGCAAAAGGAGAAGCTGTAATCTCTACATCGCCCGAACGCTTTTTAAAAATGTCAACTAATAAGACAATAGAAACTAGACCTATTAAAGGCACTAGACCTCGCCATAAGAATCCAGAGAAAGATTCTGCACTTGCGGCTGAACTCATAAGCAGCACTAAAGACAGAGCTGAAAATATTATGATTGTAGATTTACTAAGAAATGACCTTGGAAAAATATGCCAACCTGGGACAATAGAGGTTACTCAATTAGTTGGATTAGAAACTTATGCCAAGGTGCACCATTTAACCTCTGTAATTAAAGGGGTACTAAAAACTAAAGCTACCTGGGTAGATCTGATTGAAGCTTGTTGGCCAGGAGGTTCAATTACTGGAGCTCCTAAAATCAGAGCTTGTAAACGTTTATACGAATTAGAACCAATTGCAAGAGGGCCATATTCTGGCTCTTTCTTACATCTTGATTGGAATGGAGAATTTGATAGCAATATTTTAATTAGATCTCTATTAATAGAGCACTCAAAGCTACGTATACATGCAGGCTGTGGAATTGTTGCAGATTCTATTCCAACTAATGAAGCTGAAGAGTTATATTGGAAGTTAATGCCTCTCTTAGACGCATTAAAATGAAAGCAAGATCACTTCAAAAAATCAATTGGATAAATGGTTCCTGGATTAGCAACAATGAAGTCAAGCTATCAATCAATGATCGAGGAGTCACACTAGGTGATGGAATATTTGAAACTATTTTAATTTATCAAAATGCACCTCAATTACTAGATGCACATCTCAATCGATGGAGAGAAAGTGCCAAATCCTTAGGCATGGCATTGCCACCTCAAAAGGAATTTTTAGTACCCTTAATCAGCGAAGCAATCCAACGCATCTCTTTACCTAAGGGTAATGGATCTCTCCGTCTTAATTGGAGCAGAGGGCACAACACATATAGAGGAATCAATTTGCCAACTGGGTCCATTCATACGTTCTGGCTAGAGTTAAATGAGTATGAACCTTGCTTTCAAACACTAACAGCACTAATAAGTAGCCATGAGAAACGTAATTCAAATAGTTTAGTAAGCCAACATAAGACATTCAGCTACATTCAAGCTATACAAGCCCGTCACGAAGCACAGATTCACGGTTTTGATGAAGCATTGTTATTAAGCACGAACAATGAAATGTCTTGTGGGGCAACCTCAAACCTACTGGTCAAAAGAAAGAATGTATGGTTAACACCTCGTTTAGAAAGTGGTTGTCTTGCTGGTGTAATGAGACAAAGAGGAATAGATACTGGCTTATTTTATGAAACAGAGATCAGGCCAGAGCCAATGTCTGGAGATCATTGGTTATTAATTAATAGCTTAAGTTGTCACTCACTAGTAAAAGTCAATACAAGCTTTCTTAAAACATATGAAGAAGTTGAATTACTATGGAAATCATTGCTAAATAGTGAGAGTTAACAGTCAATCGGCATCGTTACAGCAGCTGGCGGTGGGGCACATTCTTCAATTTGAAAATCTACTGTTTCACCAATGATGATTATTGATGGTGAAACAAATTTGTAGGTTTCAACATCTTGCACTAATTTCCCTAGTGAGGTTTTTAAGCAACGTTGACCTATAACTGTTGCCTGCTGAATAACAGCAGCTGGGGTGTCAGATGAACGACCATATGATAAAAGCTGATGAACAATATAAAAAAGATTATGTACTCCCATATAAATAACTAAAGTATTCCCTGCTTGGACTAAAGCCTCCCAATTCACCCCTGGGCGACGCTGATCAATACCCTCATGTCCAGTAACAAAAGTCACGGAGCTACCTGCTAGGCGATGAGTAAGCGGAATCCCAAAGTAAGCCGGAGCTGCAATGCCAGAGGTAATACCAGGAACAACTTGTACCGCAATGCCATTCTTCTTTAAATAAGCTGCTTCTTCTCCACCTCGACCAAAAACAAAAGGATCTCCACCTTTCAAGCGGACAACGGTTTTATATTCCTGAACTAGTTCTAAAAGAAGAGCATTCGTTTTCAATTGTGGAGTTGAATGATGTCCACGTCTTTTACCAACAAAGATACACCTGCATCCGTCATTTACTAATTCCAGAATTTCATTAGGTACTAAGGCATCATAAACAAGAACATCACATTGACTAATAAGCTTATGCCCCTTTACAGTTAATAAATCTGGGTCTCCAGGCCCGGCCCCTATTAAATAAACAACTCCTGGCTGATCATCGTTCATAAAGAATACATCGGCAAACCGGAAATGTTTAAAAGCTGCTTAGCTTAACTAGACAGGGAAAGAAGTCAAAGCATAATCCAGAAAGAATATGCTAAGGAACTACATTGATAATAGACACTTTTTAAAGTTAATTTCGTAAATATATTCAGGCACACAAAAATATTGTCATCTTAATTATAAATTTTATTTAATAAATAAAAGATTGAATCATTTACTTCCTAAGAGTAATTTTCCTTCATAATGCTTTTTCAGAAAATAAGTGAAAGAAGGGCTCCCAATTAAAAATTAGAGTTATAGCCTCTTAAACATACGGTAACGGTCAAAACTAATACCTGCTATTTCTATTTTTTCTATGGATTTTTCTACCCAGCCACGTCTTATCAGTAGGGAATAGCTTAACAAGCTTGCTTCAGTAGATAAGAATTGAATACCTTCCTCAGCACAATCAAACTCAATACGTTCTAAAAGCATATTTGCAAAGCCTTTTCTACTCGAGCGACCACGACAATAAAGTAATGCCAAACGGTCCAATGGATATCGTAAAGCAAATGCTTCTATCTTATTTCTTTTGATCAAGGCCCAACCCGTTCCCTCGTCAAATGGCCTTTCAAAGAAACTAGGAAGATTGGCTAATCCTGCCCACGCTTCTATCTGACTATTATTATAAAAGGAAGGAGCTTGAGATTGAATAGAGTCAACATAGACGTCTCTAAGATCAGAGTTATCTTCTCTCTTAATTAACCTGAGGTGAACAGTAGAATCAAATTGATCAAGTTCTAGCTGACTCAATTCACAAATTTTCTAAGATCATCCAAACATTATGCATGATTTCGTTCAACAAAGATCAAAGATTCCAACATTATTAAGTGCTTTTATTACATTATTAAATGATCGCCTAGGTGAGACGATTGTTTTCCCTTTGCTGCCATTTCTCTTAGAGCGGTTTACAAATAGTGGTAGCACTCTTGGCCTATTGGCAGGAACATACGCGATATCACAATTTACAGTTGCACCACTAATTGGTGCACTGAGTGATCGATTTGGGAGAAAACCAGTAATTAAAATTTGTGTAATTGGTTCAGTAATAGGCCTCTCACTATTTGCACTAACAATTAGCATAAACTGGCAATCTATTCTTCCTCGTGCATTCATCAGTGTTCCTCTAATCTTTTTATTTTTAGCACGGGTAATTGATGGAATAAGTGGAGGTACAGCGGCAACTGCTACAGCAATATTGGCAGATATATCTACTCCTGAGAATCGTGCAAAGACATTTGGACTAATAGGAGTTGCCTTTGGATTAGGCTTCTTGCTAGGACCTGGCTTAGGAACATCATTAGCTAAATTCAGTATTACCTTACCTGTCTGGGTTGCAACAGGTTTTGCGATTTTAAATCTAATCCTAGTAACTTGGTTCTTACCGGAAACACATCCAATATCAAAACGAAGTAAATTACCTAGAAAAAGAGAATTAAACCCAATTACTCAATTAAAAATAGTTTTTCAAAATCGTTCTTTAAGACCATTATGTTTCGCGTTCTTCTTATTTTTTATGGCTTTCAATGGCTTTACTGCGATACTAGTCCTTTATCTCAAACAAGCATTTGATTGGAGTCCAGAACTAGCAAGTTTAACCTTTGTAGTTGTAGGTGTAGTAGCAATGATTGTTCAAGGAGGTTTAATTGGCCCACTAGTTAATCGTTTTGGGGAATTAAAATTAACTTTGGCTGGAATAGGCTTTGTAATGGTTGGGTGCTTACTTTTACCAAGCGCTAATATGGACAATGCAATCCCAACAGTGTTTAGTGCAGTAGCAATACTCGCTCTAGGTACTGGACTAGTCACTCCTTGTTTAAGAGCACTAGTTTCTAAGCGATTGAACAATAATAATCAAGGAGCTATATTAGGGAGCCTTCAGGGATTACAAAGTTTAGGTACATTTATAGGGGCTGCAATGGCGGGATTTTCGTATGATTTTTTAGGATATAAAAGTCCTTTCTTTGGAACAACTGCTTTACTTGCAATTGTGATTACTTTGATTTCAAGTAATAATCTAGGAGAAAATCGAGATCCTTCTAATTGCTAGTAAGCTATAAATTAAAAATCTCCTCAAAAAACTACTTGTTAAATTAATGTCTAATGTCTAAAAAAAGCCAACAAGTTAAAAACTATATCAATAGAGAGTTAAGCTGGATTGATTTTAATAATCGTGTTCTAGAAAAAGCAACTGATTCGAGGACTCCACTATTAGAGCAAGCCAAATTTACAGCAATTTTTAGTAATAATTTAGATGAATTCTTTATGGTAAGAGTAGCTTCATTAAAGTCACAAGTTGAAGCAAGGATCACAAAGAAGAGTGAAGATGATAGAACTGCTAAGCAACAACTTGTAAAAATCAGAGAAAAGCTTCTGCCATCTTTAGAGAAACAGCAAAATCACTATATCCATGACTTACAAAAAAACCTCGAAGAAGAAAACATCTTTTTAGCAAGTTACCAAAAGTTATCAGCTAAGGAAAAAGTATGGGCAGATAACTACTTTAAAACAGCTATTTTTCCGGTACTTACTCCATTAGCAGTCGACCCAGCTCACCCCTTCCCATTCGTTAGCAACCTTAGTTTAAATATTGCAGCATTAATTCGAGATCCTGATACAGGCAAGCAACTGTTTTCAAGAGTCAAGGTGCCACAAAAAACAATGGCCAGGTTTATTCCTATTCCCAATGATTTAGGAGAGCAAAGTCCACCATTTACCTATAAAGCAATACCAATTGAAGAAATAGTCGCAAACAATCTTCAAATATTATTTCCAGGAATGAAAATTGACGAATATTCTTTCTTTCGAGTGACAAGAGATGCCGATCTAGAACTTCGTGATCTTGAAGCTGATGACTTAATGATCGCTCTAGAGCAAGGGTTAAGAAAAAGAAGAATGGGCGGAGAGATAGTCAGATTAGAAGTATGTAGAAACATATCAACAATAATCCTTGACTTACTAATGAGTGGAATGGGCGTCAAAGAGGATGATCTTTATTACATTGACGGAATTTTAGGCCTTGATGAACTTTTTGAATTAATGAATATTGAGAATCAGCGACTATTTTACCCTCAACAAACGGGAACGACTCATATATCACTCCAAGGTAGTCAATCCAGCTTATTAGAAGATGAATCAATCAAAAAAGAAAAATTCAAAAGTATCTTCTCAATAATCAGAAGACAAGATATCTTGCTTCATCATCCATATAATCTTTTTTCAAGCTCAATTGAAGAATTTATTAATCAATCTGCGGATGATCCATTAGTAATGGGAATCAAGATGACTCTTTATAGAGTCTCTAGAAACTCTCCGATTATCAGCGCATTAATCCGAGCAGCACACAATGGCAAACAAGTAATGGCACTTGTAGAGCTGAAGGCTCGATTTGATGAGGATAATAATATCCAATGGGCAAAACAACTTGAGAAATCAGGGGTGCATGTTGTTTATGGAGTCATAGGGCTAAAGACCCATACAAAAATTGCATTAGTAATACGTAAAGAGAAAGAAAGATTACGTAGTTACTTTCATATTGGGACAGGAAATTACAACTCAAAGACATCAACACAATACACAGACATTGGACTACTGTCTGTACAACCAGAACTAGGAGAAGATCTAGTAGACCTGTTTAATTACTTAACCGGCTTCTCAAAACAGCAAAGCTTCCGCAAATTATTAGTTGCTCCTGTAACTCTTAGAGAAGGAATGGAAAAACTCATACATAACGAAATAAGCAATGCCAAAAATGGTAAGAAATCACTAATTAAAGCAAAAATGAATTCATTAGTAGATCCAACTCTTATTAATCTACTTTATGAAGCATCACAAGCTGGGGTACAAATCAAACTTATTGTTCGAGGCATGTGTTGCTTATATCCTGGGAAAGAAGGTCTCAGTGAAAATATTCAAGTGATTAGTATCATTGGTAGGTATCTAGAACATTCAAGGATTTTCTGGTTTTACAATAATGATGATCCAAAGGTTTTTCTTGGAAGTGCAGATTGGATGAGAAGAAATCTAGATCGAAGAGTTGAAGCAGTGACCCCTATCGAAGAAGAGGCGTTAAAAAAACAACTTGAAAATATTTTAGAAGTTTACTTTCAAGACAATGTTGATGCTTGGGAAATGGAAAGTAATGGAGAATTTATTCAAAAAATTCCTAAAAGAGAAAAAAGATGCGCACAAGTAGAATTAATGAATTCGACAGATTAATCAAGCAATGCAATGCGCCTGTTCAAAAAGCAAAAAACATAAGTCTTAATACCTAAAGAAATGACTAATGAAACACTTTTACTCAATCTAAACAAAACATTTTATTTAATTCACAGTTATTTTCCATAAGAGTGCTAAGTTCATTTTAAATATAAATATAGGAGGCCAGGGTGATGGGGATCCCTCTGGAATCTGTAAAAGGTGATTCTGTATCACCATCAGAAAAACTAGTATTGCCAAAAACTCCGAAAGGACAAAGGCAAAAAAATTCCAATAGTGGCTCTTCTACAAGGGGTAGGCCATCAGGTCGAATTGGAACAGACTCAATAGGTTTTTATCTGAGCAGTATAGGAAGGGTCCCTTTACTGACTCCCGCAGAAGAGATAGAGCTTGCCCATCATGTACAAAAAATGAAGGGCTTATTAAACATTCCCAAAGAGAAAGTCACTCCACGAGAGCGTCATCAAATGAGAATGGGTAAGCGGGCAAGAGATAGAATGATGGCAGCTAATCTACGCCTTGTAGTCAGTGTCGCTAAAAAGTATCAAAACCAAGGATTGGAGCTTCTTGATCTAGTGCAAGAAGGAGCTATTGGATTAGAACGAGCCGTTGATAAATTTGACCCTGCCATGGGTTACAAATTCTCCACATATGCTTACTGGTGGATCAGACAGGGAATGACTAGAGCAATAGACAATAGTGCTCGTACTATTAGACTTCCAATCCATATAAGCGAGAAACTTTCGAAAATGCGTCGCATTTCTCGTGAATTATCTCATCATTTAGGAAGACAACCAAGCAGAGTTGAACTTGCTGATGAATTAGGAATGGAGCCTAAGGATCTAGAAGAGCTAATGGCACAAAGTGCACCTTGTGCCTCTCTAGATTCTCATGCTCGCGGTGAAGAAGATCGAAGCACCTTAGGAGAACTAATACCTGACCCAAATTATGACGAGCCCATGGAAGGAATGGACAGAAATATGCAAAAAGAACATTTAAGTGGTTGGCTCTCTCAACTAAATGAAAGAGAACAGAAAATTATGAGATTAAGGTTTGGACTAGATGGTGAAGAGCCTTTAACACTCGCAGAGATTGGTAGACAAATTAATGTATCTCGGGAAAGAGTAAGACAACTGGAATCTAAGGCAATTTTAAAACTTAGAGGAATGACAGCTCATCAAGAAGCTGCTTAGAGCGTAATTTGATTAACGCCTATTCCCTGCTCGTTATTCTTGGATGGTTATGCTTCATACTATCGACGAGTTTGCTATGTGGGAAATTCTTTCCACATGAAAAGGAATTAAGTCGTAAAATTGTTCATATAGGAACTGGTCCGATAATACCAATAGCCTACTGGCTAAATGTATCTAAAGATTTAGCGTTAATAGTGGCTTGCATAATTACAGCTGCTCTAATCATCAATTATCGTCTGAGATTAATAAAATCTATTGAGAATGTAGATCGTAAAAGTTTTGGAACTATTGCATATGGAATAAGCATTGCTTCATTAATTTTTTTATTCTGGTCAAACACCCCTTCTGCAGCAACTGCAGGCGTCCTCGTTATGGCTTTTGGAGATGGTTTAGCTGGGTTACTAGGAAGGAATATTGATTCGAGTCAATGGATCATCTTAGGTCAAAAAAAATCTCTTATCGGAACTTTGTCGATGTACCTTGTAACAGCATTAATTCTATCAAGCATCAGTCATGTAACAGGTATAAATTTCGAAATTATAGATATACTTATAATTTCCTCTTTAGCAACAATACTAGAGCAGATTAGTCCATTAGGAATAGACAATATTACAGTTCCAATAGGTGTAGGACTGAGTTGGCAATGGCTATTGCTTAACTAATTCTTTAAAGCAATTACACTTGCAAGTTCCTCCAAAAGACTCTCTGTGGTAACTATATCTATACATGCATCAGTGACACTTTGACCATAAGTCAAAGTAGATAAGTCATTCGGTATTTTCTGATTTCCTTCAACCAGATGACTCTCTAGCATTACTCCCATAACACTAGAAGAGCCATTTTTAATTTGATCAGCCACCTCTCTCAATACATCAGATTGTCTCCGGAAATCCTTATTAGAATTCCCATGACTACAATCAATCATGACTTTGTCTATCGATCCAGAATTAGAAAGCTCTTGCACAACTTTAGATACTGATTCAAAGTCATAATTAGTGCCAGAGTTGCCACCTCTCAAAACAAGATGGCCATCAGGGTTTCCTGTGGTGCTGATAATAGAAGCACATCCATCATGATTAATACCAAGAAAATGATGCGGCTTAGAAGCAGCTTTCATAGCATTAATAGCAATATTGATAGTTCCATCTGTTCCATTTTTATAGCCAATTGGCATAGATAATCCAGATGCCATTTCTCTATGCGTCTGACTTTCGGTAGTCCTTGCACCAATTGCAGTCCAACTAATTAAATCAGCAATATATTGAGGAACAACTGGATCTAATAACTCAGTTGCAGTTGGCATACCTAAACGAGCAAGATCTAAAAGTAAAGACCTGGAACGTCTCAAACCAGTATTAATATCATAAGAACCATCCAAATGAGGATCATTTATCAATCCTTTCCAACCTGTAGTCGTTCGCGGTTTTTCAAAATATACTCTCATTACTATCTCAAGTTGTCCAGAAAAACGCTCTCTTAATGGTTTAAGTCGATTGGCATAATCTTTTGCTGAGTCAACATCATGCACTGAACAAGGACCTACAATTACAAGTAGTCGCGAATCAGTTCCATTAAGAATCGATTTAATTCTGCTACGTGTTTGCGAAACTATCTCGGCTGACAAAGTATCTAAAGGTAGATCTCGGTGCAGAGAGACAGGAGGCAGTAAAGGCCTTGTTTCTACAACATGAAGATCTGCAGTTTGATCAGTTACACCAAATTCTGTTGAAAAACTCATCAATCCTTCCTAATTCCTATAAATGACACGCAAATAAAGAAGAAATGCATTAGGTATTTGGATTTCTGCATCTATCTACACTAAAAATTAGATTAATGAAACCAGAATAAGTTAAATCTAGTCTATGCAAGATACTGGAGTGTAAAAATGCTAAAAAATTATCATGAACTTGCTGCAGCAAGAGAATCTCAAGGTATTCCTCCTTTACCCTTAAATGAGCAACAAACACATGAGCTAACGCTCTTACTCGAAAAACCTCCTGAAGAAAGCAATAGAAATTTTCTATTAGATTTACTAAAAAATCGAATCCCTCCAGGAGTTGACCAAGCATCTTATGTAAAAGCAACTTGGCTAAGCGCTATTGCCCAAGAAAAAGTCCTGAGTCCTATTGTGAATCCAAATGAAGCAACACGGCTTTTAGGAACAATGATGGGTGGCTACAATGTTGCAGCATTAATTGAATTACTAAAAAATCAAAATCAGGAGATCGCAAGTATTGCAGCTAGTGGACTGAGCAATACGTTATTAATCTATGACGCTTTAAATGACATTATAGAACTCGCAGACACTAATATTTATGCGAAACAAGTTATTGAAAGTTGGGCAATGGCTGAATGGTTTACAAATAAACCGAAATTACCAAATGCAATAACATTAACCATTTTCAAAGTTTCTGGGGAAACCAATACGGATGATCTTTCACCTGCTACGCATGCGATTACTAGGCCCGACATTCCACTTCATGCACTTGCAATGCTTGAGACAAAGGACCCTGATGGGTTGAAAACTCTCGAGGCCCTAAAGCAAAAGCAATACCCTATTGCATATGTAGGGGATGTTGTTGGTACAGGAAGTTCACGAAAATCAGCTATTAACTCTGTACTTTGGCACATTGGTGAGGATATTCCTTATGTTCCAAATAAACGGTCTGGAGGTGTAATTCTGGGAGGTAAAATTGCACCAATATTTTTTAACACGGCTGAAGATTCAGGATCCTTACCTATTGAGTGTGATGTGAGCAAGCTAGAAACTGGAGATATAATTACAATTAATCCTTATGAAGGAACAATTACAAAAAAAGAAACGGCAAGCAATTCTAAGACAGTTTTATCAACCTTTGAATTAAAGCCATCTACAATTTTAGATGAAGTCCAAGCAGGCGGACGTATACCATTAATGATAGGAAGAGCCTTAACTGACAAAGTTAGAGAAAGGCTAAATTTAAAACCTTCAACAATATTCATTCGCCCAGGAAAGGCAAAGGCTAAATCTCATGGATATACACAAGCACAAAAAATTGTCGGCAAAGCTTGTGGTTTAGATGGTATTCAACCAGGAATAAGTTGCGAGCCGATTATGACAACTGTAGGAAGCCAAGATACAACTGGGCCAATGACTAGAGATGAAATGAAAGAACTTGCATGCCTAGGTTTCTCAGCAGACTTAGTGATGCAAAGTTTTTGCCATACTGCTGCTTACCCAAAACCAATAGATATTGAAACTCAAGAAACGCTACCTGATTTCTTTGCAGAGCGAGGAGGAGTGGCATTAAGACCAGGTGATGGAATAATTCATAGCTGGCTAAACAGAATGCTCCTACCAGATACAGTCGGCACAGGAGGAGACAGCCATACAAGGTTCCCGCTTGGAATATCCTTTCCTGGTGGCTCAGGTGTAGTGGCATTTGCCGCTGCTATTGGTGCAATGCCACTAGACATGCCAGAATCAGTATTGATTCGCTTCAAAGGCTCGCTACAGCAAGGAATTACCTTAAGAGATGTTGTAAATGCAATTCCTCTAATAGCCATTGAAAAAGATTTATTAACTATTTCAAAAGAAAATAAAGTCAATATCTTCAATGGAAAAATTTTGGAAATCGAAGGATTACCAGATCTCAAACTTGAACAGGCATTCGAATTAACTGATGCAAGTGCAGAGCGATCATGCGCTGGTTGCACAATTCAACTCTCAGAAAAAACAATCTCAGAATACCTACAAAGCAATATATCGCTTTTAAAAAATATGATTGCACGAGGGTATAAAGATCCTCGCACTTTAGGAAGACGTATTCAAGCAATGGAAAAATGGTTACAAAAGCCAAACGTCTTAAAAGCAGATTCTGATGCAAATTACTCATCAATCATTGAAATTGATCTAGATCAATTAGAAGAGCCAGTCATTGCTTGCCCTAATGACCCTGACAACGTAAAACGTCTAAATGTAGAAGCTGGTACTCCAATTCAAGAAGTGTTTATTGGATCATGTATGACAAATATTGGCCATTATCGAGCAGCAGCAAAGATTCTAGAAAACTTAGGAAAAACAAAAGCAAAGCTGTGGATCTGTCCGCCCACTCGAATGGACGAAGAAGTTCTAAAAAAAGAAGGCTATTACAAAATTTTTGAAGATGCTGGCTCTAGACTAGAAATGCCTGGCTGCTCTCTTTGCATGGGAAATCAAGCTCGAGTAGAAGAAAATGCAACCGTCTTCTCTACAAGTACAAGAAACTTCAATAATCGTCTAGGGAAAGGAGCTCAAGTGTATTTAGGCAGCGCAGAATTAGCAGCTGTGTGTGCTTCACTAGGTCGAATTCCAACCGTAGAAGAATATAAAAAGATCGCTTCCGAGAAAATTAATCCTTTATCAGATTCACTCTATAAATATTTAAATTTTAATGAGATAGATGGCTTTGAGAAAGATGGACAAATTATTAGTAATGAAGCACAAAAAGAGTTTCTAAATATTTCTTGATGAGATATTTAAATGACATAAGCCTCACAAGGCACCCAATAACCTCAGGATATAGTATTCGTAAGTTACTACGTCAACGATGGCTTGTTGTTGTTCTAGCGTTAATATTGACAGGACTGGGAGCTGCCTTAACTGGTGTACTGTTTAAAACAGGAATTCATGCACTAGATCATTGGAGATTAGCGTTACTAGAAATACTTCCTGCATTGTTTATTTTGCCTCTATTAGGTGGTGTAGGAGGATTAATATCAGCAACAATAATTTCGAAGTTCGCACCAGCTGCAGGAGGTTCGGGTGTCACCCAAATCATCAACTATCTACGCCATAAAGAAGTTCCAATGGGACTGAATGTTGGAATAGGTAAATTAGTTGCAGGAATTATAGCTATTGGAAGTGGCTTCCCACTAGGTCCAGAAGGGCCAGCCGTTCAAATGGGAGGATCAGTTGCATGGAAAATGGCGCAATGGTTAAAAGCTCCTGTAGCCTTTAGACGTGTAATTGTGGCAGCAGGAAGTGGGGCAGGAATCGCAGCAGTATTCAGTGCGCCTATTGGAGGATTCATCTATGCGATTGAAGAATTACTCAATTCATCAAGACCTGTAATTCTGTTACTAGTAATAGTGACAACATTCTGGGCAGACACATGGGCAAACATATTGCAAGGTCAAGGCTTTAGTCTTGATATTGATTTTCCAGTTACTATAAATCTACTGCCGATTGATTTCGCGTATTTAATATTTTTAGGGATAGTAGTTGGTCTTTTAGCTCAACTTTATTCTCAATATGTTTTATTTATGCAACGTCTAGGAAATTATTGGTTTAAGCAAAGATTTATTTTACGTATGACTATTAGTGGCATAATACTCGGCAGCATTTTTTCATTCTTACCTAGTGAATTTCATCATGTAGGAGAACTGAAAAAATTAATTGTCCTAGGAGATGGAAATATTGGATTGGCCATGGGAACCTTTGTTGTTCTTTTCTTTAGCACAGGGCTAGCAGCAGCATCAGGTGCTCCTGGAGGACTCTTCTTCCCCATGCTCATTCTTGGAGGCTGCATAGGTTCAGCTTGTGGAACTTGGGTAGAGATGCTAACAGGTCATTTCCCTACGACCTATACTCTTGCGGGAATGGGTGCATTTGTTGCAGCATGTACACGAACACCTATCTCAGCGATGTTTCTTGCCTTTGCTCCAACTAAAAATTTATTAATC
>QCHT01000017.1 GCA_003279445.1 Prochlorococcus sp. AG-402-G10
GATTAGGATTTAATTGAATAGCTTTGCGAGTTGAAATTTCTGCTTCTTGTAATTTGCCAAGATCTCTCAATAGGTTGCCAAGATTGGAATGTGCTATTGCAAGATTAGGATTTAATTGAATAGCTTTGCGAGTTGAAATTTCTGCTTCTTGTAATTTGCCAAGATCTCTCAATAGGTTGCCAAGATTGGAATGTGCTATTGCAAGATTAGGATTTAATTGAATAGCTTTGCGAGTTGAAATTTCTGCTTCTTGTAATTTGCCAAGATCTTGTAAAATTGCTCCATAATTTGCAAAAACCCTGTGATCTATGAAACCTTGATTAATGAAATATTGATAATATTTTGCTGCTGCTGTGATATTTCCTTGTGAATGAAAATTAAATGCCTGGTTAAATAGTTCTTCTTTAGAAAGATTTGCATCGCTATTAATTCCTTTCTTTTTTTTCGAATTATTCTTTTTCCCAAATCCTTTCATTTTTAATAGTTATCGATTTCCCTTTGTAGCAATTATACTTTTTTTAAAGACTTTCATACAAAACATTCCTTTTAATTCATGGAGTTTTGGGGTTAGTGTATTTATGATTTCTCTCCGCAATCATCATATACGTTAAAAATCCTTGTAACCCTTTGGTATGAATGCGCCTATGTGGGTTTTACGTGCTATATGTAAAGATGAAGGTCTTGCTATGACTGGGTTTTAGGGGTGCTCTTTTATGGAGTTCTATTGAGTGGGAATAGTATTGACTACTAGAACGTATTTATAGACTTAAAAACCAACTTCCACGCGAAGAATGAAGTGACAGAGTGATAAGGGTTTTCAGGTGTTTAGATTCACGTGTCACCTTGTCACCGCCTTAACGGAGAAATTTTAGTTAGCCTTTTTCCTCTTTACTTGATACTAACTATTGAGTATATAGGAATTAAACTAATTCTTTTGATAATTTTGCGTAGTATTTATTGTTTTTAGACTGGTAAAAAGATGAATAATAGCTATTTTGAGTTAACTTCTTAAACATGGCATTGACAGTCGCTAATCAGTCTGAATTAGGTGTTGATCGTAGACTTCAGTATGACAGCATCAAAATATCAGGAAAAACAGTTTTTCTTAATCCCTTTCTTTATTGGCGTAGATTAGATAGCAATATGGATCGATGGTTAAGAGAGCCCGGCCAGATTAGTGAAGAGCAAATTTCTCGGAACCGTACCCGTTTTTATCCAGAAATTGATTGGAATTATTTAGAAGAAGATGAACGGACTATTAAAGATGCATCTATAGAAATGTTTTTAAAAAGTCTTGAGTTGATAAGTACCTTCCATCCTGATTTAAATGCTGGTCAATTACTTGAGATAGAACGTAAAATGGCTGTCACGAAAAAGCGTGCTTTTGAGAGGTGGGTTGCAAAGTCCTTTAGAAAGCGATGGAATCTTGAAGTTCAGGAAAAGCAACGTTTTGCTAGGGAGCGTTTTTTCCGTGAATGGAAAGAGTGGCTGTCTTTGGAGACCACACAAAAAGCTCTTATTCCATTTGTAGCAGCATGTTCTTTGGGTGTTTTTGCCGGTTGGTCATTAGGTTTTTCTAGCAATAGTTGCACACCATATTTCTCGTCTACAAATGCTACTCAAATGAATTAATATAGGGTTTATGGCTCAAAATCTATTTTCAATCTGCCATCTTGCTTTGATGGAGACTGCACTACCTGTAGGGATTGCAATTGTTAATCGAGCTAAAAAAGGACATGCAGATAAAGTACTTGATGGCCTAATGTCTGCAGATACATCTATTGGAATCTTAAAAGAAGAAGGGATAGAAGAGGCGCAATTAGTAAGAATGCAACTTGATCAAATTATTCCAGGCTTAGGAAATCCTGTTATAGAAGTTGAGGTATCAGTAACGCCTAAAGCTACTAATGCCGGTGTGACTGTTAGTGACCTTGAGCTGTCTAGTATCCTAAATAGAATAGAATCTAGGATGAACAAATTAAAGATATATTTAGATGATTGATTGATACAAAACTATTAGATTATATAAAGTGATCAATAGGAACAGACAGGATAATATATCATCGAATCAAGTTAATATATTGACTATAATTGTTCTTATCTCTTTTTCATCTATCATTGGCAGATTGTTTTGGTTGCAAATAATTAAAGGTTCATTCTATCGAACTCTTTCTGAGGAAAATCGTATTCGTTTAGTCGCTAATCCCCCAATTAGAGGTAAAATTATAACAGAAAATGGGAAGTTATTGGCTGATAACAAGCTAAGATTTGCTTTAATTGCACAACCTCATTTAATCGCTAAGAAAGAATTGCCAGGCCTTATAAAAAGTCTTGCAATCTTACTAAAAGTTAATCCAGATGCTCTGAATTTATCTTATCAGAAAGGTGTTGAAAATAATGACTTTAGCATTGTGTTATTAGCTAGCTTGACTAATACACAAGTTTTGCAATTTAAAGAACATGAATTAATCTTTCCAGGATTTCAAGTTAATACTGAACTTATTCGCTACTATCCTAATGGTAATTTTGCCTCGCACGTTCTTGGTTATACCCAATTAATTACATTTGACGAGTTTAAAAAACTTTCTAGACAAGGCTATAAAATAAAAGATGTTATTGGAAGAAGTGGTTTAGAAGCTGTATTTGAAAGGTATTTACGTGGTAAGTGGGGAGGAGAAATGTTGGAAGTTGATGCAGCTGGAAATATTCAACGTAGTATTGGCTACCAACCTCCACTTGCTGGAAATGATTTACAATTAACATTGAATTTTAATTTACAAAAGGCTGCTGAGAAAGCACTTGAGGGTAAGTCTGCTGGTGCAATAGTTGTTTTAGAACCAAATACGGGAGCTATTAAAGCAATGGCTAGTCGACCTGGTTTTGACCCTAATTTTTTTACAAAACCAATAAGAACCCAAAAAGAATTTGAGGAAATATTTTTGTCATCAAAAAGACCGTTATTAAGTCGAGCCTTAAATGCATATGATCCAGGAAGTACCTGGAAAATTGTTACTGGGATGGCTGGGATGGAGAGTGGAAAATTTAAACCAAATGTTCGCTTAAAAACGGCATCTTGTATTAACTATGGATCTCATTGTTTCCCAGAACATAATCGAAAAGGTTGGGGTAAAATTGGTTTTGAGGATGCTTTTAGAGTTTCTAGTAATACTTTTTTTTATCAGATCGGAGCGGCAGTAGGCATTGAACAATTGTATGATTCTGCAATTAAACTTGGCTTTAATAATAGAACAGGAGTAGAGACATCGCTTGAGGAAAGTAGAGGTTTTGTAGGCACTAAAGAGTGGGCTGCTGCTGGAAGAGGATGGGGCAGGCCTGGCACAACGCCTTGGATACCAGAGGATATTGCTAGTGCATCTATCGGTCAGGCTGTAGTTCAAGTGACACCTTTGCAACTAGCACGGGCTTATTCTGTTTTTGCAAATGGTGGATATTTAATTACGCCTCATTTTGTTGATGGAGGTATTGATTGGCTCTCGTCGAAATATAGAAAAAAAGTGGATATTAAACCTAGTACATTGGAGACAATTAGGAGAGGATTAAAGAAAGTAGTTGATTCAGGTACAGCTAGAAATTTGAAATGGAATTTGCCTACCTTACCTCCGGCTGCTGGTAAAACTGGAACAGCAGAAGATAGTACGGGTGGTTCTGACCACGCTTGGTTTGCTTGCTTTGCACCTTATGAATCAAGTGAGATAGTAGTAGTTGCTTTTGCTCAAAATACACCTGGTGGAGGGTCAGTCCATGCATTGCCGATGGCTCAGCAAATTTTAAAGGTTTGGCACGATCAGTCTCTGGAATAATTCTTACTCTTGTATAATTTACTAAGCAGCTTCTGGAGTTCTTGATTTTTCAGAAAGTCGGTCGTTTAATAATTGTTTAGCTTCGACTAAAGAACAAATATCTGTTCTAAAAGGTAATAGGAGTAAGGGGCTGTTCTCTGGCCTAATTAACCAACTTCTGTTGTGCTGTTCTATAAGAAGGAAACCTTTATAATGAATGATTGAATTTGCTTCAGAGAAAGCACGCATTTGATTAGGGATGGATGGATTAGCCATTCCTACATTTAAACCACATATATAGTGTACTAAAGGAATAGAGAAATTTCTATCCACGGGAAAAAATAGAGCTTTATGATGAACTTATCGTTGTGAAGAATATAATGAACCTTGCTGAACATTTTTTCAGACTCTATATATGGTTTTAATTTTTTGATTACTTATAGCGTTAATGCTTTCATTTGAAGCAATCTATTTAGTATGTCGTTGATGGATGAATCTTGAGCGGGGTTTTTGCTATTACTAGCTAATTGCCGCCCGACAACTTGTGCACCAAGATGGGTGAATTGTATTCGCATTGATATAAGCAGTTCCATGCAGCCTCCTCCAGATACACTTGCCATTGCAATGGGTCTTCCATTGAATAAGCTACGAAAATCTGACTCTTGTACTGAGAGCCATGCAATTGCATTTGTCAACACGGGTGGGATTGAACCATTATATTCAGGTGCACAAATAACCCAGTAGGCATTCGATACCATTTGAGAATGAAGCTTCTTTATTTTGGATGGAATTCCTAACTCAGCATGTTTTTTTGGACTAAATAGTGGAAGATCCAGGCTAGTAAGATCTAGCAATTTAGGACTTGCTCCCAGCTTTTCTCCTAAAGATACAAATCGATTTGCAAGCTTTAGATTTTCCCCATTACTAGCTGCTATAACTAGTAAATTTTTATTGATATTCATGTGAGTAATGTACATGTGTTCTTTTATTAGGTCTACCAGAATTTTTGATTAATAATTTGCTCCAGTACGACGATGATGTACAGCTGTAACTCCATTTTGATCTAGGACTTTGCCATGTAGAACTTCTGCATAAATTAACCAATGGTCTCCACACTCCATTCGTTGCTTGACACAACATTCAATCCAGGCCAAAGCCTCTGGCAGGATGGGTTGATTGCTTGGAGTACTTGAGAGATTAAGGCCTGATAAACGATTTGTTCCTGGGGGGAAAGGCTGGAGAAACTGTTTGAGAACTTTGTGTTGATTATCCTCATTAAGAATATTGAGCGCAAAAAGGTCTTCATTATGAAGAAGGGACTCTACAGCTCTATCTTTGGCTACAGCAATTGTGATTCCTGGAGGAGAGAAACTGGCTTGACTAATCCAGCTTGCAACCATGGCACTGTTAATGTTGCTTTCTTCTTCATTTTTTTGGGCTGTTAAAACAGCTAAGGAACCAACAACTTTTCCAAGTGCTAATAATCCAGGGTCACTTTTGCTTACATTAATTCCTCCACTGAGTCGACGTTGTTGTCTTTTCTCTTCTGAAATTAGTTTCCGACCAAATTTTGTTCCTGTTTCTTCTATAGTTTTTAGTATTTCTGCATTCGGACTGAATTTAATTTTGATTGGATTAAAACCAAATTCAAAGCCCCCGTCAAGTAATTTACTTTCTAATAGATCTAAAGCTTCTCCACTCCATCCATAACTACCAAATATACCTACTTTATTTTTCCTGTCTCCTTCAGAAAGAAGAGTCCCAAGAGCTGAAACAATAGGGGTGGGTGCATGTCCACCAAGAGTGGGAGAGCCAATGAGATAGGCGTCTGCTTCTTTGATAGCCGTTACTAATTCACTTGCTGAAGTAAATTCACAATTTAGGCTTTTTACGTGCACTCCAGTGGAGTTAATTCCCTTTGCTAGAGTATCTGCTATAGCTGCGGTGTTTCCATATGCACTGGCAAATAACATAACAATATTGATAGAGGCGTCACTTTCGTGACATCCCCATCTTTGGTAATCATTTAATAAACTACGCCAACTCGTTTCAATAGTGGGACCGTGACTGGGTGCAATGGTACGGATATTAAGTAATTCAAGTTTTTCCACAATACGATTCACTTGGCTAATCATTGGAGTCATAAGACAATCAAAGTAATGTCGACGCTCGTCTTCTGTACTAACCCTATTGTTTTCTTCCCATTCTTGACTACAGATATGTGCTCCAAAAAGTTTATCACTCATAAGAAAACCTGTTGTTTCTTCAAAAGTGATCAGTCCACCTGGCCAACGAGCTGTCGGAGATGGGATTAATTTGATGACATAACCATTAGGTATAGATATAGAAGTCTCTTGCTTTATTAAATTAATTTTTGGGATTGGAGGAATGTCTGATTTTAGAGTCGTATTGTTAACCTTTGTAGGCTTAATTTGAGTCCATAGCTCTTTGAGTAATTTTCCACCTGGGTTAGAACAGATGATTGTTAGATTATTGTATTGTTTAGATAGACTTCTAAGAAGATTAACTCGATTTGGATTGATATGACCAACAATGACTATTAGTTCTTTCAGATTTTTTGGGATAATTTTGTTTAAAGCTGGAAGAAAGACTTCTTCAAAATTTGATCCGGGAGGATTGGCCAATACTGCAGTCAACTCTTGCTGTTTATAAAAAAGAAACGAATTAGAGGTTGTACCTTTCCCGAGGGAATATTCAATTTCAAATCGTAGTTTCTTTGGACTTAGACATCTCAGTGAAATAAATCCATCACCGATAGAAAAATTGATAACGCTTTTACTGTTTGCTTGTTCTTCTAACAATTGATTGATGGCAGGATTTGGCATTAGTAAGAGGTCCCGACTTTTCTATGATGGACAGCAGTCTTTGCCTCTGAATTGGAAATATTACCATGCTCTACTAATGCATAGATGATCCAATGATCAGTGGTTTCGAGCCTTTGTTTTACTAGACAATCTAAATATGCAAGTGCATCACTTAATACAGGTCCTCCTTGTGCAACATTTTCAATTATTGAAATGCCTTCAAAACGGTCTGCCCCTGGAGGGAATCGTTTTAGAAATTGTTTAAATAGTTGTTGGTAATTATTCTCTTCTAGAACATTTAAGACAAAACGATCGCCTACTTGCATGAGTGATTCAATGGCTCGATCTTTTGCAACTGCAACAGTTAACCCAGGAGGCTTGAAACTAGCTTGACTGACCCAGCTGGCGACCATTGCTCCTCTACGTTTCTCTTGATTTTGACCTTGACTTGCGGTTACGACATAAAGACCTCCACTAATGCGTCCAAGTGCTTTGACTAGATCACCATCAAAACTTTTAATAGTAGCAATATTCTTTTTGCGATTTAGTAGTTGTCCGAGATCAGTTCCTGCTTCTTCGAATCGTTGAAATGTGTTGGCATCAGGTGACTTTTTAATCCTTAATGGTGAAAACGCTTCTTTTTGACCAAGACCTCTGAGTTGATTGGCAATTACATCGATTGGCTCATCATTGTCCCCATAACTTTCATATACCCCTACCCATTGCTTTTGTTTTAATGCTGCAAGTAATGTTCCTATTGCACTCCGAAGTTCTGTATCAGCTTTACTTGGCCATGTTGGCAAAATTACAGCTTTTGCCTCTCCAATGAGTGCACTAAGTTCTTGACTGTCAGATGCTCTGATGTCTACAAGTTGAACTTGAGCTTCAGCTTTACTTGTTCCTAAGGCAATTGCTTGACTAAGCCGATCACAAAAACCATATTGGCTGATATAGCAAATAGCTGCATATCCATCTGTAGTATTTCGTTGACGACTCCATTCAGAATAATTATTCAGCCATAGTTCTATGTTGTGATGCAGTAAAGGTCCATGACCAACAGCAATTGTTTTAATGTCTGGCAAGCTTTGAATTCGTTTGAGTGCTTGAAGGACGCTGCGAGCATTTGGCCCCATTAAGCAATCGTAGTAGTAACGGAAATCTGAACTAATAACCTCAGGTTCTAGATCAAACAGTTCATCAGTACAGTAATGGAGTCCAAAGGCATCACATGTATAAAGAATATTTGTTCCATGATCAAATGAGAAAATAGTATCTGGCCAATGAAGATTGGGAGCACTAATAAATTGAAGTTTATGGTGAATTCCATTAGAAGAATTTTTCCCTAAATCAAGCTCATCACCAGTTTTTATAGCGGTTGATCTGAAGGGTCGGTGAACTTGGTTTTGCAGAAATTGTATAGCTACTTTTGAACCATAAATTTCAATGTTGTTGTTTAGGTCAAGGATGTCACTGATTAACCCAGAATGATCTGGTTCCGTATGGCTGACTATTAAATAATCAATTGCTTTTGGATCAATTTTTTCTTGTAAGATTTTTAACCATATCTCTTTAAACTTCACATGACTACTGTCAATTAAAACCGTTTTTTCACCTTGAATAATAAAACTGTTATAGGTTGTTCCATTTCTTAAGCCAAACTCAATATCAAAGCGACTCCGCTCCCAATCCAGTGAACGAATTGTCGTTGTATTTAGACCTATGCTTTGGCATTGTAAGGAAAGCTTAGGGCTATTGGTTGACGTTTCAATGACGGTTGGTGAGTTGTTCCCCATAGATTCTCCCGATCATGATTAATACTGTAAGTTGTATTCGATTGAATTTGCGAGTTCTTCTAGGGAACAGAAACGTTAGAGTCTAATTTCTCAGTTTGCTAGCGACGTAATTTATTTATGAAAATCTTATAAGGTGAATTCCGTTTAGTTATTGATTGCCATTGCGTTCAACATTGCTTTTTGGGCTTGAACTTGACTGTAAGAGAGTAACTCTCGCATAAAACTATTTTGCGATTCAGGGAATTGTGGATTTGAAGCTAATGGTATTTCACCTGCGATTGCAGGACCAGCTGTTTCTTCTGGTGAAGGTGTGATGACTACCAGTTCATCATCTAATGCACTCTTGTATTCCCACCAGTAATCTGGAGAGGTCCTTATATTATTTTGACAGGTACTATCTCTTACAGAAGATGTATTTTCAGACTCGTTAGTTGATTGTTCCTTGTCTTGACTTATCGTTAATCTCTTTTCGACTAAACTTGATAACAATGTATTTCTATCTTTTCCACGTAATTGGAAAAGAATAAAAGGATCTTCTTTAAATTGATCCCCCATTAAAAAATAAATAGCACTAATATGTTTACACGGATTTGCTTGATCAGGGCAGCTGCATTCACTTTTTACTTCTTGAAGATTAAAGGGGAATAGCCTTTTCCCAGTAGTTGCAAAAGCGTTTTCAATGTCTTTTGGCATAACTCCAGCTAATAATTGAGCTGACCATTTTGCTTTTTTTGCTAATGCGTCAATTACATATTCCCAATCCTCATCATCCAGAACATCTAGCCAAAGCTTTACTTTGTATGGCTTTTCCTCTGTACCTTGTACTCTTGCATGAACTCTTCGACCCTCGAAGCGTATTGATGTGACATTTCCTTCTCTTGCATAGCCCCAGGCACGTTCTAGGCGTTTTTTATAGCGATATGAGTTGATTAGTTCCATCCATTGCTCGACCCACCAAGCTTGATCTCCTAGCCCTTTTTTAGTTAGAGCTGTAGTTATTTCAGTTTCATGCATGATTAGTTTGGAATTTTATGCATTGTTGTCTAAGACAACTAATTTGCTTAGCTCGTCAACATTAAGCTTGCCAAGCCAACTTTCTCCAGATCCCACTATGTTTTCTGCAAGCTGTGATTTTTCAAAGATCATTTGATTAATTTTCTCCTCAATAGATCCTGTGGTAATGAATTTGTGAACGATTACACTTTTAGTTTGCCCAATTCGATATGCACGATCTGTCGCTTGATTTTCTACAGCTGGGTTCCACCATCGATCAATGTGAAACACATGATTAGCTCTAGTTAAGTTCAATCCTAATCCACCTGCTTTTAATGAAAGTAAAAATAGTTTTGGTCCGCGTGGATCATTTTGAAATCGATCTATCATTTCTTGTCTTTGGATTTTTGAGCTTCCTCCATGCAGGAAAGGAACTTCAGCTTGCCATTTTTTCATTAGGTAAGATTGAAGTAAGTGCCCCCATTCCGTGAATTGAGTAAATAATAAAGCCCGGTCATTGGTTTCGAAAACTTCTTCAAGTATCTGATCAAGTCTTTGTAGTTTTGATGAACGTTCTAGAAAAGTTTGATTAATCTCTTTTTCTTTTAAAATGAGTGCAGGGTGATTGCAAATTTGTTTAAGACGAGTTAGTAGTCCTAAGGTTTTTCCATGGCGTTGGCCTAGTGGTGATGCTGCGATTTCTTGTAGATTTGTCTCGACAGTTTTGTTATATAGACTTTCTTGCTCTTTACTGAGACTTACCCATTCATTTAATTCAATTTTACTTGGCAAGTCTGAAATAATCGATTGGTCTATTTTTAGTCGCCTTAATATAAATGGGGTCACACGAGATTTGAGGTCTTTTAAAGAAGAGATGTCTCCATAATGTTCAATAGGAAGCTTGTACCTTTGATTAAAAAAAGCTTCTTCACCGAGCACTTTGGGATTTAGGAAATTCATCAGAGCCCAAAGTTCGCTGATACGGTTTTCGATAGGTGTTCCTGTAAGTGCAATTCGAAGGGGATCATGTTTTAGACCTTGGCTAATTTCTCTGATTGCAATACTTTGCTTTGCCTTTGAGTTTTTTATAGCTTGTGCTTCATCAATGACAACCCCTTGCCAGTTGATATTTTGTAATAGCTCACTATCTCGATAGGCCAAGCTGTAACTTGTTATACAGATATCAATTTGCTTAAGTGAATGATTGAGTTGTTCTATGGTCTTTGCTCTTTGGGTGCCATAGTGTTCAATAAGAGATAACCCTGGAGTAAATGCTATAGATTCTCTTTTCCAATTGGTTAAAACTGAAGTTGGTGCAATAAGCAATAAAGGTTTTGTCAGTTCTCCCTGGTTCTTTAAGTGTTGGATAAATGCTAGTAATTGAATAGTTTTTCCAAGTCCCATGTCATCTGCGAGGCATGCCCCTTGATGAAATTGATATAGAAAAGCCAGCCAGCCTAGACCTCGTTGTTGATATGGTCTGAGTTGCCCATGAAACCCTTCCGGATCTGGTATAGATTTAGGAGATCGGTGTTGGTGATATTGTTCTAAAACAGACTGCAGTCTTGGTCCAGGATCAAATTGATGTACTGGAAGCTTGAGAAGGGTATTTCCTGTAGTGGAAGTTAGAGTTAATGCCTCATCAAGGTTGAGGTGTGGTGGATTAGAAGAAAATTGTTCAACATTTTGTAAATCATTTGGTCGTAATTCGATCCACGTACCTTTGTGGTTAACTAGAGGACTTTTTTTCTTTCCAAGTATTTCTAATTCTTTTATAGTTAAATCTATACCACCTATCATTAAACTCCAACCCCAATCTAGACTGTCTCCTGGTCGAGCTCCGCGAGTTGCATCTTTGAGCTCTGCTTTGATTGTTATACCTAGCCGACTTGATACCCCTTTGGATAGACTTTTGGGAAGTATGACGCCAATGCCATTGTCTCGTAGTTGCTGTGATGCTGTTTTAATAAATACAAATGCCTCAGCTGGAGATAGTTGCATAGTGTGAGGTGTGGGGGTTTCTAGACCTCGTTCAATAGCAGGAAAAATGTGCATTGCTCTGCCTAGGCCTTCTAGCAGAATTTCACTAGCTTGTGCAACTTTTATTTCGCCAATATCTACGCTATTGGAGTGTGTTGCCCAGACATTAGCTGCAGAAATTGTAAGTGCTGAATTCGATTCTGCTTGTAAAAGAAATTGTAGAGTCCATATTGTTCCATCATCAATTGGTGGTATTAGTTCAAGGCATGTTTTTGCATCATTGAGATTGGGATATAACGCTCTTTTCCAACTTTGAGTAGCTTTTTCTAAACGTTTTATATCTTCATCGCATAAATCAATGAATCCATTTATTGATCCTAGTGATGTTTGCCAAGCTGCTAGTAAAGGATCTAAGTTGGTTGTCTTCTTCTCAAAGTCTTTTCGAAGTTGGGAATCAATAATTTCTTCTAAGATATTTATCACTACATTGCGGTCTTGTTTAACCAGTGATGATGCAATAGGGTTTGCTATAGAAATAGATTTTGTTCCACTGTTATTTTTGCTTCCTTTGCTTTTATCTATCCAGGGCATTGAGCACATGACTGCTAACGGCATTCTTTGGATAAACTCTTCTAGTCTTTTTCGCTCATTTTCTTGATTAAGTAATGGAACCCATCTAGCGCGGTGATGCTGGTATTCATTTTTTCTTAACGCAATTTGCGGAAGCCATAATCCATTTGCAATCAGACTTAAAGACCAACGTTGTAAATGTGTCCACCAAAGTATTTCGTCACCTAAGTCAGAATCTTTTTGAGATAGAGGTAATTTTGTTAACCATTTTGAGGCTTCCCAAGCGTTGAGTGCTAGACCATTAATTTTCCATGGCCACAATTCATAGTTTTTTGGGGTTGCTTCTCCTGCTAGTAAGGGAAGGGTCGTCCATTGTTGATCTCCTTCGGAGCTCTTGCAGTTAGGTGCTTTTCTGGTTTTGAGAGCAGACTTACTTGGAAGCGTTAGGCATGCCGTTCCATCTATTGCCTCTTTAGGCAATATGTTTTTTTTCTCCAACCAAATTTTTAATTCTTTGGAAGATAGTGAGTATGGATGAGGACAAGGACTGGTCTTTGGTTTTTTGGGAGTGGCCACTTGCCATGTATCTGCCCAAAGGAATAAAACTGGAGAGTTGTCAGATGGCAAATCTTCAGATTGACTTAACCAAGTAGCGTGCAGCAAGCTCATATGAAGGATGTATTAAACATCTAATTGTTTTTCTACTTTGCTTTCTTTGTAGCAAGCAATAACAATAGTGATTATGAAAAATTTCATAGATAATAATGGCAGGTAATTAGGTAGATTTTATGAGAAGCTAATTACTTGTTTTTTATTTTGAACTTGCGCCATGTTTGGTGCTTCTTTCCCCAACTCTCAAGTCTGTTATGGAAGTTGAACGAGTGTCGTCAAAATCTACAATGAAATCTCTTACAGGAGAGGAAATAAGGGATACATTCTTGAATTTTTATGAGCAACGAGGGCATAAAGCTATGCCTAGTGCATCTTTGGTTCCTGAGGATCCAACTGTATTGCTTACGATTGCAGGAATGCTTCCTTTTAAGCCTGTGTTCCTTGGGCATGAGGAAATTGCTTCAAAAAGAGTTACTACTAGTCAGAAATGTATCAGGACAAATGATATAGAAAACGTTGGGAAAACGGCTAGGCATCATACTTTTTTTGAGATGTTGGGAAATTTTTCTTTTGGTGATTATTTCAAAAAGGAGGCAATTCAATGGGCTTGGGAGCTCAGTACAAGTGTTTATGGCTTAGATCCAAAGAATTTAGTAGTTAGTGTTTTTCGGGAAGATCAAGAAACAGAAGATATATGGAGAGATGTTGTTGGAGTTGATCCCTGTCGAATTATTCGGATGGACGAAGTTGATAATTTTTGGTCATCTGGAGCAACTGGTCCGTGTGGGCCTTGTTCAGAGCTTTATTATGATTTTCACCCAGAGCTTGGAACTCAAGAAATTGATTTAGAAGATGGTAGTCGATTTATTGAATTTTATAACTTGGTCTTTATGCAATACAATCGAGATGCGACGGGAAACTTGGAATCTCTTACACATTGCAATATTGATACAGGAATGGGTTTAGAGAGGATGGCTCAAATTTTGCAAGGAGCAGCTAATAACTATGAAACCGATTTAATTTTCCCATTATTGGAGAAGACTTCCTCTTTAGTTGGCCGTAACTACGCTGAAGTTGATGAGAAGGATAAAATATCTTTTAAGGTTATTGGTGATCATACCCGTGCCTGTGTTCATCTAATAAGCGATGGGGTTTTAGCTGGTAATCTTGGTCGAGGCTATATCTTAAGGAGATTGCTTAGACGTGTTATCAGACATGGTCGATTGCTTGGAACCAGGGAGCCATTCTTGACTCAGATTGCAGAAGTTGCTATTGAGTTGATGAAAACTACTTATCCACAGTTAATTCAAAAACGTGAGAAGATTTTAAGAGAACTTCAACAAGAAGAAGTTCGTTTTCTTGCCACTCTAGGCAGAGGTGAACAATTGTTGAATGACTTACTTGCTTCTAATCCAAAAGAGATTTCAGGAGAGCAAGCATTTGAGCTCTATGATACGTATGGCTTTCCAGTTGAATTAACACAGGAGATTGCTGACGAAAATTCTTTACAAGTTGATCTAAAAGGTTTTCAATTAGCAATGGATCAACAGCGTCTAAGAGCCAAGGCTGCCGTTACGACTATTGACTTAACGCTGCAAGATACTATTGATAAAGTGGTAGCTGAGTTAGGTGAAACAACTTTTAAGGGTTATCAGAATCTTGCTCAATCAAGTGAAGTTGAGGCGATCGTAATAAATGGAATTTCTTCTAACAAATGTACTGCCGGAGATAAGGTTGACTTGGTTTTTGATAGTACAACGTTTTATGGAGAAAGTGGTGGGCAAATCGGAGATAGAGGAACTATTAGTACTCTTTCTTCAGATAATTTCAGTTGCTTGATTGAAATTGATGTTGTTCGGAGAGTAAAAGGTGCTTTTGTTCATTCAGGCCTTGTTAAAAGTGGCACACTGCATTTAGGTGATGTTGTTCAACTGAGTGTGGATAGCTTTTGTCGGAGATGTGTTCGATCAAACCATACTTCAACACATCTTCTACAAGCAGCGTTAAAGAAGATTGTTGATTCTGAAATTAGTCAAGCTGGATCTTTAGTAGGCTTTGATCGCTTACGTTTTGATTTTCATTCTTCACGTCCGATTGAAGTAGATGAATTGCTGCAAATTGAGCAATTAATAAATTCGTGGATTTCAGAAGAACATGCTTTATTTGTTAATGAAATGTCTATTGATGATGCTAAATCTGCGGGTGCTGTTGCAATGTTTGGCGAAAAATATGGAGAGATAGTTCGAGTTGTTGATATCCCTGGTGTTTCAATGGAACTTTGTGGCGGTACTCATGTTTCTAATACTTCTGAAATAGGATTATTTAAAATTGTTAGTGAAACAGGTATTGCTGCAGGGATACGTAGGATTGAAGCTATTACTGGCCAAGGTGTCTTAAGTTATTTGAATGATCGTGACTCGGTCGTGAAGGCTCTTGGCGATCACTTTAAGGCTCAATCTAATGAGATTGTTGATCGAGTAATTGCTTTACAAAGTGAAGTTAAATCATTAACCAAATCACTTGAGAAAGCCCAGATAGAAGTTGCTTCTTCTAAAGCTTTACTTTTGCTGACCAAGGCTATATCTCTTGGTAAGAGTCAATATATTATCGAACGTCTTGATGGTGTTACTGGTGAAGCCTTGCAATCTGCAGCACAAACCTTGGTAGATAAATTAGGTGTTAATACAGCTGTTGTATTAGCTGGTATACCCGAGAAGAACAATGGGAAGAAAGTGATTTTAGTAACTGCTTTTGGTACAGAAATTATTCATAAAGGCCTTCATGCTGGAAAGTTTATTGCTCCAATTGCGAAACTTTGTGGAGGAGGAGGAGGGGGGCGCCCAAATCTTGCTCAAGCTGGTGGAAAGGATCCAAAAGCACTTGATAGTGCATTAGGTTTTGCACGAGATCAGTTGATTAAAGTTTTAGATTGATTTTATTCTTGTAAGTAAGTACTTTTTCGGAGGCTGGTTTCTATGTGATCCATTAGACGTTGAGCATCCTGGATTTTTAAATTTCCTTTTTCTATGGCAGACTCAGTTGTCATACGAAGTCTTTCTAATAATTGCTCTGAGTCATGCTCCATTGCATGTAGTACATCGCCTTTAGTATTGCCTCTAACTACATGATCAAGTTTGTATTTAGCATTTCTGCTTAAACGTATGTGTACTGCATTTGTGCTTCCAAAAAGATTATGTAAATTGCCCATAACTTCTTGGTAGGCTCCTCCAAGGAACATGCCTATTAAATAATCTTCACCTGGGTAAAAGGTATGTAATTCGAGCAGGGATTTTACTTTCCCATTGTCAATGAATCGTGCAAGTTTTCCATCTGAGTCGCAGGTTAGATCTGCAAAATGGCCTAATTGAGTTGGTTTTTCTTGCAGTCGGTGGATTGGGAGAATTGGAAACAGTTGTTCGATTGCCCATGTATCAGGAGCTGAACGAAAGATAGAAATGTTTGCATAATAGGTGGAGGCTAGTGCAGAATTTAGAGCTTTTAGCTCTTCTGGTATGAGTAGATTGCTTGGGATATGATCAGTTATTTTTTTGGCGCATGCCCATGTTAGTTGCTCGGCTGTAGCTCTAGCAGTTAAATCAATAAAACCAAGCCGAAATGCTGCTAGTGCATCTTCTTTAAATTTCAGGGCATCATTCCATGCTTCTTGCAGTTTTGTTAGATCTATTTCTTTTATCCCGTCACTATTTTGAAGGCTTGCTAATGTGTCCCGAAGGTTTTTGACACTTAGGCATTCATTCTTCGTGCGAGTTGGAATAGTTGTTGGGACTGAACTTGCACCTAAGACATTAAAAATCAAAATTGAAAAATGGCTTGATAGATTACGTCCACTTTCGCTAATTAATGTTGGCACCTTGATAGAGTTTGATTGACAACATTCTTGAATGGTTGCCACTACATCATTTGCATAATTTTGAAGTGAGTAGTTTGTAGATGCAGTGGTTGCGGTGCGACTTCCGTCATAGTCAACTCCCAGTCCACCACCTACATCAAGGTGTCCCATTGGTGCTCCTAGGCGAGTTAATTCAACATATATGTGACCTGCCTCTTGCAATGCATTTTTGAGGACAGCAATATCATTAATTTGACTTCCTATATGAAAATGCAGCAGAGTTAACTCTTGAAGGAGATCATTTCTTTCTAGCTGTCTTACTGCTTTGAGGATTTCTGGTATTGATAGTCCAAATTTAGAGTTTGCTCCAGTTGAAGAACCCCATCTTCCGCTACTTTGACTTGATAATTTTGCCCTTATTCCAATTAATGGCCGTGCCCCAAGAGTTTTACTTGCGGTAATAATGCGCCCTACTTCATCAGCTTGTTCAATGACTACTATTGGTTGCTTACCTAGTTGACGTGCAAGTATTGCTGTCTCTATATATCTCTTATCTTTGTAGCCATTACAGATTAAGAAAGCTTTTGGATCATCTACTAGGGATAGAGCTATTAGAAGTTCTGCTTTGCTTCCTGCTTCCAGACCAAAGTGCCATTGTCGACCAATCTTCAAGATTTCTTCGACAACATGTCGTTGTTGATTGCATTTTATTGGGAAGACACCTTGGTATTGATTCTTATAGTCGTACTTTGTAATAGCATGTTCAAAGGCATGATGAAGTCTTTTTAATCTATCTTCGAGTATGTCATCAAAACGAAGCAAGAGAGGTGGATTTAAGTTTCGGCCTTTTAATTCATCTAAAAGATGTGTTAGGTCGAGACTGCACCCTTCTGCTCCTTGAGGACTAATTTCAATATTTCCAGATTTGTTGATTGTGAAATAGTTTTCCCCCCAGCGGTCAAGGCCATACAAATTGGCACTGTCTTTTACAGTCCAGGTGCTTTTTTTATTGTTGGGGCCTGATTGGGTCAATTTCTAGCAAGAAAATAATGAGTTGAAACCTTTGAGATTTCAACTTTTTGCAAGCAGTCTACGAACAGTTGTATTTAATCCTATTGCTTTGCTTGCCAAGAGGGTACTTTTCAGAAGACGATAACCCCATTATTAATTTAATTAGTTTTATGGTTGTTGAAAGGACTTTTCTAGCTATCAAACCTGATGGTGTGCAAAGGGGACTAGTTGGTGAAATTATTGGTCGTTTTGAACGCAAGGGTTTTAAATTGGTCGCTTTAAAACAATTGATTCCTAGTAAAGAGTTAGCTGAGCAGCATTACGGGGTGCACAAGGAGCGGCCTTTTTTTGGGAGTCTGGTTGGTTTTATTACTAGTGGACCAGTCGTAGCAATGGTTTTGGAAGGTGATGGTGTTATTGCCAGTGCAAGAAGGCTAATAGGTTCAACAAAGCCTCTTGAAGCAGAACCAGGGACTATTCGAGGCGATCTTGCTATTAATATTGGTAGAAATGTGATTCATGGATCTGATGCGCCTGAAACTGCAATGTTAGAGATTGCTTTATGGTTTAAGTCTGATGAGTTAAATGATTGGACTCCTTCTGATCAGTCATGGAGAGTGGAATGAATTGAGCAGTTGGTAACAAAAATCAGCTCTATTTTTTGGGCTTAAAACGGTTCCATTTGAATGGTGAAAGTAGATTCTTCTCCTGTTTAGTCAAAGGTTCTTGGCAAATCAGTTTGGTTAGTAATTGTGATGTAATAGCCGCTAAGAGAACACCATTCCTATGGTGACCAGTGGCTAGCCATAGTCCTTTTATTGATGATCCGCCGAGTATTGGAGCTTCGTCTGGTGTGCATGGCCGAAAACCCCACCAACGTTCCATATGCGGCCATGATCTTGCAATAGGAAGTAAGGACACTAATCCTTCTTGTAATTGTGCTTGCCCCGCAGGAGTTAAACCTTCAGTAAATCCACCATTCCTTTCACTAGTAGCACCAACAATTATGAGTCCATCTTCACGCGGTACCAAATAAATTCCTGGTCCAAATATGATTCGTTTTACAGCCCCTTTTGGACCTTGTATTGAAAACATTTCTCCTTTTACTGGGGAAACGGGTATTTCGTGGAATAGCTGATTGCTCCATGCACCACTACATAAAATTGCTTCTTTTGCTGTTATTCGCTTTGTTTTACCTTCTGCAGTACGTACGTAAATCCCTTTGAAAGTATTTTGGCTTTGTATTATTTCTAAAACCTCAACTCCTTCTTGAAAACCTACATCTAATTCGACGCATGCTTTCTCAAGAGCACGCATTAGTCTTCTTCTGTTGTCTATTTGTCCATCCTTTTTGAAAAGCAGTCCTGCTTGCCAGTGGGAAGCAATTCCTGGTATTTCTTCTTTTAATTCATTTTGATTTAGCTTTTCTCCTAGATATGCAGTTGGGTATATGTTTCTATCTTCAATTTTTTTAAAAGGTACCACTATTCCACACTCTCTTAAACCACACTGAATACCGCTATCTGATTCTATTGTTTTTACCCAATGGGATATTGCACTTAGACTTGCTTGGCCAAGTTGAAGAAGATGACCGTTTAATCCTTCGGCATGTGGAGCGAGCATTCCAGCTGCGACGAATCCAGCGGCTTCATTTCGCCTTCTGCTTAATACTTCGACGGTTCGACCTTGTTTGGCTAATGAATGGGCTAATGCCAGACCCATCAAGCCACCACCTAGGATTAGTAAAGGATTATTGCTGGAGAGAGCCATTGTCTTGGCTTTTTTTTATTGATTTTGAGTTTTTAAAATCACGATGTCTATCCAATTTGAGCTACTTTTCCATAGGATACATATAAATAAACTGAGATGTAAGTGATGCCTCAAGCTGCAGTTGAATGGGAACCAGTTATTGGTTTAGAAACTCATGTTCAACTAGGCACTTCTAGCAAGATATTTACTGCAGCTTCGACAAATTTTGGCGATGAACCGAATACCCATATTGACCCTGTTGTTTGTGGTCTTCCTGGAACCCTTCCTGTCCTTAACAAAAGAGTTCTTGAGTATGCTGTTAAAGCGGCTATGGCTTTAAATCTTAAAATTGCCCAACATTGTAAATTTGATAGGAAACAATATTTTTACCCTGATCTACCAAAAAACTATCAGATCTCCCAATATGATGAACCTATTGCAGAAGATGGGTGGATTGAAGTTGAGGTAGCCGAAAAAGGGAAAGACACTTATCTAAAAACGATAGGAATTGAGAGGTTGCATATGGAGGAGGATGCGGGCAAATTAGTTCATGCAGGAAGTGATCGTTTAGCAGGCTCAACTTATTCGCTGGTTGATTACAATCGTGCTGGTGTTGCCTTGGCTGAGATTGTTAGTAAGCCAGATTTACGTACTGGTCGCGAAGCTTCGGAATACGCTTCTGAAATACGACGAATAGTTCGTTATTTAGGCGTTTCAGATGGGAACATGCAGGAGGGCTCCTTACGATGCGATGTAAATATTTCTGTGAGACGTGGATCTGATGCTCCATTTGGAACAAAAGTTGAAATTAAAAATATGAATTCTTTTTCTGCTATTCAGAAAGCATGTGATTATGAGATTAAACGTCAAATAAAAACTTATGAAAGTGGAGGGACAGTTCTTCAAGAAACAAGGTTGTGGGATGAAAATAAGCAACTTACTAAAAGCATGCGTTCAAAAGAAGGGAGCAGTGATTATAGATATTTTCCAGATCCAGATCTAGGACCTATTGAAGTAAGCATTGAGCTTCAAGATCAATGGAGATCGGAATTGCCAGAATTACCTTCTGCTAAACGTCATAGGTATGCAAAAGAACTTGGTCTTTCTGCATACGATTCTCGAGTCTTGACTGATGATTCACAGATGGCTAGTTATTTCGAAAATGTTGTTTTAGCAGGTTGTGATGCAAAGTTGGCATCAAACTGGATCACAGGAGACCTTGCAGCTTATGTAAATGCTCAGAGAATAACTTTTGATAAGCTTTTATTTCTTCCAGAACAACTAGCTGAATTAATTCAATTAATTGTTGAAGGAAAGATAAGTGGAAAAATTGCAAAGGAAATTTTGCCAGGACTTCTTGAAAAAGGTGGATCCCCTAAAAATATAGTTGAATCGCAAAATTTAGGAATGATTAGTGATCCTAAATTAATAGAAAAAAAGATTGACGAATTGTTCTCTCAATTTCCTAATGAAGTGGAATCATACCGAGCTGGGAAAAAGAAATTACAAGGATTTTTTATTGGACAGCTAATGAAAAATACGAGTGGTAAAGTTGATCCAAAACTTGCTAATCAAATACTCTCGAAGAAACTTAATGCTAATTAAGTCTTAATTTAATAATGTATCTATCTGATCGTAAGAAGATTGAATAGTACCACTATTATCTATGATAATATCACAAAGTTGTCTTTTTTGATCTATTGACAACTGTGATTCAATTCTATGCTTAGATTGCTTATCGTTAAAATTATTTCGAAGTTTCAGACGTTCATATTGTTGCTCAATTGTACAATATATGAGCCATATTTCACTACAAATATCATGAAGATTAGCTTCAAATAATAATGGAATAACTAATGCTAACCTGGGCGAATATCTTAGCTTGCTTAGCTCCTCATCGAAGCGTTTCCTGACAAAAGGGTGAATTAGACTTTCCAGCCATAACTTTTCTTTTTTGTCAGAAAAGATAATTTCTCCTAAGACTAGTCTGTTGATTTCTTCTTTACAATCTTTTTGCTTAGTGATTTGCTCCCCATATCTTCCGAGAACTTCTAGAATTATCTTTGAGTTTTTTGTAAGTGCTTCTCGAGCAAATAGATCGGCATCAAGAATTGGGAAATTTTTCGATGTCTCTAGGTATTTTGCTATAGAACTTTTTCCACTAGCAATTCCACCTGTGATACCTATACGTCGTTGGTGCCCATTCCAACGGTTTCGAGTTTTAACCTTGGAAACTTTCAAGAAATAGCGCAGGATAATAAAGAGTTTACTTTCTCAGGGAAGCTCTTGAGTTCTTTTCAATCTTTACACTGGTCCCCTGTCCCAGGTGGAATAACTGCTCCGGATGGATATCAGGCATCTGGAGTCTGTGCTGGCTTAAAACCTTCACAGAAGACTGACTTAGCATTAATTCTTGCACCTCAGGATGCTTTTTGCACAGGGACTTTTACTCAATCAACAGTCCGCGCTAAATGTGTTGATGTTTGTTCAGAGCGTCTTGCAAAGACGGCTGGCCGTGTAAGGGCAATACTTATTAACTCTGGTCACGCCAATGCATGCACAGGAGATAGAGGCTTAAGAGATAGCGTGATTGCAACCAAGGCGGTTGCTGAACAATTAGGTCTTTTAGAAGAAGAGGTTCTGATGTGTTCTACAGGCGTAATCGGAGAGGCAATTCCCATTCAAAAACTATTGGAAGGTATCAAACCTCTTATTAATTCATTAGACAGAGAAGGTGGACTTGAGGCGGCTCGTGCAATTTTGACTACTGATCTGAGTCCGAAATATATATCTGTAGAGAGTTTCCTTGGTGACAAATGTGTACGGATAGGAGGAATGGCTAAAGGTTCTGGAATGATCCACCCAAGCATGGCCACGATGTTAGGGTTTCTAACTTGTGATGTTTCTCTTCCGAAGGATATTTGGAAAGCAATGATAAAGCGAGTAGTTAATTATTCTTTTAATTCAATAAGCGTTGATGGAGATACGAGTACAAATGACTCTTTTCTTGCATTTGCTGCAGGAGAATGTGTTGATCAAAAATATT
>QCHT01000018.1 GCA_003279445.1 Prochlorococcus sp. AG-402-G10
CAGAAAGCAAACGTTCAGTTAGGCTTAACTAGTAACTAAAGGTTTCAATCATAAATAATGCAAGCAGAAGAAGTTGGATGAGCATTGCACTCTTTTTCCCAAAAATCTGATCGAGCCTGTTGTGTTTTTCTAGGAAAGACAAACTCTATTCGACTTATGTCACTTACGACGTTCTTTAAAACAGAGAAAGGAGTAAGTATTTTCACAAGACTTAAAAGCCACTATATATGTTCTAGTACATATCTATAAAATAGAACACCTCGTCTTTTACTCATAAATCAGATATAAAGGATTTGATTAAAAATATAAAATGCAGAAACTTAAATTCTTTCAATAGTAGCCATCGAAGCAAAAAGAAACTATATGGAAATTATTTACTTTGCCACTCACCTCAACTAATTCAGCTAACTTAACAAGTGAATTAGCAGAAATCAGCTCGAAAGTTAAGTTTATGGAATTAACACCTGAATTCGCAAAAGAATGTCGAGAAGAGGCCCTTCGAAAATACGAAGAAGAGCAGCAGAAATTTGGACTTCAAATGATGATGATGGGCTATTACAAAGTCAAATCACTCCTAAGTGAAGAAGGATTGTCTAAAGTTTTTGAAATTGATAACAAAAGAGAGCAAGATGAAGCATTTAACCAAGAATTCAGTCAGAGAATGTGGGAGAGCACTGAAGAGGCATGGGGACAAGCCTTAGGACAATTAATGATTAAAATTTCAACTGCCTACGGACTCAAGATGGGACAAGACCTCAGGGCTGAATTGCCTGATGATGATATTGATGATCCTAAGCTTGATTTCTATGCATAAAAATTGAAAAGAAATTAAGTTAATTAAAGTCCTAATACTTTCCCACAGTATATGAAGTTAAAGAATGACTTCGCTAACTAAATATCTACTGTAAATAGCAGTGGTTAAACTTAAGCCTCCTAACTGAAGTTGAGTCCCAAAAAATTATTGGAAGTAATTTCTATCAGAAGAGTCCCATTACTTTGAGACCGTAAACAATAAGTCCACATCCAACTAAGCAAACATTAAATAATCCCATGCCAACTGCTCCTATAGTTATGAGTCCCATTGAAACTAATCCTATAGATACCAGTCCCATAGGAAGCAACCCAATAGCAACTATCCCTCTAGGAGCAATCCCAAAAGAAATTATTTTGGGACTCTTTTTAGAGTTATTTTCTTGTGTTAATTGATTTTCCAAAAAATGAAAGGCTTAGTCATTAACAGAGGATACTAAATTGAAAAGAATAGGAGTTTCCAGAAGCCTTAAACTATGCAGCTTTTTTATCTAAATCAGAACTGCTCTCATTAGAGAAACTTGCAAAAGGGAAAATGTTGCTCTGCTTAGTTTTCAACCTATTTAAATCAACTTCCAGTTCCTTCATGCGAGTTTTAGTTTCTTCTAATTCTTTGATTTCATTTCCCCTTAACTTGTCAGACCAACTAGCAAAGAACCAAGCTCCGCAAGCCCCTAACCCAGAGGAAATAATCACCAATGCTGCAATTGGGATAGAGCCCGATACTCCAGGAAGGAGATTCACAGTTGTCGAAGCAGTATTTTCTAATGTAAAATAAGCAGTGAGAAGAGCTAGGCCAAACATCAAAGCAAAATTGATTGCCTTAAAATTCATTTGATGCATTGATAAAATATAATCATTTAAAAAATTACGCAATCAGCATTCATTTGCAATAAAAGGGTCTTAAAAAGTTATAAGATCTCTGATATTCATCAGCTTTTCCTAGCATTGATTCTGCTTAAGTTTTTTTCCCATCCTAAATAATTCAGAAAAACAACTGCTAAAGGAGCTCTCTAGGTTTTTTATTCCTTTAAGCTCGGTGTAAAAAGGGTAAGCAAATAAGCTCCGAAGAAGCGCATTGCTTTATCGCTTGAGCAAACAGCTCATTAGGTTAACAACTATACACTTTCGGACAATGAAAGGATCTCCCCTCATTGTAAGATGGCACTAATTAGAAAAAGCTCATATTGCGAGCTAAAAGCTGAAAAATAGTAAATATTAGGAGCTATTGAATTCAGAAAGATTGATCTATAAGATCTAATAGAAGTAAACAGAGTCGCAGATCAATTGCAAATGTGAATGATCCTTATTCTTCCTCTTTGAACCAAAGAGCTATTCCCCCACCTCTACCTCTCGCTGATAGCCATTCTCCATTCTCAGCTTTGCCAATGAAAGCAAAGAAAGGCATGTCCTTTTGCTCCGGAACTACAAGTGCACGTTTCAATAAAACTACCGAACCTAACTTTAGCTCTATAAATTCAAAAAAGAACGGTAAAAGAGGTTGATCACCTCTTAACCCCCCAAAACCAACAAATCTTATAGATAGAGAACCAAACTCAATAGAATTTTCAATTGACAATGAAGGGAAGCTTCCACTGGATTCAATTTTCCGCACCTCTAGTCGTGCAGAGAAAAGTCTTAGGAGTGAGCTAGAAAGGGAGTCTTCCTGATCTGTTTCTTTTTTCCATACAGATAAGAATTTCCATAAACCAATTATCGAATCTAATTCAATTCCACTGCCGGATTTCTTTGCCAAAGTCTCAAGTAGCAAAAGTTCCTCTAAATCAGGAGACTTTTCAAACCTCTCATCTTTAGAATTAAAGCTATTGAATTTACCTAGGAAAAACTGTTTGCCTATTTTTTCTCTAAAAAGAGTAAATAAAATAAAAGCCAAGATTATTAGCAATCCATCTCCTATTAAGATTTTTGTTAGGTTCATCTAATTTTTTGCTTGATTTGATCCATTCTCAAGTTAACTTGAAATGGATCAAATTACTATTTGACCTTGCTATCGTCATTTTGAAAGAAGCAATCTCCTCATATACGGCAACCAGAATCAGTCAACTTTTCAACCGATACAGGAAAGAAACAAGATTCTTTTAGAGAAAATACTTTTACTTAAGAAGTCTTTGCCTAAACATGATTTGGGGCTAGACTATAGATGTAATAACAGTGAATACCTAAAGGTTACTTAGCAGGATTTAAATATTCTAAATAAACCTTGATAGTAATAATAAGCTGTTCCTTAAATACCTACACCTTATAGACAATTTCTAATTGAAGGCATAGTAGAGGAGAAGTTGTAAGAGAAATAGCTAAGGGCAACAGAACCATATAAAATATTCTTTATTAATCAGCTAAGAATGCAAGAAGTTACCAGCAAATATACAGAGCAATATAAGCAAGATGCTCAACGAAGATTTGATAATGAATTAAATCCCTTGCTAACGAAGCTATTTGCATTAGGCACTAGCAGTCTTAAGGCAAAGCTTACAAAAGAAGGTTTAAAGAAAGTTCTTACAATCGATAAAGAAAGAGAAGCTAATCATGATTTTGATCAAGAGATGAGTGACCAAACATGGGAGTTTCTTGAGGAAATTTGTGACGCAACAGTCAATTTACTTCTAATTAAACTTTCTAATTCCTATGGACTAAAAATTGGCCGTGATTGGGAATGTCCTAGCGCTTCCAATACTGAAACTCTTAAAAAGACTAATCATAAAAATTTATGGGCATAAATTCTCTATGAAAACAACCACAAAAACTATTATCCTTAATCGAAATAATTAATTCATTAGCTATGCCTGCAGCAACCACAGCTACAACTCGAACTCGTAAGACTTTGTCAAAACAAATACAATCCACAAATAATAAGCTAATCAGAAACTTAGGTTCAAATTCTGAGCAATATAATTTCAATGGAGGGCTAAGGACTGCATATGGAAGGGATTAAATTTCAATCATGCCTCTCCACTGAATAGTTATGGTAGATAGGCAATTAAAAGACCATGCTCATACTTTAATTAAAAGCAGATATGAATCTTCCAATTCATCAGCTTTCAGAATGGTTTATTCATCTGAGTTGGTATCAATATCTAGGAGAAGGAATTGCAATAGTCTTGTACTTTCTCACTTTCACTTCTGAGACGTTAATTGATTTTCCTAAAACAGTAAATTTCAAACTATTGAAGAATTTCTTAAGGCAAACTAGTTTTCTCTTAGCCTTCGCCTGCATTGCAATACCATGGCTGTTCTCTGAAATATTCTAATTGCCCTACTTCTCAACATTTCAGTAAATTATGTTTACGAGTTTCTTATAGATCAGATCAAAGGGCTGGTTTTTCTATCTCCATCTCACATTCACTCTTATTTTGTCTCGAACACTTTTTAAAGGGATCATCTTTGCCATTTGGTCATCTATTTGGTGATCAACCATCATTTTGATCATTCTGATAAGAAGAAAAATAGCCAATAGACCTACTATAAAGAAGGCTGTTACGAAAAGGTTTTGATAAGGACTCTGTGTCAAAAGCATAATTGAATCCATTAAGGAGTAAGTATTTTAAAAATCTTTAGAAAAAATTCTGGGAAGGATCCAAGAATGAAAAGTATTAATCCTATTAGGACCGCGACGTATGCAACGTCATAAATAAAATCCTTAGGGTTATACTTGTTGGCCATAAATTGATTAGAAAAGTAATAAAAGTTGTTGTTGTTAAAAGTCACCAATAGCTTGTGGCATTTCTTTCTGATTCTCCTTTATGTGTTCATATTCTGCATGAAGGTAAGCATGTCTCCATTTATCCCAACACCACATGGCACAATCTAGAAGGTAATTAATGACCTCAGACTTATGTGCCTTCATCTCTAAGAATTCCTTTTGCCATGATCTGTCTTGACAGTTAGCATTCATATTTGAAATTTAAAAGGCATTGAAATGATTAGTTTGTTTAAAAGAATTTCAAACAAACTAATCAAGAAGCGTGTGATTTACTTTAGTACTTTAGATCAGGAATGAGTTCCAACAGCTTTTACGGTCAAAAATCACAACTTAAAGTTAAGAGGAAAGTAAAGAATTTGAGTTATTTCCTTTCCCTACCGAGAATTTCAGCAACTATTTAATTATATAAAAAACAATTACAGAAAATGAGGCGTATTTTCACAGGCATCCTCACTTTCTCAATGCTATTAACTGGATGTGTTAACAATAGTGTTGGGACACAATCAAGGCTTGAAGTAATCAAAAAACGAGGTTCGCTCATCTGTGGTGTAAGCGGAAAAATTCCGGGATTTAGTTTCCTTAAGAGCAATGGGACCTATCAAGGTTTAGATGTTGATATCTGCAAAGCATTTGCTGCAGCTTTCTTGGGGAGCTCCCAAAAAGTTCAATTTAGACCATTAACGGCACCGGAGAGATTCACAGCGATACGAACTGGTGAGATCGACTTACTTTCAAGAAACACTACTTTTAACTTAAGCAGAGACTCATCAAAAGGAAATGGTCTCATATTTGCACCAGTCATCTTTCACGATGGACAAGGCCTTATGGTACGAAAAAGTCTTAAGATAAATAACCTAGAAGGGCTTGCACAAAAATCAATTTGTGTAGGTTCAGGTACAACTACTGAGCAAAATATCAATGATGCATTTGAATCGAAGTCACTTCCCTATACTCCAATAAAATATCAAGACCTTAATCAAGTAGTAGCAGGTTATCTACAAGGAAGATGTGCAGCAATGACCTCAGACCGTTCTCAATTAGCAGCCGCAAAATCTGGATTTAAGAACCCGAAAGCACATATCATATTAGATGATGTTCTAAGCAAAGAGCCTCTTGCGCCAGCTTCAGCAGGAGGCGACCAGCTCCTCAGCGATGCAATGAGATGGGTTATCTTTGCTCTTTTTACAGCTGAAGAGAAAGGAATCACTCAATCAAATATCAATCAAAAACTTGAAATTGCAAAAAGCAACCCACAAATGAAACCTTTAAGAAGGTTCCTCGGTATTGAGGGAGACTTGGGCGAGAAACTAGGTCTCCCTAATGATTTCGTTGTAAAGGTAATAACCTCAACTGGCAATTATGGAGAAATATATAACAGGCACCTAGGTCCAAATAGTAAAGTTCCTATCCCAAGAGGTTTAAATAAGATTTATACTGAAGGTGGATTACATTTCGCACCACCTTTTAATTAAATATAAGGTAAATATGTATTTATAAAATGAAAATATCTTACAATGCAACAGCTCAATTAGTAATCGCCTTAATTGTTATTTTAGTTGTATCTATCTTAATTAATAATCTGACTTTAAATCTTATTAAAACTGGTCTTGGTTTTAATTTTAGCTGGTTATTTCGTCCTGCAAGTTTTGCATTGGCCGAACACCCTCTACCCTATTCGCCATCAGATAGCTATGCCTGGGCATTGTTCATTGGCTGGTTAAATAGTCTTAAAGTGATTTTTTACTCATTACTTTTATCGACTCTAATTGGCACTTGTTTTGGTTTGTTTAGAATTGGGAAGAATGCACTTCTAAGGCTAGTATCAGCTGGATATATAGCAATAATTCGTCAAACTCCTCTTTTACTGCAACTCATGTTCTGGTACTTTGTTGCTATTTTAGGTATAAAGAAAAGCATAATAAGTCCAATGGGGAATCTATTGAGTATCTCAAATCAAGGAATAAATCTTTTAGGAGTAACTCTTTCCGCAGAATTCACATCTCTATTACTTGGGTTAAGTGTCTTTACAAGTGCTTATATTGCAGAAGTTATCAGAGGTGGGATTAATTCAGTTAACAAAGGCCAATGGGAATCATTTAGAAGCCTTGGATTAGAAGAATCGATTGGACTTTATAAAATAATAATTCCTCAAGCACTACCTGCTATCTTGCCAGGTTTAACAAGTCAATATTTAAACTTGGCTAAGAATAGCACGCTTGCAATAGCTGTAGGTTATTCAGATATCTATGCAATCAATGACACTATAATTAACCAAACAGGAAGACCAATTGAGGCGTTTATCATATTACTCCTAAGTTTCCTATTCCTAAATCTATTTATCAGTAATGGGATGGAAGTACTGAATTCCATGGTAACTAGATCAACTAAACTTTAACAAGTTAATTCTATATTTAAACATGGGAAATAGTTATAACTACATTAAATATATAAAAAGGGTTGCCTTCTCAAATGCACTCGACAGCATAATAAGCTTAACTATTTTATCCTTTGGAATCTCAGCTCTTGTAAATTTATTTAAATGGTTAGTTTTCTCGGCTAATTGGAGTGTTGTCAGCCTAAATTTACCCTTATATCTTTTCGGAAGCTTCCCAGGTGATCAGCTATGGCGTCCTGGTCTATGGATAAGCCTATTTGCTATTTTTTCTTTCATCACACTATGGGGACCTCGATGGTCATGGCTTCGAAAATCACTGCCTTTTCTATGGGTAAGTTACGCTCCCTTAGGAATTTTCCTTCTTGCCGGTGGTTTCGGACTCTCAGCCGTAGAAAGCCAAAACTGGGGTGGTTTAACATTAACTATTTTGTTGACATCTTGTAGTGCAATAGTCTCATTGCCTTTAGGTATAGCTTTAGCTCTTGGCAGACAAAGTACCTTGCCTGTTATCAAAAATCTAAGCTCTATCTATATAGATACAATGAGGTCACTTCCTCTAATAGCTGTACTTTTCTTTGGGCAACTTTTAATACCATTATTCCTTCCCGTAGGCTTAGAGATCAATCGAGTCAGTCGAGCGATCATTGCCTTCACCTTATTTGTCTCTGCATATATAGCTGAAGATGTCAGGGGAGGGCTGCAATCAATGCCTAAGACTCAGAAAGAAGCCGGGGAAGTTCTTGGCCTTCATCCTTTTCAAATTACCTATCTAATTATTCTTCCTCAAGCTCTAAGGATTGCATTACCATCCCTAACTAATCAAGCAGTAGGGCTTCTCCAAAATACTTCTTTGATGGCAATTTTAGGATTAGTAGAGCTTTTAGGTGTCGGCCGAAGTATACTTGCAAATCCTGAATTCATCGGTCGTTACATAGAGGTATATATATGGCTAGCAGCTATTTATTGGATAGTTTGTACTGTGATGGCGCTTATTGCACGCCACCTTGAACAACAAATGACTCTTGACAAAAAGGATTTTTAAAAGTCATGCCTCCCATTGTTAAAGCAACAAACTTAACCAAGTCATATTCAAAAGGCATTTTTGCTTTAGATAATGTCTGCATTTCTGTCGAACCAGGAGAAGTGCTTGTAGTTATGGGCCCGTCAGGATCTGGCAAAAGCACTCTTATACGAACCTTTAATGGATTAGAATCTTTTGACTCAGGGCAACTCAATATATTAGGGATAACTCTTGAAGGCCATAATAATGACGAGCGAAATATTCATAGAATCAGAAAAAGAGTGGGGATGGTTTTTCAGCAATTTAATTTATTTCCTCATCTCTCAATTATAGAAAACATAACTCTTGCACCTATAAAAGTGCAAAAAAAGAAAAAAGCGGAGGCCGAACAGAATGCATTGCTTCTTCTCTCTCAAATGGGAATAGAATCGCACGCTAGAAAGTACCCAAGTCAACTCAGTGGTGGTGAACAGCAGCGAGTTGCTATTGCAAGAGCCCTTGCACTAAAGCCCGAACTTCTTCTATTTGATGAGCCAACTAGCGCACTAGATCCAGAACGAGTAAATGAGGTTCTTGATGCTATGCGAAAGCTAGCAGAGCAAGGGATGTCAATGGTTGTAGTTACTCATGAGATTAATTTTGCAAAAGAGGTTGGCGACAGAGTTTTATTTATGGACTCAGGGAAAGTTATAGAAACATCTACACCTGACATTTTCTTCTTAAATGCAAAACATGAAAGAAGCAGGAAGTTTCTTAATCAAATTAAAAAATAAGTTTCCAACTATCAATTCATTCCAGATACATGGCCAATTAATTCATCCAAAGCTATCTTCCATTCTCCTATGTTAAATCTATAAGCATGTCCATGTCCAGGTAACAGCCATCTTACATCAAGATTGTTAAGCCTTTCAATTGATTTTATTTGCTCATCCCAATTCCACCAACAATAGTTTTTTGAGGCAATTAGAGATCCTATATCTTTATTCCACCAAAGGTGATCTCCACTAAAAAGAACCTGTTCAGAGTCTCCCAAGACAACCACTAATGACCCAGCAGTATGTCCAGGTGTAGGTATTAAACGAAGACCTGGTTCCAATGAAAGGCTATCTATCCCATGTAGACGTTTCTCAACATTAGGGGCCGCATCGGAATCACGCACATGAATCCATCTTTCACAATTAAAAGCATTAAACCAACGTTCATGGTCTGCGACATCATCCCTATGGGTAAGGATCATATATTTGACGTCGCCCAGTTTTTTTATTTGGGTAGCAAGCGTTGCACTCCAACGAGGGGAATCTATGAGCACATTTCCCCCAGGTCTAATTATTAACCAACTGCTAGCACCATAACTACGCTTTGAACTCCAACCACAATAATATACCGACCCCGAAGCATTTTCTGTTACCCAAATAGGGAAAAGATCATTAGAAATCCTTGAAGTAAATTCCTTGGGTGCTCCAATTGCTGCAACTGGACAATCTACAAGAGCCAATAGGGCCTTGAAAATTTCATCTTCCGCAGTCGGCTGACTATGAATAAAGGAGTTATTGTCAGTTGAAGAAAAATGGGCTGGTGCTAAATAACCACAAGTACCACAATCAATACAACTCGAATCTACAAAGAAAGGGCCAGCTACATTTCTACTTACAGCTTTCTTTCTTGTTGCCATGGTAGTTTGAGACAACTATATCTACAAAGTTCGTTGGAACGAAGCATGCCTTTATCATTGTATCAATGATAAAGGCTCAATAGAAACCTTTCATGAAAAGAAAGACTTAAACTTACTAATCATTAAAAATAGAGTTTCGCAGTCGAATCCTGAAATCAAATTTTATTATATACTCTTTTATATTAGATAAATTAAAGACAAAATGCATGGCAAGAGAATGAAAGGCTTTCATTTCACAGAAGAGCAGTTTATTGAGATAAGAGAAATATGGAGGGATATCAATTCACAATGCACCAATTTACAAAAACACTCAGGTTGTCCAAATAGTGAAATAGTGAAAATGATAGATTCAGCAAAGAGCTACTGGGAGAACAAGCAATAGCTAGCCCAGATATAAATATTTTGATGGTCTTTTAAAAATCGTACCTTAACAATTTTGGGCTTCTTTAGTTGGCATAGGTTGTTAGAAAGTTATCAGGCTGCTTTAACTTGTCAAGCCAATACTAAAAAGATTAATACCTTATGGCTAATATCAAGATTCACAACTTAAAGTCAATGAATTAAAGACACTTATAGCCTGAACTGGCTTTTTAAGGTTAATTAAATATGTATCTAATTCTAAATGCTTTTAAGGAGGAGTACTGCCTAATGTGGAACAAAACGATTGCTCGCCTCATGCTCATAGACGAGCTATTGCTAGGGGGTGCATCTATGTATGAAGAGGATTTAATGAGAATTGAGTCAAATGAAGTCAAATGGAGAGTCAAGGCTGTAAAGAAAACTTTTAGAGATAGCCAAGAGGGCACTATATAGAGATGAAGATTATTAAAAGCATCGGGACTTTAGTTGTCGTATATTTCATTCTTAATTTTGGATTAGGCTTTGTCGCAATAAACACCAACAGTAAATACAAGGATGAGATAAAGGAAGCCATAAGGTTTTCGCTCATAACTCAGAAATATTCATTTAAAAGCATGCATAATTTAACTAGATTACTAATAAAAGACACCCGGAACCGCATCAGCGAATCAACCAAAGTGGAAGATGAGCTTAGCAAGTAAAAATAGCCAAAAGCAACAGTACCATCTTTAAAACATTTCAAAATGAGGAAAAATATGCTGGTGCAAAAATTCGAACTAAAATAACGAAAGAATCTCCCTTTCTCTTTTTTATTAACTCACTACATCAAAGTAGAAACCAAGCTTATATTAAAGAAATATCAGAGAGTTCCTAGCAATGAGCGATGCAAGTTTAGAGTTGAGAGAGCAAAATGTAGTTGCTGAGAAATTAAAATCATTGGCTTGCATTGACTGTGTGAAAAACTGGCTTAAAGAATTTGAGGATAATTCAAAACCACTCAATGACATTGAGGCTGCTATAAGCTTGGCTTAATTACCCCAAAGCTTAGATCTCGTCTTAGAGATGAAATTAATGCACTCCAAATTAGCTCATAGCTATTGATTAAAACAATCCAAATGAGTAATGCTTTCTTGAACCCTTGGCACATAGGCTTCGATCTAACAATTCTAATCATCTTCATAATTTATGTTCGATTAGCCCGAGCAAATAACAAATAGGCTACAACTAGAATATCAAAACACTCATCTTATCGAACTAGTCATTTAAAAGGTTTTTTCTATTGAACTCCACATTAAAAGCTAAATCCAAATCAATTATTTAAGATTAAGCTTAAACAAAGTCTAAATTGTTATTGTATCTTCAACTCACACTAGATTGAAGCATGGAAATCACCTTTACCTTTGGCTCTGAGGAGATTGACTGTGAAGAACTCGCTAAGAAGATGGGACTTGTCCCTAAAATAGATAACGATGGTAATGTTACGATTACTTATGCTCTAAGCAATGAAGATCTAAAGAAAATTGATGAGTTAAAAAAATTAAGAATGGAAGACTTGTGCCGGGAATTTTATAGTGATCCTTTAGCTGACGAGACAATTGCAATTCATTGGCAGGAAAACTTTTAGGTAAATCTTCTATTTGCAATACTCCTAGACCAAGCTATTAATAGAAGTAGCAGAGTATCGACTAATGTCATTGAATTACTTAATCATTCCCATTATAGGGATATTATTTTGCCCATTTACAGTTATTTTACTATGGGAAGTCATAACTGATTTGAAAAGCAAGAAAATTGCAAACATCTAGGAAGTAAAAGGAATACCTTATTGAAAATTTAATTGCGCTAATTACTTCATTCATAAGCATTCAACTCAGCACCGTTTCAAGATCCAACTTTTTGTCACTCTAACAAATTGATCAAATGAGAGTCCAGAACATTTCCAAAGTAATAGGGATTAGTGTAATATTAGCTATATCCTTATCTATGTTTAGCATTAGAAGGCAATATATCCTAGGGATGACTGCGTTAACATGTAGTCTAGGGTTCTTAATTGTAAGAAGAGGCAACGCACGCGCTGGGAAGAAGTGGGACTCAATTGTAGAAGAGTTAAGACAAAGGAAATAGGATATGTTCTTCGGAACTATTGCTTTATTTGATAATCGCTTATATTAACTTCCTACTAGTAGCGATAAACTTAAGTAAGTATATTGGATACAACCTCTCTAGTGTTAGTAGACAAATCCTTTTGAGAAAGGAATTTTATAGATTTCAACATGTTGCTTGAATTAGGCTCAATATAATTTTTCCACCTGCTAAAAACCTTTACTAGCCTTGAGGCAGTAATGGGATTGCTAGTATCAACCAATAAAATTTGTTCGGCAATAAATTGATAACCTTTACCATCCAAAGAATGGAAAGCTTTTGTATTTTGTACAAAGCCTCCCAAGATTGATCTTATTGAGTTTGGTGCTAAAGGGTCGAAAAGAGGATGCTTCAGGAGTCTCTCAGTAATTGCACTTGCATTCTCGCGAGGTAATGATGCCTCTAATCTAAACCAAGTATCAAGGATAATAGGATTATCCTTCCAACGACAAAAGAAATTATGCATAGCTTGATCTCTTTCTACACAACATATTGGCAATAGAGAATTAAGAGCTGAGAGGGATAAAGTCATCGATTTCCCTTGAGCTGCTTGAAGTACTTCAAGCCGAATATCTTTATTTCCAGAAGATATTAATAATTTCCATATAATCGCTATCAATTTTCGCTCACCTACCCCATTAGGCCAATCAGAAAGAGAACCTTTATAACAAATACGTAGCAAGTTAAACAAGCGAGATGACAATGACTGACCAATTAGTTCAGAAAAGGAGTAATAAGAGTTATATAGAGAAAGAGGATCAATTCTATCTTGGGTCAATTCCAATTCGGAAACAGAGGGAAGAGTAAGAAGAGTCGTAAGGAAGTTGAGATCCCTGGAAGATTCCTTGCTAATTATCCTGTCTAATAAATCAATTAAAGCCTCTTCTAATTTTTTATTAGGTTTATCAGATGATCTAAATAGAAGAACTTTCTTAAATAAAGACTGAATGGAATCCCATCTTGCAAAGGGATTAGTATCTTTCTCCACTAAGTAGAATAATTCATCATCTGTCAAATCAGAGTTCCATTTAACTGGAGCTGAGAAATCTCTAAAATATGACATCACAGGTTTCTCTCTATTTCTTTCTAATCCAGTGATCTCAAAGACTTTCTCTTCCTTATCTAAAACAATAAGTGATTCCCTTACTGGAACCTTTTGACAAACTACAGACAATTTAATTGGTATCACCATAGGCTTTTTAATTAAATTATTCTTGTTCTGTCGCATTATCAACTTTAGCGAGCCTTTCTTAGAGTCCCACTCTCTATCAATCGAAACACTAGGAGTTCCTGACTGGTAATACCAAAGTTGAAATTGACTTATGTCAAAATTAGGTTTATGTCCACTCTTAATAGCTCCATCAATTAATGCAGAAATAAAATCCTCAGTTGTAGCTGCTTGTCCATCAAACTTTCTAGCATAGTTCTTTACTCCTGAAATAAAACCATCGCTACCAAGCAATATGAAAAGCATTCTTATAATTTCTGCTCCTTTCTCATAAATAGTTGTTGTATAGAAATTATCTATGGAGGAATACTCATTAGGCTTAACAGCATGAGAAGTTGGTCCGGAGTCCTCAAGGAACTGGTGACTTCTAAGAAAAGAAACGTCTTCTATTCTCTTAATAGTTAAGGAATGGAGATCTGCAGTAAAAGACTGATCTCTATAAACAGTGAGTCCTTCTTTCAAAGACAATTGAAACCAATCGCGACATGTAATTCGATTACCAGTCCAATTGTGAAAATATTCATGAGCAATAACACTTTCCACCCTTTCAAGCTCAGAATCAGTTGCTATTTTTGAATCTGCTAAAACCAACTTAGAGTTAAAAATATTTAAACCTTTATTTTCCATTGCACCCATATTAAAATGCCTTATGGCGACAATATTATAAAGATCCAAATCATATTCAAAGCCATAAACATCTTCATCCCATTTCATAGCTTTCTTAAGTGAATTTAATGCATGAAGCGTATATTCTTCATCTCCAGGTTCAACATAGATCCCTAAACTTATCTTCCTAGCAGATTTCGTGAAATAGTAGTCATTTTTACAAATCAAATTACCTGCAACAATCGCAAATAAATAAGAAGGCTTTGGATAGGGGTCTTCCCAAATTACTTCATGCCTTGATGTATCTTCTCTCAACCTTTTAGCAGAAATACGGTTGCCATTAGATAAAAGAGTAGGGTATTTTCTCAAGTCAGCTTCAATTCTTACTTTGTATTTACTTAAGACATCAGGCCTATCTGGATGAAAGATAATTCTTCTAAAGCCCTCTGCCTCGCATTGAGTTGTTAGTATGTTATTGCTTTCATACAAGCCTTCTAAAGATGTATTGATATAAGGATTGATTGTACTAACTATTTTTAAATTGAAAGAATTAAACTCTTGAGTATCAATAATTAAATTATTATTTTCTATTCGGTAATCACCACTTAGTAAAGATCTTTCTTCTATTTCCATTGATTCTATTTCTATTCCTATTCCTTTAAAGACCAATGGTTCTTTATATTTATTTTTCCTCTTTATAATATATTCTGAAACAATTTTAACATAATTTTCATATATATATATATCCAAGAAAATGTTATTAATTTCGTAAGGGTAGGGCTTATAATCTGACAGCTTGATCTTTTCTTTTCTCATTTCAAAAGAGCTCTTGTTGCTTAGAGACAATTCGAGGTTCATTTTAAGAAAAGCACCTCGAATTGTCCATAAAGAAGAAATAGATCTTTAAACATAACCTATAAAAAATGGAAAGATTGAAAGTCAAATTTCCACCTTTTTATAAGGTTTAGAGATTAACTTGTGATCTTTTCTAGAAACAAAATATGCGTTTTTACCCTCCTCAAAGCTCACACTTGTAAACTTCTTTCCATTTTCAATATGTAGCGCACAATTACCTTCAAGTGCAATGCAATGGTCAATAAAACTCTTTTCAAGCATCCTCTTGACAAAGGGTATACGCGCCTTTTCTTCATCATAGTGTGGGCAGCATGTTCCTTTAATAAAGCCCAAGCAATCCAATATTTGAAGATTGTTCTTCCAAGAATCAGTTATACCCCTTTCAAACCAACAAATTGCGCCTGCACTAACTCCGCTCATTATAATCCCTCGGTTATACGCTTCTTTTAGAAGCCCATCAAGGTTCCATTCTTTCCAGGTTCCTAGCATACTTTTTGTATTTCCTCCTCCAACATAAATTACATCTTGTTTTTCGATATGTTTTTTTAAATTTATTGTTCGTTTAAATAAATCTATATGACTCGGCCTACAATCTATCCTAGAGAATGCCTTATAAAAATTTAACTTATAGGAATCACTATCGCCTGTTGCTGTAGGGATAAAGCAAATTCTTGGCCTCTTTTTTTTAGAAATATTTAGTATATATCTTTCAATTTTCAAGCTTCCAATAGATCTTCCAAATCCTCCTCCTCCAATAGCAATAATATGCTTTCTCATCTTGAACTCTTTTAGGAACTATAGCAATGTGAAACTAGAAACATCGAAGTTAAAATCGACCACTTCCAATTACATCCTTTTGCAAATTTATATAATACATCAACAAACTTTAGGTAACCCTCGTTAGGCTTAGGCTTCTAAATAGAAAGACCCTCTTAATTGATCTCTCAACTCATACTTCCCATCTATTCAATAAGGGCAAACCTTTATTATTAGGATGAAAGTCGCTATTGTATTCAGACATGATAAATAGATAATGCTGAATCTACCCCTCAAGAATTCTAGACACTTGGCAATTAAGAACACTTATAAGGAAAAGAAGTCCTTCTCTCGTAAGAATTCAGTATTAGTGCTCATGGCATCAACGACATTCGTTTATAGGTTTAATAAGCATTAAAAAAACAAAATGCTAACAATTGAGAAATTTCCGGAAAATATTCCCTGGGACACAGAGAGCAATCTTGACAAGTCATTACAAGTCCAATGGATGCTAGCGAAAGGAGAGAATATCTACACGTTTACAAGAAGTCGTATGGACGAAAAGTATGTCTATATTCAGAAGAACAAAGGAAAGAAAAAGGCTTTTAAAGAATACACAGCTAGATTTACTTATCAAAGATTATTTGATGATGGCTACGTATTAGCAGCTGTCGCCTAGGATTAAGAGTGTTCTTCTTTTACTTACCAACACTTAAAATTGTTTCGGTTGGTAACTCTATAGCATTTAGTTTCCAATTAAAGAAAGATTCTCTTTCCCAATAAAAGTCAATAGCCCCCTTATTGCCTGCTGTTAGAGTACTTAGAACAAATACATTGAAGTTTTCATAAAAAAGTCTTACCTTTACTTCCTTACTGCTCATACTCTTCTTATGAGAGGTTGTCTCCTCATCTCTAGCAATCCTTTGGGTCAATCGACCAGTTTCTAGCAAGAGTTTCAATCCATATGGGGTTACTGTTGAGTCAACTGTTGTATCAACTACTACTTTCAAGACTGGCTTGAGAAGCAAAAGTTTCAATTCACCAAATGATGACTCTGATATTTCTCTTTCAGTTCGTTGTTGTAAGGCCGGAAGAAGCTGCGATTTAAGACTTCGTCTAACTGAATTAAAATGGATATATTTCCTTACCCCTTCATAGTTTTTTCTTTGAATAGCTGATTTAAATCCCAAGATTGAAAGGTAAGGAGTAAGGTAAACATAAGAACAAAACACAAAGAAACTTACGACCCCAAAGCAAAAGACAAATCGTCTGGTTTTCATTAAAGCCATTTTACGAAAAGTATTTTCTAGATGAGAAAGAAAAATTGCCTACAATTGTGAGATTGTATCAGTAAGCTTTATTAATTTAAAGGCTAGTAAAATGGGCAATAAATTTCAATTGTATTCCATCTTTCAGTAGCAAGTGAAAAGCGATGTAAAGGTTGTTTATCGAATATTCAACATATTTTTATAGATTCAATATAAAAGTATTGAAGAAAATAAGCCAAAGAATACAACAACTAATAAAATGACCTAAGATCTGCTCATGAATACGTTAAAAGAAGAGCACAAAAGAAGCAACTTCCTCAAGAAGTTTGGGAAATGGGCACCAATAATTGGCGGGATTTGGGTGGGGTCCCATATTATTATTCCCTTGGCACTATTACGTATGCCCATTTTCCAAAAATATCTCATTGCCTTAGAAAGCAAACTACCTTTTAATATTCCTGGAGTTGGATAAATTTGAGTATCGATCATTAATTATTTCCTGAATTCTATGACTAATAATGAATCCTCAAAAGAATATATGATTTCTTCTATGATGTTACTTAAATCAAGTGAATCTAATTTCAGGAAAGGCGCATACAAAGAGGCCATTTACGAAAGAAGAAAAGCTAGAGAGATTCTCGGAACAGAAGAGGAGTTTATAGCCCTTATCAAAGAACTAATTCTTAATAACTCAAAATATAACTTAATTGCAGATTATAAAATCAGGATAAATGAACGTAAAAGAATTCAAATAATGAAGCATTTAAAAGAAAAGAGTGATGCTCAATACAGTTCTGGCGATTATAAAGGGTGCATAAGGTCTCTAAGAAGAATAGAGAAATATTTTTAAATAATAAAAGAAGAGGAGTTCTGATCGAACTAAAATCATTTGAAGTTTTAATGATTTTAGTTAATTAACAAGGTGATAATAATTAAGTGAATAATCTAGCTGAATTAATAATATTTATTTAGCTTTCAATCAATCATCTTTGGCTTCTATTAAAAGATGAACTTATTCATTTCACATAGAATTTTTCAAGTAAAAGTAAATTATTAATGCATGAAAAACATAGAGAGTAAAATGTTTGACAATTAAGAGGGGTTATCTCTAACTACCTTCATAAGAGTCCAAGCCAGCCACAAAAGGGAAGACTTGATCATCACCTAAATCTGGAATACCCCCAATCTTGATTTCATCCATAGAGTTTTCAGGATCAAGACTCTGTTTTTCTTCGGATGGCTCAATAACAATCTTGAGGGGATTCTGCCCGTTTGAGTCAGGCGATAGAGCTTCAACACTATATAATCCAACAAAAAAAATCGAACAAATTATAGGTAAGGCTAGGATTAGATGCGATAAAACCCCAAACATTTTTTTCAGCATAAGAGCACTTGTATAGATACTTTATATTTAAGCAGCTTTAGGTACAGTTTTTCAGTAATCTTACCTTTGTTTATTCAGAATTCAGGCAAAAATTAGTCAAGCTCTTTCCTGGATATCAAAAACAAGCTTGTTTAATCTGACGAAAGGAAGAACGATTGTACTAACTGGATTCTCTTCATTTCAATTAATACTAGTCTCTCCTGAAGACCTCTCTATATTAATGCACATATTTTTCTATACGAAGTATTGAAAAATATCCCAAGGCAAAGTAATCTTACTCAAAAAAAGAAATATCATTAGTGGCGGATTCTAAATAAATCTTTTTTAGTATAAAGAATAGGTTTATACTTTCCAATTTATTACTTTTAGAGTCACCTAATTAAACATTATTTATTAATCTTAGTTGATAATAATCAATACTGTTAAAAGTAAGTTCAATAAAATTTGAACTATAAATAACCAGCTATATTTATAAATTACAAGCAATTCATTATTTACATGTAAATTTTGCTAATCTCCAAACAATAAATCTTACCCCAAAGCCTATTATCTAAGGGAAAAATCATTTTACATAATTAACCTCAATTTACTAAATCGCCAAAAGCTTGTAACATTTACTTCAATTCCTGTTGAATTCTAGAGAAAAGAGGCAAAAGCTACATTCTATGAATTTAAATAGAGTAGAACAAAATTACATTCGAGGCAAAGTGATGAGCCTCAATTTACCTTCTCAACTTCTAGGGACTCAACCAGCGATAGAAACCTTGGAAGCGTTAAAGATCATCTCTTTAATTGGCATAGCAGCGATAGCTGGTCCGCTAATAATTGGTGGATTGTTTTACCTAATGAAGAAATCCAATGAAGGGATCGATTAATCATTATTTTTGTGTCCCCTAAATTCATTGAAAAGACCTTAAATGAATCATGAAAATCAGTCGTGACTTAAAGAAAAAGAATTACTGGAAGCTTGCTTCTGTTTGTGAAACCTATGAAGACAAAATAAATTTCTATGATCTATACCCGGATGCATTCGAATTAGATTCAAACCCAGGCAAGGAACTTGCCAAGGCAAAGTCATACTTTCATCAAGAGTGGGATATTGATCCTTACGAATATCAAGCGAAACACGGAGATTTTCCTGCCGAATTCAAAATATATGCTTTTGAGAAGCTAATACTCAGAGGCACTGCTTATGAACAAATCAACACCCCATAAGGTTAGACGCAACAAGATCCTGAAAACCTAACGCTATTTGTAGCGTCAAGAGATGCTCGTTTCCGCAAAATCTGCTATATATAGAAAACCAGTAGACAGGTCGAGCTCATACTTGGCCAATCAACCTCCATCATTTCGGAAGTTAAGCTCCAATAGCATTTTCTTGAAGGAGAACAACTGGGATATTGATTCTTTAAATCTTAATGACTAGCCTCAAGCAAAATAAAAGCAATTCTTCTAAGAAGCCAAATCCGAATAGCTCTTATGCTCCGATCAAAAATCTAGATGCTACTTCTTCTTTTCAAGTTAAAAATAATTTGAAGCAACTAACAAATACTCAGGAAGCTATCCATTTAGAAACAATTGGATTAATAGAAGACCAATTATTCAAGAAGCTTTCTAAAGAAAGAGGATAAATCAGAGTAAAACTAATTTCAAGAAGATGAATTTATCGAGCAAAAATCAATTAAAAATTGACTATAAGATTAACAAGTTTTTGGAAGAAATAACCTAGGCATACTTTTAATCAGAAGCAGGTTGATTTAATCAAATACAATTACTCAATGAAGGTTATAAATCATCATTAGTAAGAAGAAGTTTTAATTTAATGAACGATATAACAAGAGCGGCTTTATTCTTAGAAAAGACTTTATTCAAATTCTCTTGATTTTGATTTATACTTTTAAAATTATTCTGAGCGACCTCAGGTTGCGCTAAAATTTCAATAGGTGATAGAAAAAACAAACTAAACAAAGCGACACTCAAAAGTTGGCGCATTTCACAAATAATACTCTTACTTAGTTATATCCCAATAATTACAAATAGCTAGGAGCGCTAATTATTGAGAGGCGCTTTAAAACGTTTAGAGACAGCTGAAGAGTCTTCAATTCAAGAAGCTGGCTAAATTTTTAGCCAGCTTCTTGAATTGGTACAACGATTTATAAGGGATCGTAGATAAAAAACAGCCTAATCTATTGCATAAGATGCTAAGCCAAGGCAGATTCAATATCTATCCAAAAAGAGCTGAAACTACTGCTCCAACAGCGACTATCAACCCTCCCCACTTGATTACAGCCTGATCCTTGTTATAAGTTGATGAAACAAGGATCGCGGCTAAAAGGATCTCTACGATGTTGTCGTTAATCATGGCAAAGGAGAGTTTGTATTAGTTGATACTTTTACTAATTAGCAGGAGTTGGGAGTTAAGTCTATTAAATATTAAGAATAATACTTTAAAAGAAATAACTATTACGAAGTCATATTCATGAAAACCCAGTCCTCAAAAGGTTTCTTAACTCTTTAAAAAAATTACAGGGATTTCAGATTGTTCCGCAAAATGCCAGATCTTGTTAATACGTTCAACTTTTAATAGGAGTCTCGTAGAGCTTGATTCGTAATACTCACTTCATTTACCAGAAAAAGATGTCAAGGTAATGGATAAAAATATACTAAAACCGACTTGAAAGCACCATGAAATTTTTATTCTTATCGCTTCTAGCTTTCCTGGTTACACCAACTGCAGCAATTGCAGAGGAACACTTCTTAATACTGGCAAAAAAAGGAACTGGACTAGAAAGAATTGAAATGGATAACTTAGAAGATTGCAAAGAGCTAGGGGAGCAATGGAGTGCTATAGCAAGAACTCATACCTATGCATGCCTTAAATCCAACTAAAGCTATTAATTCCATTAGAGGGATTAATATTTTCTTCATACTGCTCTCACGTAGACTAGGAGCAATTGATATGATTTCATCCTAGTCAAAGAAGAGAAACATCCACATGGAGACTTTAAAGAAGTAATCTAAAGATGATAATGAAGGTCAAAGCAGTGGCTCTATAAATTTGTATTCACAAATTTTATCTTCACTGAAACTCTTACAAGATTAAAGTCATTACATTTGAATAAGAGAGATTTTAGAAAATCATTCTTATTACTTGTTATTAGAATCATAAGTAAAAATGTAATAGAGGCTCCAAGCAACTCCTATCATTAAAATTGCAATCATCAAATTAACGGACCAAACAATTTCGTTATTCATAGAAAAATGATAGCTCAAGAGGTTATTTATAGACTCAATAGATTTATTCCGAAAAGAGCATATCAAAAATTTTAACAGCATTTCATTGCTAACAGGTCTATTCTTTTTTTTAAGACAAAGTCAAGGTTTCATTCAGCTCTTCACAAGCAAAATCAAGCCCTGTAGCTTGAAGTAATCGATATATTTTACTGGCTCCTATAGCAGCAAAGTATTCAACTAGATTTGCTATTAATTATAGGGTTTCCTCATCGTACTGCTAGTTTTGACAAAAAAACGGACATA
>QCHT01000019.1 GCA_003279445.1 Prochlorococcus sp. AG-402-G10
TGTAAGTTTAATTAAAAAAGCAAATTATAAAATAGAAGAGAATAGCCCCCTATGTCTTATAAGCACAAAATTCTTTGGGTTCTTAAAAAAGGAGCAGAGAACAATTGTCATATGCACAAATAATGCAAAGAGATATGGTGGCTATATGTTTGCAAAAGGTCCGAAATCAGACGGCTCATTTAAAACAGGTCTAATGATAAGAAGAGCTCTACGGCATGAGTCAGTGCATATCGCTCAAGAGTGCAATGGAGGGAATCAGATTTATCAGGGTAAACAAAGCATGCAAATCAACTCGAACAAACTTAACGCCTTAGAAGGCTCAATCAATTTGACTGGAGAACGCAAAAAAGAAATTGAAGCCTATGCTTTAGAAGATAGACCAAAAAAAGTAATCTCCTTGCTTAAAGAATTCTGCTTTTAAGAACGAATATTCTCAGATAGAAAAAGTAGCTATAAAAGAAGAGAAAGAAGAAGAATTAATTAGGCTATTAATGATTTTTTGCCCTGGTTAGAAATAGCACAACGCTGTTTATCTAGAAAATCTATATGTTTACGTTCTGAGTAGTATAAATCCTGGAATTTCAAGGCTTCTACATTCAACTTTTCAAACATTTCTTCTATTTTAACTTCCATATCATATTTCTCATTGGGATTCTTTTGTTCTTTCTCAATCAGCGAAGAGATACATGTCTCCAAAGTTTCTAATCTCTGACCACTCCAGGCTTCAATAAGGTGTCTACAACGTTTAAGTGATTTCTGTTTTTCTAAAATAGCTAGTGTGCCTCTTAACTGATGGAGAGGCTGCTCAATCAAAGCTAATTGCAATTCATTCGGTTCAAGAAAACGTGCCAAGCTTGAGCTTACGGACGAATTATTATCAGATACAAATTGATCTAAAAGCTCTTTTGAAAGGTCAATTTCTGACAACTGATCGGAATCACTTTCACCTCGGCTAATCGATTCGAAAAGATCTGAACCGACAAGCTTCTCTTCAAGATCACTAATCGCAACCCAAAGTAATCGATGATGGTGCAATGCAAAGTCCTCCAGTTCTCGCTGCTTTAATTGAATGCGAATAGATGCACGATGTTGAGGGCAATGCAGGTAAAGCTGAAGGATTTGTGCTTCAAGTCGTTCTCGTAAACTTACCTCATTTGGGAGAGAATATCTGTTAGAACGGCCATGCCACCGATGTCCCTTAATCTGATTCCGCAGATCCTCTTCTAATTGCAATGCAAGGCGGGCTTGCCCTCCACTTAATAGTTCAGCAACTTTTTGTAGATAATGAGATCGCAATGCTGATTGTGGGATTTTAACTAATAGTTGGACAAGACCACTAACAGCTCGTTGAAAATCGTCAGCTTTTTTAAGATCACTATCTTTTAATACTTGTTGTATATTCCAGTCAATCCAAAGAGGAGCATTGTCGACAAGAGTCTTATAATCCACAGAAGAATGATCTTGAAGATATTCATCGGGATCCTTAGCCGAAGGTAATTGTAAGACTCTCAACTCCAACTGCCCATGCATAGCCAGTTGTTCCACTTCTCCAATAGCTCTGTTAGCAGCACGTACCCCAGCACTATCTGTATCAAAGTTAAGAACAATACGTTTACTATCACTACAACTACATAGCTGTTTAATCTGTTGACTACTAAGGGCAGTGCCTAAAGCTGCGACAGCATTTGTAACACCTGCAAAGTGTAGGGCTATAACATCAAAATAGCCTTCAACAACAACGGCTTTATCAGCCTTACGAATTGCATTTGCAGCTTTATCTAAACCAAAAAGATGCTTACTCTTTTCAAACACATCCGTCTCTGGTGAATTAAGGTACTTTGGCTCTGAACCATCCAAACTACGACCACCAAAACCTATAACTCTGCCTTGCCGATCATTAATTGGGACAATGAGACGATTTCTAAAACGATCATAAAACCCATTTTGCCCTTTTCGAGGAATTATCAAACCAGCATCTAATAACAATTCAGAAGAGATTCCTTCCACTTGACTCATATGCTTAATTAAGCCATCCCATCCCTCAGGGGCATACCCAAGCTCAAAACCATCAACGATTCCTTTGTTAAGTCGACGGGTATTAATCAAATATTCAAAAGCTCTACTTCCAGAAGGTGTCTTTAATTGATCACTGAACCAACCTTTTGCTAAAGAAAGAACTCTATATAGCCTTTCTTTACGAGAGAGCTCTTGCCGAAAACGTTCTTGTTGTGGCCCTTCTAATGTCTCAATAGGCAATTGATATTTCCTTGCCAAGTCAAGCACTACATCAACAAAACTTTGCCTTTGAAGCTCCATAAGGAACTTGATGGAATTCCCCCCTGCTCCGCAAGAAAAGCAATAATAAAACTGCTTAGCAGGGGAGACCGTCATTGAAGGTCTACTGTCATCATGAAATGGGCAGATTCCTACAAACTCCTTCCCTTTTTTCTTTAAAACAACGTGCTCTCCAACAATCTCAACTATGTCCGCTTTCTCTTTAACGGCATCTAAAGTACGTGGATGAAGGCGAGGGTTTCCCATTACTTGATTATGAAGGACATAATGCAATTGATCTATTTCTAGTTATGAGTCTTAAGTTCATAGCAAGAATTATAAAAAGCAACTTAAAAATTTATCACTATAAACTAAGAAAAAAAAGAATATTATAGGAGATTAAACAGCTTGAGTAAAGAAGAAAGAAAAAATGAGGGAATTATTTGCTTGATAGGAAGCGCCTTGGCTTTCAGCCTCATGACTGTCTGCATAAAGCAACTTAAAGGCCAATTTCCTACAGCAGAACTTGTCTTTTTCAGATCAATATTTAGTCTTTTTGTAACAAGGCTCATGATGATTCGTAAAAGAATATCCCCTTGGGGAATCAACAAAAAACTGCTCTTAATAAGGGGAATAGTTGGGACAGGCGCTTTATTCTGTGTATTCAAAGCCATTGATTCTCTACCTCTAGCAACTGCAACGATTATTCAATACACCTACCCAACTTTTACAGCATTATTAGCATGGTTATTATTGGGCGAGATTATAAAAAAGAGAATTTTAATTGCAATATTCCTCGGATGGATCGGGATACAAGTTGTAGTAAATCCATTCTGGGACAATACTAATACAATTAATTTTTCAATCTCATCAGTAGGGACTGCTTTATGCGGTGCTTTGCTTACAGCGCTCGCCTACGTCATAGTCAGGAAGCTATCAAGAGAGGAGCATGGTCTAGTCATTGTTTTTTATTTTCCATTAGTTTCCATTCCAGTTACTCTGCCATTTCTTCTTAATAAAGGAGTTTACCCCTCTGGCACAGACTGGCTATGGCTTTTAGGAATAGGAATATTTACTCAGCTAGGGCAGATGCTGATAACTAAGGGGCTTACAATCTTGCCCGCAGGGTATGCAGGTTCTATAAACTACAGCCAAGTCATATTTGCAAGTATTTGGGGAGTAATTTTTTTCTCAGAGCCCTTAACGATTTTCATTGCTATAGGTGCTATATGTGTTTTGGGAGCAACGTTAATTTCAATTAGCGATTTACCAAATTTCTTCTAAACTTAGAGAAAGCCATATGGTCATGAAGTTTTTACTCGCAGTAATTTTCGCTTTAAGCTTCTGCTCAAATGCAATAGCAAATGAGTCTCAAGCTGGTTATTCTCGTTCCAAAAAATGTACACGCAACGAATATAGAGAGGAATATTTTCCAGGCACTGAAGACTCTCCTGGATATGTAAAAAGTTGGACTGAAACTATGGAAGTTCCATGTGACAAATCTTATTCCTCAACAGTTAGAGGTCCAATACCTCAAGATTCAAAAGATTGCGGTGATGGAAACAAAGTTGCTGGTGGCCTACTGGGTGGAGCTGCGGGTGCTGCAATGTCCAGAGGAGATGGACGCTGGTGGGCAATTCCTATAGGTGCCGTTGTCGGCAGTGCCATCAGTTGTGACGTTACCGGCAACTAAGCAGAGTTAAAATAAAGACTTATGATCGGCTGGTTAAAAGGCAAAAAAATTTGTACTTGGAATAATGGTTCTAGAACGGGGCTAATACTTTCCTGTTCAGGTGTTGGCTATGAGATACAGGTCCTTACAAGGAATCTAACCTCAATAAATGATTCGAAAGAAGTAACCCTATGGATTCATCAAATACAAAGAGAGGATGGGTCCTTCCTCATAGGTTTCATCGAAAAAGCAGACAGGGATTTATTCCGCAAATTAATAAGTGTTAGTGGGATTGGAACTCAATCAGCCATAGCACTACTAGAAAACTATGACGCAAATAAACTTGTAGATGTAATCACCCAGAAAAACATTGACCATTTAATCAAAAGTCCTGGAATAGGGAAAAGAACTGCTGAGAGGTTAGTAGTTGAGCTACACAACAAGCTTTTGGATTTCCCTACAAATACTGCTTTTAAGAAAAAAGCGACAGATTTTTATCAAGAAACAAATCTAAATATTAATATTGCAAATGAAGTAAAAAGTGCCCTGATCAATCTTGACTATAAAGAAACAGAAATCGAAAATGCTTTTAGGGAATATGAAAAAAACGAAAGTTCCAAATCATCTAAAACTCCAGGTGAGGCAGGAGTCCCTCAAATCCTCGATTTTGAGACCCTTTTTAAACAAAGTCTTATTATAATAAATACAGATACTAGATAGATTGCTACTTGACGAGTTAGATTAAGTAATCATCAGGTTTTTACACAGAACTTCCCATACACACATGGCGCTCAATACTCAAGAAAAGCAAAAAATCATCAACAAGCACCAAACTCATGGTACTGATACAGGCTCTGCAGAAGTACAGGTAGCCATGTTAAGTGAAAGGATCTCACATCTAAGCTCTCACCTGCAAAACAACAATCATGATTTTTCCTCTAGGCAAGGCTTGTTGAAAATGATTGGCCAAAGGAAAAGGTTGCTCAATTATGTAAAACAAAAAAGCCAAACCCGGTACGATGCCTTAGTGACAAAGCTAGGTATTCGTGGTTAAGCATTAAACACATTAATTCCCTTAAAGAAAATGAAAGATAAGAAAAGCTTTAAGGACAAAAAAGAACTTACGAAGGAGAATAAATTTTCTAACTCAGAAAATATTAAATCAAAGAGAAAGAGAGAATCATTAATTCCTAAGCCGGTTGCAAATAGAATGGCAAGGCGAGTTATCTTTACTACTGGTGTCCCAACTTTTTTAGGTATGGGAGTTTTTGTTTTAAGTTACATAGTTATTGTAAAAGGGATAGCCGAGATTCCACCTTCAATAACTCTAACTAGTTCTGCAATATGTTTTTTCGTGGGCTTATTAGGATTAAGTTATGGCATACTTTCAGCAAGCTGGGAGGATTCGCCTGGAAGTCTTCTAGGGTTGGAACATATTGGTCCGAATATACAAAGAATGCGTAGCGCCTTTAAAAAAGTTCCGCCTAGTGAGTAATTCTAATTAACAAGACTTTTACTGCAACTAGCCTGAAAAGAGTTTTTACGTAGAGATTCAACTAATGCATTTGGATCCTTTACACAAAATTGATGGCCTAATCGAACATATCTAATATTATTATTTTCTTTTATTGATACTACAACAGGAACTTTAACACCAAGTTCATCCTTATTAGGCCTATGCTGATAAATACATTCTCTTAATTTATGTTGGTATTCAATATTACTAACTTGATCTTGTATCAAATCTATTAGAACAAACCTCATTTCATCAATCGAACGACAATCTTCTACTATTAGTTGAACATTTTCATCCCTACGATCAACTGATGCCCAAACTAATAAACGGGCTTCCGTTAACAAGTGATCTGACAATCTATAAAAACTTTTAGGGAACACAACTGCCTCACAAGAACCAGTTAAATCTTCTATCTGAAGAATCGACATTTTATCTCCTTTACGAGTATTAACTACGCGCATTTCCTTAATCATTACGATTGCACTAACTTTTGACTTATCAGGCTGATTGTCTAAATTAACAAGGCTAATCGGTGCAATAAGTTTTGCAGATTCGGCAAGTTGCTTTAATGGGTGATCAGACAAATAAAAGCCAAGCAATTCTTTCTCCAATCTAAGTTTCTCAGTTGGATGGTAATCGCTCACATCAGCTGCTTTAGGAACAGATGTAATCTCAAGTTTATCTTTTTGATCGGAAGTAGCTAAAGACAAGTCAAAAAGATTGCCCTGCCCACTTGCCCTATCTCTAGCTCTAGATCCTGCCCAGTCAAGAATTAAATCTAAATCTGCCATTAACTGTGCTCTATTCCCTTCGGGATCAAAAACATCAACAGCTCCACTATGTATTAAGGATTCAAGGTTTCTCCTATTTAAGACATTAGTAGGTATTCGGTCACAAAGGTCAGCTAAAGAACTAAAGGCTCCATCTTCATTTCTAGCTTTGATTAATTGTCTAATAGCACCCTCTCCAAGATTTCTTACAGCTGATAAGCCAAAAAGGATTTGGTCTTCTTTAGGGGTAAAATCTATACCAGAAGAGTTAACATCTGGAGGTAGAACTTCAATTCCCATAGAATTACAATTTGCTATATATCTTTGGATCTTTTCAATTGATCCTGAGTTAACAGTTAATAAGGCTGCCATATAAGCAACTGGGTAATGAGCCTTTAAATATGCAGTTTGATAGGTAACAGCACCGTAAGCTGTTGAATGGCTTTTATTAAAACAATATTCTGCAAAAAGAACCATTTGATCAAATAAGTCATTAGCTATTTTTGAATCAACTCCTTTTCCAGCTGCTCCATCAACAAAAAGTCCTCTATGCTTTTGCATTTCAGAAACTTTTTTCTTACCCATTGCTCGTCTTAATAAATCTGCTTGTCCCAAAGAATAACCAGCTAAATCCTGGGCTATTTTCATAATTTGTTCTTGATATATCATAATTCCATAAGTCTCACTTAATATTGGCGCTAAAGATGAATGTGGAAAATCAATTACCTCACGACCATGCTTACGGTTAATAAACTTAGGAATAAGACCTGCATCTAAAGGTCCTGGTCTATACAAAGCAAGTATCGAAGAAATATCTTCTAACGATGAAGGTCTCAAGTCTCTTACAATTTGCCTCATCCCACTAGATTCAAGTTGGAAAATACCTTCTAGATCTCCTCTAGATAAAAGATCATAAGTTTCTTTATCTTCCAAGCATAATTTATTTAAATCCACTCTATCTCCAACCGACTCTTCAACAAGATTAACGGTTCTTTGAAGCATTGTTAAATTCTTAAGGCCTAAAAAATCCATTTTCAACAGGCCCAAAGATTCAATATCTTCCATGAAATATTGAGTGATAATTTGTCCGTCATTATTTCTCTGCAAAGGAACTAATTCATCCAACGGATCTGATGCAATAACAACACCAGCGGCATGAACACCAAAAGTCTTATTAGTTCCTTCAATACGGATAGCCATATCTATCCATTTTTTAACCAAAGGTTCGTTATCATATTTAGATTTAAACTCTTTACATGGAGAATCTTTGCCAATCATTTTAGAAAGTTTTGTTGGCTTTCCTCGAACTACAGGTATTATTTTTGCCAACTGATCTGCATCTCTATAAGGAATATCCATAACCCTTGCTACATCTTTTAGAACCGCCTTTGATGTCATCCTATTAAAAGTAATTATTTGAGCAACTTTGTCTTCTCCATAACGCTGAGTAACATAATCAATGACTTCATTACGTCTATCTATACAAAAGTCAGTATCAATATCAGGCATAGATTTCCTCTCAGGGTTAAGGAATCTTTCAAACAAAAGTCCATTCTCTACAGGGTCTATATTTGTTATCCCTAACGCATAAGCAACCAAAGAGCCTGCAGCCGATCCCCGACCAGGTCCAACTGGTATTGATTGCTCTCTTGCAAATTTAATATAATCCCAAACAACTAGGAAATAAGTAGGAAATCCCATCTGATCAATTATTTCTATCTCATTTATTAGACGCTCTGAATACTTATGATCAACAGACTCTATTGATTCCAAATCAAGTTTTTCTACTAATCCTTTTTCAGCAACCTTACGCAGGTATTCAGTTGGAGTATCTCCTTGAGGCACAGGGAATTTGGGCATTTTATATGCTCCTAATATTGAGTATTCTTCTACTTTTTCTGCCACCAGAACTGTGTTTGCAATTGCCTGATTAACAACATCTTCTTCTAAGTGATCAGCAAATAACTTCTTCATTTGATCTTCAGATTTCAAATACTCAGTGCCTGTATACCTAAGACGCTTTTCATCTTTAATTAGTTTTCCTGTTAAAACACACAAAAGTGCATCATGAGCCTCTACATCATGCTCACTAAGGTAGTGAGCATCATTTGTCGCTACTAATTCTATATCTAATTCATTGGCTATTCTTGAGATCGCGACATTGACTATGCGATCCTCTATTGATCCATGATCTTGAATCTCTAAATAAAAATCTTCTCCAAAAAGATCTTTATACCAACTTGCAACTTCTTTTGCTACATCTAAACGACCTCGTAAAATAGCTTGAGGGATTTCGCCGCCAAGGCATGCAGTAGAAACAATTAGCCCCTCTGAATACTTTCTAAGTAATTCCTTGTCAATACATGCTCTTGAAAATATTCCACGTCCACGCATCCCTTTGAGATGACTAATAGTTGTGAGCTTTACTAAATTTCTATATCCAACAGAATTCTTTGCGAGAACTACAAGATGATATCTTTTCTCCTTTTTGGGTTGAGGGTCAGAAATAGATCCATTTATGACATACATTTCGTTCCCAATAATTGGCTTAATACCCTCCTTCTTACACAACTTTAAAAGCTCTATCGCTCCATACATAACACCATGGTCGGTTAAAGATAAAGCAGGAAACCCAAGCTCTTTAGCTCTAGAAACCATTAAAGGCAGCTGACTAGCACCGTCAAGAAGGCTGTAATCGCTGTGATTGTGTAATGGAACAAACCCCATCGGTCTATCATATCCAGGCACTCAAGATACAGCGATCATGTTTTTACATAACACTACATATAGTGAAATGGGCTAGGAGTTTATGAACTCACAATCAGGTGCGGATTTCATAATCTCTGAAGACTGCTCATACTGATGAGCAACCTGCAGCAACCTTGGTTCATCAAGAACATTTCCAATAAGTTGCATGCCAATTGGCAAGCCAGAGGGATCAAATCCACAAGGAAGACTGATGGAAGGTAGGCCTGCCAAGTTGGCTGGGATAGTCAGCAAATCAGAAAGATACATTGCCAAAGGATTATCATGATTCTTTCCTGACTTAAATGCAGTCGTAGGAGAGGTTGGGGTTAATAAAATATCAACCTTTTTAAAAGCATTATCAAAGTCTCGTCGAATAAGAGTTCTAACTTGTTGCGCCTTTTTATAAAAAGCATCTACATAACCTGCCGACAAAGCATATGTGCCTATCAGAATCCTTCTTTGGACCTCATTTCCGAAACCTCTAGCTCTACTAATCGCAGTCATAGAAGCAAGATCATCGACTTCCTCAAACCTGTATCCATACTTCACTCCGTCATATCTGGCTAAATTCGCAGATGCTTCTGATGGAGCAATAACATAATAAGTAGCTATTCCATCATTAAACCGAGGACATGAGATTTCAACAAGTTCTGCGCCAAGGGATTGAAGGTTTTCAGCTGCTTTAAGAACAGATTCTTTAACATCTGCATCTAACCCTTCTTGATCAAAGCACTCCTTTATCAAACCAATTCTCATACCAGAAATAGAAGTTGACAAATTCTCTGAATAATTTGGCACAGGTGCATCTAAAGATGTTGAATCTTTGGGATCTTTTCCAGCTATGACCTGCAAAAGCTCTGCAGCATCTTCAACGTTGTTTGAGAAAGGGCCTACTTGATCTAACGAGCTTGCAAAAGCAATAAGCCCCCACCTACTTACGCGACCATAAGTAGGCTTCAATCCAACCACTCCACAAAAGGAAGCTGGTTGCCTAATTGAACCGCCTGTATCAGAGCCTAGTGATGCAGTACAAAGTCTAGAAGCGACAGCCGCTGCGCTGCCCCCAGAACTACCTCCAGGCACTCTTGAAACATTCCATGGATTTGCCGTGGCACCAAAGGCGGATGTTTCAGTGGAACTTCCCATAGCAAATTCGTCTAAATTCGTTTTACCTATTAATATTCCACCTGCCTTCCAAAGTTTTTCTGTAACTGTAGACTCGTAAGGAGGAACAAACGTCTCCAACATTCGACTAGAACATGTGGTGGGTATTCCTTGAGTACAAAGATTATCTTTAATTGCCAAAGGAATACCAGCTAGGGGAGGAAGTGCGTCTCCTGCGGCTCTAGCCTCATCTATTTTTGCTGCAGCAAAGCGTGCTTTATCCTTATTAACGTACAAGTATGAGTGAATTGTGTTATCAATGCTTTCTATTCGTGAAATTGTTTCATCAATGAGTTCTAAAGAAGATACCTCACCTTTAAGAAGTTTTTGACGCCATTGAGCTATGGTCTGCATGATTTTTGTACCTCTTCAGGAAACTATCGCAACAAAGCTATGAAAATTTAAAAGGTTAAGGGTTCAATTCGACGACAACGAACAAAACTATGATCGACAGAGTCAATCCCTTCACTAGACAAATCATCCAAGAAGATTGATACCTTTAACTTGAGACTTCTTTTGGTTAAGAAAGGTCCAAACCAATAAGTGGCATTAGGATTACCAGTTTCGATTTTAGCCCACCAGGCCAAACCTAAACTGTTACCTAAATTCCGAACCGCCCTAATTGGGCCCATAAGTTGAACAATGATCTTTTTTAATATTAGTGCTTAAGAAATAAAAATCTAATAGAAAAGCTAGTTTTTATTAGCTAGGTGTTCAATTAACCATTTTTCTAAATCTTATACATTTAAATCATCTTTTAACTTTTCACTCTCCAGAGGCAACACTTCTACTTGCCTTCCAAAGTCTTAGTAGTCAATTTAGCTCGCACCATTTTAGGTGAAGGCGCCTGCCCAGATAAACCTTTCATCCAGCCCTGACGAGCAACTTCATATAAAACAACTGAAGTCGCTACTGATGCATTTAAGCTTGATGTAACACCTCTTAAAGGGATCCTCAGGAGAATATCGCAATGTCTTCGTGTAAGAAGAGATAATCCTTTCCCTTCTGAGCCTATTACTAAAACCAAAGGCCCATCAAAAGGAATTTCATTAACAGTTTTGGCTCCCTCACCTGCAAGGCCAACAATTGTATAGCCAGCTATCTTTAATTCCTCTAAAGATCTATTCAAATTAATAACCCTAGCAACAGGTAGATGTTCCAAAGCACCTGCAGCTACTTTGGCTACTGATCCAGTGATGCCAGCTGTCCTTCTCTGTGGTAGGACCATACCATGAGCGCCCAAGGCTTCAGCGGACCTAACTATGGCACCTAAATTATGAGGATCGGTTAGGCCATCTAATGCAATCAAAACGGGATCCTCTTCCATTACTTGACATGCTTCAATCAAAGTTTTTAAGTCAAAAGTCTCCGAAGCTGCTGTTTGAAGCGCTATGCCCTGGTGAACGCCACCTCTTGTGACATGTCCTAATCTAGCCCAGGAGACCTCCTCAACCAAGACACCTAATGACTTTGCATCCTTGAGTAGCTGAAGAAAACGAGGCGAGCTTCGTATCTCCGGTGTGCACCAGACTCTATGGATTGGTCTGGCTGACTCAAGAATTGACTGAACGGAATGTCGTCCCCAAAAAATATCATCTGATTCACTCTCAAAAACGCCCTTTTCATCTTGCTGTTCAGGCCATTTGTTGTTACCTAAAGATGATTTCTGATTGTTCCTGGAAAAGTAAGGAACTTTTCTTTTTTCGTTATATGAAATTGATGATTCGTCTTTAACTCCTCTCTCTCGTTCTTTCGAATTAATAGAAACTTTGCTAGAAAAAGAATTTCTTCTATTTTTTATACCTCTACTCTGATGCATTGATCCCTCAGAGTTTTCCCTATAAGGGCTTTCTCTATTGCGTGAGGGTTTCTTTGAACCACCACTAGCATCCCAATTCCCTTTAGTTGACTTCTCCCAACGAGAGTCAAACGATCTTGATCCTTTCCTTCTGCCTTCTCCAGGGGAAGAGTTTCTAGAAAATTTACCTTGTCGTCGATCATTAGGGCTCATTTTAATCCTTGAGATTTTTAGAATCGATTTTCTCTAATCGATCCAATAGCTGGGCAAGTCGATTTGGATTCTTCAAAAATAGCCAACCGATAAGTGTTTCGAATCCAGTTGCCTTACAATAAATAGCAATATTTACCTTACGAGTACCACGTCCAACCCTATTTCGTCCTCGTCTCACCAACTTTCTCTCAATATCTGTCAAGCTAGATTCAAGATTTTCTAGCGCTCTAGCTTGAGCCTCAGCTTTTACTAAAGAAACTACTGAAAGATGTAAGTCTTTACCTTTTGCAGGTTGCTTACAAAAGCGTCGTCGCTGATACAACTCCCACACAGCATCCCCTAACCAAGCCAATTGCAAAACCCCTAAGTCATCTGGGCAACCTGATGGTTCTATACAACGAATCCAATTAGTCAAGCTGCTAGCTGACTTAAAGCAGTAGACAAGTCAGGTTTAACCTGCAGGAACTCCTCAAGGCGAACTAACTTGATTGTTTGAACAACTCTCGCATTCCCAACAACAACAAAAGATCTCTTTGACCTTTTACATTTCTTCGCCGAGCGAACCATTGCTCCTAATCCAGAAGAATCTAAAAAGTCAATTTTTGTAAGATCAAAAACTATTGGTAATTTATTGGAACTGAATACATCATCCAGAAAATCTGTAAATTGCTTTTCTGAGTAAGCATCTAGTTGTCCTGCGAAATAAAAAACCAAACAGCCTTTTTTTCTTTCAAAGCCTCCTCTCAAAGAGACTGTCAATCTTTGTAGATCGTTTATAGGACAAACCCCCCAAGTACCTCACAAAAGAAGTGTAGTTATCAAAAAGCATATAAACCACTGATCAACGGCGTTCTGACATTAGTTCAACAAAACGAGAAAAATGATAGTCGGCATCATGTGGTCCAGGACTGGCTTCTGGGTGATATTGAATACCGAAAACAGGCCTGTTACACATCGATATACCTGCAACAGTTCCATCGTTTAAGTTTAAATGGGTTATTTCAACAACATCTTTATCTAATGATGAGAGTTCAAGAGCAAAACCATGATTCTGACTTGTAATCTCAACACGTCCTGTTTGACCACAGGGATGATTTAAACCTCTATGCCCATAAGGTAACTTAAAAGTTTTGCACCCAAGAGCTAATCCTAAAATTTGATGCCCGAGACAGATCCCAAACATAGGTATATCCTTTTCCTTAATCAGACGATCTGCCAAAGCAATACCTGACTTCACAGATGCTGGATCTCCAGGACCATTTGAAAAAAATATACCTTCAGGCTCTAAGGCTAGAACATCTGAAAGTTCTGCATTTGAAGGCAAGACATTCACCTCACACCCATGAGCTACTAAGCGATCAAGAATTGATCGCTTGATCCCAAAATCAATCGCTACAACCTTAAAAGGGCTGTCCTGCCTACTCCTAACTCTTTGATCAAATTCCACTGGGGTTGTGGATTGCCACTTATAGTTTTTTTTTAGTGGTCACTTCCCCAGTTAAATCAAGGCCTAACATTAAAGGGGTATCTCTAATTTTTTTTAATAGCCCAGCAGGAGACTCCCTCCCAGTTGAACTTATAGCAGCATTCATTGTGCCAGCTGTTCTTAAATGTCTAACAAGTGCCCTTGTATCTACACCATAAATACCAACAACATTCTCATCTTGGAGCCAATCTTCGAAGGTTTTTCTAGAACGCCAATTACTTGGCTGATGGGCAAATCTCCTTGCAATTATGCCCTTAACAGAAGGAGAGTCAGATTCTTGATCATCAAGATTTACTCCTGTATTGCCTAATTCTGGATAAGTAAATGTAATCAATTGTCCAAAATAGCTTGGATCAGTAATAACTTCCTGATAACCAGTAATTCCTGTATTGAAAACAATTTCTCCAAACACAGTACCTCGAGCACCAAAAGGTTTCCCTTCAATCAAAGTACCGTCAGATAAAAGCAAAATTGCCGTATTTTGTTCAGAAGAGTTCATCTTAAAAAGCGATTAAATGCTAATAAATTGAACACACTTATTTCAAAAAAGTTCATTTTAGAAACTCTTTCAGATCATTAAACTTATTCAAAGGTTTAGATAAATCCATGCAATTTAGAGATGTTTGAACACCTTTACTTAAATTGGTCTCCAAACCTGAAGCCCAAAAGACAAGCGCAGTGTTAAGGGCTACAACTTCTCTTTGAGCCTGGGTTCCCCTACCTTGAAAAAGATTTAAAAGAATATCCTTATTTGTTTCCAGAGATCCTCCACTAAGTGCACTATTAGGGAAAGAAGTTAACCCTAATTCTTCTATATCAAGGATTTGGGGCTTTATCTCTCCATCTTCAAGGAATCTCACCTGATTTGTTCCCTCTAAAGAAGCTTCATCTAAACCTCCTGCTCCATGAACAACTACAGCTCTTTTTAAGCCTAAATTCTTCAACGCCTCTGCCATCGGATCTAGCAACTCTGACTTTGCTACACCAAGAACCTGAGCCTTAGGCCTAAATGGATTTACTAATGGTCCAAGTAGATTAAAAACTGTTCTTACTCCCAAACTTTTTCTTAAAGGAGCAAGACCAACTAAAGATGAATGCCAAACAGGTGCAAATAAAAATGTGATTTTTGTTTTCTCAACCGCATCAACGACTAATTGCATAGGGGCATCCAACTTAATACCAAGCCCTTCAAGGACATCAGCTGATCCAACCTTTCCACTTGCACTTCTATTTCCATGCTTCGCAATAGTTACACCAGCAGAAGCTGCCACAAATGCTACTGCTGTAGAAATATTAAAAGTATCAGCACCATCTCCTCCAGTTCCACAGGTGTCTACCATGAAATTTTCTGGAACTGTATATGGAAAGATGCAAGCTTCTCTCAAGACAGTTGCCATTGTAGAAAGTTCCAAGCCCGAGATTTGCTTAGCTCTTAAAGCAGCTAAAAATGCTCCTGTCTGCACTGGCGAAAGCTCATCATTTAACCAAGCATTCATAAGAGCTTTTGCTTCAATTGCACTAAGTTCATTGGCTTGCAAAAGCTTTTCAAGAAGTTTTGGCCAAGAAACAATAGACATAATGAGAAATTAAGTCAGGGAGGTCCTTTTATATGAACTCTGCCCTATTTGGGAGGAGTAATACAATCTACTATTACCTATAACTTCTCTTCTGACGAGCAAAATATGAGAAGAGTGATCGAATTAATTGGGAGAGTCCGCTGATGTATCAAAACTTGAGCCAAGCATCTCTTCCGATGTACTCCCAGCCCGATAACCTTTTGCCCATATTTTCCTAGTACTCTTGTTTAGATCTTCTTTAGTAATCCCCCACAACTTTAAAATTTTCACCATATCCATTTGAATATCTTTAGCTCCAGGAAAGTCCTGATATCTCATAAATAATCTTGCCAGATCAATCAAATCCTCTTCTTCAGGGTTGTTTTTAGATATCAAACGATTTAGAAGGTCTCGATCAATCTCATATAAAGGATGATTTTGTCCTTCCATGATTTAAGAACCTACATTTGGGTAAAAAGATGAAAGAACTTATTTCACCTTCTTCAATCTAAATTAGTACTCATATTATTGAAGTCATGTCAGTTTTTCGTCTTGATCTAATAAATAGATATTTAAAGCCTCATAGAAGGACATTAGTTCTAGGTGCGATCAGCCTAGTAATTGTAAATATTCTGAGTGTTGCAATACCTTTTGAAGTTCGAAGAATCATAGATACTTTGCAAGAAGGCTTCTCTTTTAAAGATGTTCTTAAACAATCCTTTTGGATAATTTCCTTGGCAAGTGTCATGGCTGTAGTACGTCTCTTATCAAGGCAACTGGTATTTGGAGTTGGCAGGCAAGTAGAAGTTGATCTTAGACAACGCTTATTTGATCACATGCTTATACAAGACCCTGGCTGGGTTCAAAGCATTGGTAGTGGTGAAGTCATCACAAGATCCACTAGTGACATTGAAAATATAAGAAGGCTATTGGGATTTGCAATTTTAAGTCTGACCAATACTTTTCTTGCATACGCGTTCACTATTCCAGCAATGATTGCTATAAACCCTTGGCTAACAATTGCATCAATATCTCTTTATCCAATAATGCTTGGTGTTGTTCGTCTTTTCGGGGGGAGAATGGTTAATCAACGAAGACGTCAACAAGAAGCTCTCTCTCAGCTCAGCGAGCTGATTCAAGAAGATCTATCAGGAATCAGTGCTATAAAAATATATGGCCAAGAAAGTGCGGAAGGAAAAGCCTTTTCTAAATTAAACAACAACTATAAAACTGCTGCAATAAATCTTGCAAGAACTGCAAGTACATTGTTTCCACTGCTTCAAGGAATTTCATCAATTTCTCTTCTTCTACTCCTGGCACTAGGAAGTGGGCTTATAAATCAAGGAATACTTACCATTGGAGGTTTAATAGCATTAATACTGTATGTTGAAAGATTAGTATTTCCAACTGCTCTTTTAGGTTTCACATTAAATACTTTCCAGTTAGGGCAAGTTAGCCTTGAACGGGTAGAGGAACTTTTAACAAATACACCTACTATAAAAGACAACATTAATAGCAAGTCCTTAAATTCACCTGTAAAAGGAAAATTAGAAGCTAGAGGACTTTGCATAAACTATGAAAATAGCCAGAAGAAAATTCTCAAGAATATTAATTTTATTATAAAGCCAGGTGAATTAGTAGCAATAGTTGGTCCCGTTGGATGCGGAAAAACAACTCTTGCAAGAGCATTGGGAAGAATGGTTAATATATCTAAAAATCAATTATTTCTTGATGGGAATGATGTATTAGAACTGAAGCTGGAAGAACTAAGAAAGAACATCGCTCTAGTTCCTCAAGAAGGCTATTTATTTACTAATACTTTACAAGATAACTTAAGATATGGAAAACCAAATGCATCCATAGAAGAAGTAAAGGAATCAGCATCCCAGGCAAGGTTAAGTGAAGATATAAAAGGTTTTCCTGACGGGTTTAAAACGCTTGTAGGTGAGCGTGGAATTACACTTAGTGGAGGACAAAGGCAGCGGACAGCGCTTGGTAGAGCTCTCTTAGTTAATGCACCAATAATTGTTCTTGATGATGCTCTTGCAAGCGTAGATAACAAAACAGCTGCTTCAATACTTTCTTCAATCAGACAACAAGAAAATAGAACTATTTTAATGATAAGTCATCAGCTTTCTGCTGCTGCTGCCTGTGACAGGATTTTAGTTTTAAATGAAGGTCAACTTGTACAAGAAGGTAAACATGAAAGTTTGATAAAAGTTGAAGGTATCTACAAAAAGCTCTGGGAAAGAGAAAAGGCAGTTGAGAAAATTGATTCAGTCAAGTAAGCCCCTCATTAAAGTTCATCACTGAAAAGGGTTTTTTAGAATGCATATTAAAACAACTTCTTTAGCCTAGATGAAAGACAAAAATCAAAAAGCAATTATTTAATGACTCTCCCAACCAACTACTCAATCAAGTGTAATCTATCTTTTGGGGACATATACGTTCAGATACTTGCCTGGATGGCTGTGATTTTCGTAAGTCTTGCAGGGGGGCTAGGGCTAATGGGCTCGTCAAGGCCAATCTTTGCCTTAATTGGAGTAGGCTTAATTTTGGTGTTAAGCCTTCCATTCTTACTATTTGCATTTGTCACCACATTGTTAAATCATATACAGCTGGAAGCTCAACCACTTGAATAGGTTGATAATAAAAATTTAATTTCAATGTTCCAAAACTGGCTTAATCCAAACAAAAGATATAAAGACCCTTCAGAAGGGAAAAGCCTTAACCATTATGTTCTAGGTGAACTAATTAATAAAGCGCCAGAAGAAGATGAGCAAGAGATATTTTTTGGGTGTGGATGTTTTTGGGGAGCAGAAAAGGGCTTTTGGAAATTGCCTGGCGTTAAAACTACAGCCGTTGGGTATCTAGGCGGCAAACTTGAGAACCCGAGCTATAGAGAAGTTTGCACAGGTAAAACTGGCCATGCAGAGGTTGTCAGAGTGGTTTGGAACAAATTGCAGATTGACATTAGTGATTTGCTTAAGATGTTTTGGGAATGCCATGACCCAACTCAACTTAATCGACAAGGAAATGATTCAGGAAGTCAATATAGGTCTGCCATTTTTACAACAAGTGCTCAACAAAGTGAGATTTCACATAACAGCCTTGAGGCTTATCAAAAACTTCTAATAGAGAACGGATTAGGAACTATAAAGACCCAAATCGAAAAAAAAGAAATATTTTATTATGCTGAAGATTACCACCAGCAATACCTAGCGAGACCAGGAAGCAGACCATATTGCTCAGCTATGCCAACAAATATTTCGTTAGGCCATTTCAATGGTGCCAACTATAAACTTAGGCCTAGCATTTGGACTAATTTCAATTGGGAAGAGAAGCATTGTGTGCTAAGAAGTACAAACAGTCCAATCGTCTTAGAAAACAATGAATGAAGAACTTAACGATAAAACAGTAATTTCAATCATCATAGGTACTATATTAATTATATTTCTGCTGGTTTTCACTTTCCTACCCACTAAGAATGAGCTTTCTCCATCTATACAATGGAAAGATGTGCCAACACAACGCCCAAGTGTTGACCAATTCGAAATTTAATTTTCTTAGACTAGATCTCTAAGAGAATTAAATTAAAAATGTTAAACTATACACGTGAATAAGCAAATTGAAGCTAAAAAGAATAATGCAAATGGCCTTAATCCTCCATCTAAAACATTAATAAAAATATATGGTTTCCTAGCAATCTTATTAGTAATAATTCCAGAATGGCTTGCAGAGTTTACATTGGGTATCGAGAATAGAAGTCATGTTTCAGGCTTACCTAAAAAAGATATCGCTTGGGAGACAAACCCTGAACTTAGGATATCTATTATGAGTATTAAGGAGTTGAGAGAACTTGCAATGCAATTAAAAATCCGTGGTTATGCACGAGAAAACAAAGACTTTTTAAAGATTAGGATACTAAAGAAAATAAAGAAAAATAAATAGTGTTAGGAAAATCTCTTTGAAATTTACAACTTATCGAATAAATTGATATAGTTAAATATATCGGGGCGTAGCGCAGCTTGGTAGCGCACCACTTTGGGGTAGTGGGGGTCGTGGGTTCAAATCCCGCCGCTCCGATTAAAAAATAATAGCCGCTTATAATTAAGGATTTTCTAATAAATTACTTTAAGTTATTAATTTAATCATTAACCGTGATTAAATTAAATTTAAGTTTGTAGAATTAACATTATTGGATTATATTAGATGAATTTAGAATACAAGCATCTATGAAGACTACATTTTATTTTCTAAGTAAATTCCTTGTACTTGTAATAATAGTTATTTTTCTTTCGGCTGGGACAGTACTTGCAAGCAGCAAACAAGATTTCACAAATTACATGGATACCTGGAATGAAAAAATTAAACTTGCAAGTCAATACCTAGAAGAAGCAGAGAATGAGCTTAAAAATGGTGACGCTATTCAAGGCTGCATTAATCAAAAAAAAGCTGCTGCGTTTGGAATAGAAGCAACTGAGTCACTAATAAAAGCTTTTCAAGCTAATGGGTCTCAAAATGATATTGAAAATATTCAAACTGGTTTAAAGAAATGGAAAGAATTAAGAGACTTCTGCTAACCCATAGGGATTGAGACAAGAGATAAATATAATTCCTGCAATAAGGTAGAGGATGAATACATAACCACCCCCCCAAATACTGCTAAAAGTACTGTCAACAAAAGAGCTGATGAAATAGCAAAAGTCCCTTCAGGCAACTCATATTCATTTAGCACGGAATAATCTCTCCGAAAATGAATCTTTCTGAAAATAGCCATTGATAAATGATCCCTACATCAAAGTAATAGCCAAAAGAGAGCTTTTGGAACTGGGTATAAATACCAAAAGTTGAACCAGTCTTAACTTGAAAGTTCTAAATACGTGCAATTTATGGATTAAACAATCTAGGTTTCCGATAAACTCTAAAGTCATTACAAATTAACAATCAAGAAAAATAGGCTTCGGAATATTTAAACGTAGTTGCATTTGATTGTGCAAAAACACTATAACCACGAGATAAAGAAGCACAATGAACGGGAGCGAAGAAAGAGGAGCGTGTGATTGTGATATTTAATACCTTTACAAGTAATAGACAATACACATAGTGCATACGAGGGGGAGCTTAAG
>QCHT01000020.1 GCA_003279445.1 Prochlorococcus sp. AG-402-G10
GAATTGGAATTATGTAGAAGGTTTACAAGGGGTCCTCAATTCAGAAGGGATTGGTGCACGTCAACCAATGACAGTATTGAACTGGCTTCAAAAAGTAGATTCATCCTTACCAACAATACTTTTTGCTAAAGACCTTCATCGTTTTACAGAAGATGCTGGAATAACAAGAATGTTGAAAATTTTATGTTCCCAATTCAGGGAAACGCCTCATTCAATTGTACTTTGTTCTTATGACTGGGCACCATCTAGTGATCTGGATGATTCTCTAACAATTCTCGATCTTCCGTTACCTCAAGAAAATGAATTGAAAAATCTACTTAGCAATATTGCAAGTGCTAGCGACTCAAACCTTACAAACGAAACCCTGGAAGATCTAACTCACGCTTGTAGTGGTCTTAGTGAAATGAGAGTTAGACAAGTTGCAGCTAAATCGCTCGCGCAAAGAGGAAAATTGAGTAAAGTAGATCTTGAAGAAGTTCTAGAAGAGAAACGCCAGGTTGTTGCTCGTAGTGATGTTCTTGAATATTTCGAAACCACAGCTTCTCCTTCTGATATTGGCGGTCTTGATGCTCTGAAAGTATGGCTTAATCAACGTCATGCTGCTTTTTCAGATGAAGCTAAAAAGTTCGGATTACCTTTACCAAGAGGCGTACTTCTAATTGGCCCCCAAGGTACAGGTAAATCACTAACTGCTAAGGCAATAGCTCATAGCTGGTCAATGCCCCTTTTACGTCTTGATATAGGTCGACTTTTTGCTGGTCTTGTAGGGGCAAGTGAAGCTAAAGCCAGAGAAACAATTCAATACGCTGAATCAATGGCTCCATGCATCTTGTGGATAGATGAAATTGACAAAGGTTTTGGGGGAGATGCAAGAAGTGACGGAGGGACAAGCCAAAGAGTACTTGCAAATTTATTAACATGGATGGCAGAGAAAAAAACCGCCGTTTTTGTTGTTGCTACTGCAAATGGGATTGAGCGCATGCCAGGAGAACTGCTTAGGAAAGGTCGATTTGATGAGATTTTCTTACTTGAGCTCCCAACTCTTCAAGAGCGCTTTAAAATTCTTGAGCTTCATTTAAAACAGAGGCGGCCCAATCTCATTCTCCCTATTGACACAGTTGCTAATCGAACTGAAGGGTTTTCAGGTGCAGAGCTTGAACAAACTGTGATTGAAGCAATGCATCTTGCCTTTTCAGAAAAAAGAGAGTTACTAGAAACAGACTTAATTCTTGCTTCCACTCAATTAATACCTTTGTCAAAAACAGCAAAAGAACAACTCGATTTCCTAAAAGATTGGGCATCTTCTGGTAGAGCGAGACCTGCATCCCTTAAGATCAATTAGAAAAACTAGTGCTAGATCCTCGAGAAATTAGAGAAAACACATCTTTTATAGAAGAAGGCCTGAATCGTCGGGGCTTAAATGTTGATTTAAATTCTTTAAGGAGTCATAGTAAGAGGCTTAAAGAACTAGAGCAAAAAAGGAGCAACTTACAAGCAGAAGCAAATGCGATTGGTAAAGAGGTAGGAAATCAGATTAGAGCTGGAAATGAACCAAATTCAAATACAGTTTCACTTTTAAAAAATAAAGGTAATGAAATCAAAGCAGAAGTCACAGTTATAGAAGAAGAAGAAAAAGCTTTAGCAAAATCAATTAAGGATCAAATCCTTCATTACCCAAATATTCCCTATTCAGACTGTCCAAATGGGAAAAACGCAAATGACAATATTCAAGTTCGTACTTGGGGCAAACCTTTAAAAGGAGAAGGCTATAAAGAGCATTGGGAAATTGCTGAAGAGCTCTGCCTTCTTGATACAGAAAGATCTGTTCGAATAGCAAAAAGTCGCTTTGTGACTCTATTAAACCAAGGTGCAAAGCTTGAAAGATCTTTGATTAATTTCATGCTTGATGTTCATACTTCCAAAGGCTATACCGAAGTACTTCCTCCTGTTCTTGTAAACACTGCCAGTCTTAAAGGTTCAGGCCAACTTCCTAAATTCGCAGAAGAAAGTTTCCGCTGTTCAGAAGATGATCTCTGGCTCACCCCAACTGCAGAAGTACCTTTGACCTCTTTACATAGAGACGAGATTATTCCTTTTGAAAACCTACCAATCAAATATGTTGCTTATAGCCCATGCTTTCGAAGAGAAGCGGGAAGCTATGGGAAAGACACAAGAGGTCTTATAAGGCTTCATCAATTTAATAAAGTAGAGCTTTATTGGTTTGTGGACCGTGCCAACTCAAGAGAAGCATATAAACAGATTACTGCTGATGCAGAAGCAATTCTTCAAGCATTGGGATTGCCTTATAGGGTAATGGAGCTTTGTACTGGGGACCTAGGTTTCTCAGCATCTTCTACACATGATTTAGAAGTCTGGCTACCTGGAGCAAATGCATATCGAGAAATCTCTAGTTGCAGCATTTGCGATGATTTTCAAGCAAGACGTTCTTCAATTAGAACAAAAAAAGGTAATCAAACTCAACTTGTCCATACACTCAACGCAAGTGGTTTAGCGATAGGAAGAACTATGGCCGCAATTTTAGAAAACGGCCAACAATCTGATGGAAGTGTCAAAATACCCGAAGCCCTAGTTCCATACTTTGGTCAAGCTCTACTGAAACCTAATCAAGCATAGAAAATGCATTTATTTGCCTCAATTTCAGTATTAGCCTTATTAATCTTCTTTCACGAAGCAGGTCATTTTTTTGCAGCTACTTTGCAAGGCATCAGAGTAAGTGGATTCTCCATTGGTTTTGGTCCAGCTTTAATAAAAAAAGAATTAAATGGTGTCACGTATTCAATAAGACTTTTACCTCTTGGTGGTTTTGTTTCCTTCCCAGATGATGATCAGGACTCAAATATTGCTTCTGATGATCCAGATCTTCTATCTAATAGGCCAATCCCTCAAAGATTGCTGGTTATTTCAGCTGGTGTCATTGCAAACTTATTGATTGCATGGCTTGTTTTATGGGCTCAAGCAACTTTCATAGGGCTCCCCAGTCAACCAAATCCAGGTGTTCTGATAATTGATGTTCAGCAAGAACAAGCAGCAGCACTGTCTGGACTAAATCCTGGAGACCAAATTCTTAGTGTTCAAGGGATCCAACTGGGAACCGGTCAAGAAGCTGTAGAGACTTTAGTAAGGCAAGTTCAACAATCGCCTGAAAAAACAATTTCTATAGAAAAGAAAAGTAATGGTTCCAAAGAACTCATCAGTCTGATCCCTTCAGAATATTTAGGAAAAGGAAAAATAGGAGCTCAACTTCAACCGAATATTGATGGCAGCACAAGAGCAGCTGAAAGTTTCAACGAAATCTTTGACTTCACAAATTCCAAGTTCTCGAATTTATTAGGACAAACAATTCAAGGTTATAAAAGCCTTTTTACAAACTTCAGTTCAACATCTAAGCAACTTAGTGGTCCTGTCAAAATTGTTGAGCTTGGGGCTCAGCTTTCAGGACAAGGAGTATCTGGAATAATTCTTTTTGCAGCATTAATATCAGTTAATCTTGCCGTTCTTAATTCCCTTCCATTCCCTCTTCTAGATGGTGGTCAATTCGCAATAATAATTATCGAGGGACTTAGAGGAAAACCTATCCCAGCAAAAATTCAACTTTGGGTTATGCAGTCGGGATTTTTTCTCTTGGTAGGTTTAAGCATCTTGCTAATAATTCGTGACACTAGTCAATTAGAAATATTTCAGCAATTAAGCAAATGATGAACAAAACCCTGATGGTTAAGGAGTAAACTCTTAAGAATATTAAAAAACAAGGCGTTCATGGCCAAAAAATCGATGATTGCGCGTGATGTCAAGCGTAAGAAACTTGTTGAACGCTATGCCTCTAAACGTAAGAGTCTTTTAGATCAATTCAATTCTGCAAAAGATCCTATGGAACGTCTTGAAATCCATAGAAAAATCCAAGCACTCCCTAGGAATAGTGCACCTAGCAGAATGAGGAATCGTTGTTGGGCAACTGGAAAACCAAGAGGTGTTTACCGTGATTTCGGACTTTGCAGAAATCAACTAAGGGAAAGAGCCCACAAAGGAGAGCTCCCTGGAGTCGTCAAATCAAGTTGGTAAATAGGGAAATCAAGAATTTACTCTTTTAGGTTAAATTACATTGCCTTTCTCAAGAAGTAGCTCTGAAAAGGGTTTTAGGAGAAATTGCACCTCACTAGTCATTGGAAAACATAAGTAATTAATAATATTAATAATCAATAAGTGCTAATAAAGTGCAAGAATAGAAAAAGATAAAAAAGACATAAGCAAACGTGCAAGGTCAGACAACGTCGGTCTCTTTTGATGGTCGGGAAATACGGCTAACTACAGGGAGATATGCACCACAAGCAGGTGGTTCAGTATTAATTGAATGTGGAGACACTTCAGTTCTTGTAACAGCAACAAAAGGACAATGTAGAGAAGGAGTTGATTTTCTTCCTCTAAGTTGTGATTATGAGGAGAGGCTTTACGCAGCTGGGAGAATACCTGGAAGCTTTATGAGACGGGAAGGTCGTCCTCCAGAAAGAGCTACTTTAATCTCAAGGCTAATCGATCGTCCTCTTAGACCTCTCTTCCCCAGTTGGATAAGAGATGAGATACAAGTTGTAGCAACTTGTCTTTCTCTTGATGAACGCGTACCTGCTGACGTTCTAGCAGTTACAGGTTCATCAATGGCGACTCTTTTGGCTGGCATCCCATTTAATGGACCAATGGCGGCGGTTAGAGTTGGTTTGCTAGGTGATGATTTTGTCTTAAACCCAAGCTTCAGGGAAATTGAACGTGGGGACCTAGATCTAGTAGTAGCAGGTACACCTGATGGTGTTGTAATGGTTGAAGCAGGATCCAATCAGCTCTCAGAGCAAGATGTCATTGAAGCTATTGACTTTGGTTACGAAGCAGTAAACGAATTAATTAAATCTCAAGAATCTATTCTCAAAGAATCAGGTCTCACTCAAGTCAAACCAGAGAAGAGAGAAGTTGATGTAACTATTCCTGCATATCTAGAAAAGAATTGCACCAAGCCAATCAGCTCTCTACTTAAAGAATTCAAACTTTCAAAAGAAGAGCGTGATCTCAAACTTGAAGAAATCAAGTCAACTTGTGCAGAGAAAATTGATTCTCTAAAAGATGACAATGAAGTCAAAAAGTTGATTTCCTCCAATTCAAAATTACTAGGAACAAGCTTTAAAGCCCTCACGAAAAAACTAATGAGGGATCAAATAATAAAAGAAGGGAAAAGAGTCGATGGAAGGGCACTTGATGAAGTTAGAGAGATCTCTGCAGAAGCTGGAGTCCTACCAAAAAGAGTTCATGGATCAGGTCTCTTCCAAAGGGGGCTAACCCAAGTTCTTTCTACAGCAACTCTAGGTACTCCAAGTGATGCACAAGAGATGGATGATTTAAATCCCAGTCAAGACAAAACATATATCCATCATTACAACTTCCCACCGTATTCAGTAGGCGAGACAAGGCCAATGAGAACACCTGGGCGACGTGAGGTTGGTCATGGTGCACTTGCTGAAAGATCAATTATTCCTGTACTACCTCCAAAAGAATCCTTCCCTTACGTCCTAAGAGTAGTTAGCGAAGTACTTAGTTCAAATGGATCAACATCAATGGGCTCGGTTTGCGGAAGCACCATTGCACTTCTTGATGCAGGAGTCCCACTTAAAGCTCCAGTCAGTGGAGCGGCAATGGGCCTTATTAAAGAAGGTAGTGAAGTGAAAATTCTGACTGATATTCAGGGCATCGAAGACTTTCTAGGTGACATGGACTTCAAAGTTGCTGGTACTGAGAAAGGAATAACTGCCTTGCAAATGGACATGAAAATAACTGGTCTACCTGTAAAAACTATTGCTGAGGCAATAAACCAAGCAAAGCCTGCAAGAGTCCATATTCTTGCAAAGATGATAGAAGCCATTGACAAGCCTAGAGAAGCTCTGTCACCACATGCCCCAAGGCTTCTAAGCTTTAGAATTGATCCAGAGCTAATAGGAACCGTTATTGGTCCTGGTGGTAGAACTATCAAAGGAATAACAGAAAGGACAAATACAAAAATAGATATTGAAGATGGAGGCATCGTAACTATTGCTTCCCATGATGGTGTAGCAGCAGAGGAAGCACAAAAAATAATAGAAGGCTTAACTCGCAAGGTCCATGAAGGAGAAGTATTTACAGGTGCTATAACAAGAATTATTCCTATTGGCGCTTTTGTTGAGATACTGCCTGGTAAAGAAGGGATGATTCATATTTCCCAGTTGTCAGAAGCCCGAGTTGAAAAAGTTGAAGACGTAGTAAAGGTAGGAGACGAAGTAACCGTAAGAGTTAGGGAAATAGACAATAGAGGAAGGATCAATCTCACCTTGAGAGGAATCCCGCAAAATGGAGAAATGCCTTATTACCCTCAGCCAACTCCCACTCCAGTAGCACCTTTGATGTAAGAAAAAAAGAAGGTAGACGATATAATTTTCAAACTAAAAAACTAGGATCAATCAGCGTCAATTTTTCTTCGATCATTTTACAAATTAAATCATGATTTTTTCCATGACTAGCAATTAAACATCCCCATTGGTTTAAATCCCCAGTGTTATAAGCAAGTGATTTCATATTTGCATGAGTAAACTTCCCCCCTGCAGCTGTGAGAACAGCTTCTGGTCCTGCCATGTCCCAATCTTTTGGTGCTGATTTACCAGAAAGGGAAATATAAAAATCCGCCTCTCCTTTAAGAATTTTCGCAATCTTATAGCCAACACTTCCAACTCTTTTCTTTTCTGAAAAAGGGATAGATTCTAATAATTGTTCCAAATTTTGATCTCTATGACTTCTACTTGCCACTAAGATCATTTTTGAAATTTGGTTACGGTTACTAAAAGAGAAGGATTTTCTATTCCCTAATCTGTCCTCAACCCAAGCCCCAAGACCGACTAAACCAAGCCACATCTCTTCCAGTTCTGGAATCAAAACCACTCCCAGAACAGGTTTGTCCCCATGTATGAGTGCTAAATGCACTGCATATTCCCCTGTACCCTGAAGAAAATCTTTTGTTCCATCTAGAGGATCTAAAATCCATGACCATTCATGTTCTAAAGGATTAAAGTTAACCTTTTGACCTTTACCAGTCTCTTCACTAATTACAGTCCACGAAGCAAGCGGGAACCTTGCTTTTAAGCCATTAATTAACCATGAATTTACTGAAAGATCTGCAGCCGAGACCGGTCCTTCGCCTCCATCACTGACACTTAAAGCTTTAGGAAATCCATACGGGGGCTCTTCGCCTCTCGAATATGCCTTCAGAATATCGATAGCCCCCCAACTGAGGCTCCTAAGGTTCTTCAGCAAATCATCTAAATCGATTGATTTAGGAAGCTCAATCTCTTTTTTCATGATGGGACTAAAAACAGATTACATTTCGGAAAAACAACTTGAACCAAATCCAGGTGTGCTTTATATAGTGGGGACTCCTATTGGAAACCTTGAAGATTTCTCACCAAGAGCCAAGAATCTTCTCTCTAAAGTATCAATCATCGCATGTGAAGACACTAGACACAGTGGTCAACTTTTTAAAAAATTTGAGATCAAAGCAACACTTATAAGCTTTCACAAACACAATATCCACGCAAGAATTCCCAAGCTTCTTAAAAAACTTGCGGAAGGGGAAACTCTTGCTCTAGTAAGTGATGCTGGGCTCCCCAGTGTAAGTGACCCAGGAGAAGAACTAGTTGCAGCATCAAGAAAAGTGGGGCACAAGGTTGTTTGTATCCCAGGTCCATGTGCAGCAATGACAGCCCTAGTAAGCAGCGGACTGCCTTCACAAAGATTTTGTTTTGAAGGCTTTTTACCCTCCAAGCCAAAGCATAGAAAGGTTCTTCTAAATTCTATTTCCAATGAAACGAGAACAACAATTATCTATGAAGCACCTCATAAATTACTTAAATTACTTAAAGAGTTGTCTTTGCTTTGTGGAGAAGATAGATCCATACAAGTTGCAAGGGAACTCACAAAAAAGTATGAAGAGCAAATCGGTCCAACAATAGGCGAAGCGATGAAATATTTCAGCAAAAATAAACCTAAAGGAGAGTTCACTCTTGTATTAGGGGGAGCACCCAAAGGAAAGATTACTCACATAAGTGATGAACAATTGATCGATGAAATGCAAAAACTTATCTCCAGTGGAGTAAGTACAAATCATGCTGCAAAAAAATTAGGGTCTAAGACAGGATATTCAAGAAATTACCTTTACTCGTTAATGCATTAGGAAAGTAGTTATAATAAAATAAATTGAAGACATCTAATTAAAGTAATAATGACACGAAAAATACTCTTAGCAATAATAACCCTTTCTAACAGTTCATTATTAGTATTAATGATTGCTCTTGGCTCACAAAATTTAAGTGATTCTCATAAAATAAGTTTTGGTCCATATACCTCCAAGGAAGCCTATCCGTCTGGCTTTATAATAGGTATTTCTACAATATTAGGTTCAATCAGTGGAGGGCTATCAACAGTCTTATTACTGCCATCTTCTACAAGGAATTTCTCTTAAAAATTATACTTTCATTATCAAGAGTCAAGAGAAATTAGAGATTCATCAATGATTAATCTAGTGATTCCTTTAGAATTTAAATAAGGCAATGAGATAAGAAAGACATTTGAATTAGGAACCTTAAGAACCTTTTGGTTTCTTGAACAAGTACACTTTGCTTCTCTGTGTGTTGAGAAAAGAGGAATCACCAATCTATTCTGATCTTTCTCTGGGAGGAAGCTCCAGTTAGAAAAATCTTTCAAGGGCTTTGATTCAAGCTCATTATTTTTAGTTATCAACATAAAGACAGTATTTGGCAAAGTATCAGAATCTAATGGTTTGCAGGCAACTTCTTTTTGTTCTTCAGAAAAAGGTTCTAATTCTAACGGGATAATTTCAGTGAAAAACTCGGAATCATTACTAGTAAGAGAATTCTCTACACCAATATTATTAACATCTGGTAAATCAGATTTTATTTTATCTTGAGTCCCAACAGTAGTATTTTGTCCAATATCATTCAAAACAGAATTTCTCAATGTCTGCTTATGTTGTGAAATTGTACTATTAACATTCAGATTAAGATTCCTACTCTTAAGCCTGTTATTTTTCAAATCAAGAAATTCTTCTTCTGTCAAAAAAGATTTCACTGCTCTTGTGACAGTAGTAGGAGTGCAGCCATACTCCTTAGAAATACTAGTAAGAGATTTCCCTTGCGAGAAACCTTCTAACATTTCTTTTTTAATAATTTCTGTGAGTTTTGCTGCCACAAAAATCCAAGGAGAAGTGTAAGAGAAACCTAATTTGCCAAGGAACCAAGAAAGATTAAAGGCAACTGAGGTTAGTTTAAAGATCCTACAACATTCTTTTTGGAAATCTATTAAGACGAACTCAACCTTTATTAAGTTAGTAAACACCGAAAGCAATGAGAGTATTACGCTTGCTCTTATTGGTTTGAATTGGGTAGATCAATTCTTTTAGTACATCAATTCTTTTGTTAGCAAAATATTAGAATTCAAACTAAAATCTCAGCAGGCCAAACCTTAGTCAGCTAGAGCACAAAGCAATATTTTGTTGGTCTGCTTAATTGTGGTTGTAGAGGGCTACGCGACTAGGTAATGTTGGTCAGTAGATTTTTGTAATTGGTTTTCTCAGCGACTAGCTGTAGGACCAAATAACGAAAAATCTCTTTGCTCCCTTAGCTCAGCTGGATAGAGCAACTGCCTTCTAAGCAGTGGGCCGCTGGTTCGAATCCAGCAGGGAGCGTACTCAAACTCAATTTGAGCCACCTCTAGCAGGGATTTTCATAGCTAAATCAGACATTGCTTATTCGAAGGTATTTAATATAGGCTCTGCTAAAAGTTCGTATTCATCCACTTTTCTTCTTTGTAGTATTTCCCACCGATAGCTTCGCATAAATCTTCTATATCTAGATGAAGATTATCGTCGAAATTACAAATAATTGGTATAACTCCAACATCTAGTATTGCTTCAATCAGGGCAATAAAGTTAAACGCTTGTGTGATAACTTCAGAACCACTTTTTATTCCAATTACTTTCATACCACATTTTAATTCAGCAGTTTCAGTTGATAGTTCTGAACAATGATTAACTTTGAAATATTCTTTACACTCTATCTCGAACTCTTCACATAAAAATTACTTCTTACATTTTCAAAACATATATGGAATAAGACTCATTCTTCATCAAATATCCTATTCACTGCATCTAGCTCTTCTTTCCCGATGAGTTCGTACCTTGGCATTTCTTTAAGTAGCAGTTAATTATTTAGTCAGGTTGATATAGCTTCCCTCTATTGATTTCAACCATTTTTTTGTATAATTCCTCGTGCCCATCTTTGATATGATCTGATAGGCCATGGAAAGAAAGTCTTATAACCATAACACGATCAGAATTTTTAGGTACTTGTTGTGCAAAGTGTATACTTGTTGAATGGTGGATAGTGCAGTCTCCAACTTGAAACTCTGGCTTAAAAACCTCAAAATCCTTATAATCTGAATCCTTTTTGATGGTTAACGAGAATCCAGGCTTATCGCTTGGGGAGTGCTCTAATGTGTTAGATATTGGAACTTTATAGTATTGTAGGCCTCCAGTTTCAGAAGATTGGGTATTAAGGGATATGTAGAATGTTAGTGATTTTGCTGATACTAGTCCGAAATAAGCGTTGTCTTGGTGAACAGGAATTTCTGAAGCGGATGCATAGCGAGAGTGAAGTTCAAATGCATTTAGGAAAACATCATCTTCAAGGAGCTCAGCACTTAAGTTTACTATTTTTGAAGTTATAAATCTTTTAAATAGGTCAAAGTTGCAACTCAGTGGCTTGTCAAAGTATTTTATATATTTATTATTTTTTATTTCTTCAATCACTAATCCTCTGTTGTCATTTTCATATTCTTTAATTATCTTTAATTCATTCAGTTTGATATAATCAACAACTTCTTGACAGAATTGATTGGAAAAAATATTTTTTATTTGTATTGCAGAGCATGCCCTGAAGGCCTTATTAAGATCATCATTTTTAGCATTGCTATATTTGAAAACCTGTTGCATTAATCTGTCTAGTGCTTACATGGAATTATTATAGATGTAGTATGCAGCTTAGAGTGATTTATGAAGAATATATAATTAGATTTATTTTTTATATTAAGGAAATTTTAGGGACTTAGAGATAAAGTTAACTTCATTAGCTAATAGTTAATTTCAGCCAGATTGACTCTGACTATTTAGGAATATGCAGTGCTAGAAAAGTTTTAGCGCGCTTTTAACAAAGGTTGGAAGAATATCATAGATAATTTCTTTTTGTAATCCCTAAGTATTGATTAGCAGGTTTAGAACTTACATTTTCAATCCATTCGTCAGAGACCTTCCTGAAGCAAATAGACCTCGACCTTAGGGCTTTCTGCTCCGATTTAAGCGTCCTGGGGCCTTCTCCTTTCCTTCTGAGAGCATCTAAACGGTCTTTCTTCTTTCTCATCATTTTACTTTCCTAGAGTCCGTTGCCGAGAAAACCTGTCATAAGGATTAAATGTTGCCATCTCTGTTGACTTTCCTGCCAGATGAAAATCGTTGCTCCCACAGAAAATATTTTCCTCCATGAGGATGGACTTCAATACAAAGTCCGTCACCAACCGCCGACCTGTAACGACTGTCCGTCGGTTCTAATTCCCTAAGATCGCTTTCAGAGAGCGATGTTTGAGCAATTCCCTACCACTAAATCTGGATATAAATGAAAGGATTGAAGGGGATTAACCAAGGAAAAGCCTATAAATGACTGCAAATAATGGGTTCTTACTCTTACTTGAGATCTCTTGAGCAAGTTAAACACGTAGAGGGTGGATGTTCAATTTACACCTCATGACACTATAAGGCGCTAAGTATGAGATAGTTTAAGTACTTTTTATTGCACATTCCATCTCAAGACCTAAGCTAATCAATATATACATTACGAAATGCTGATTACAGCTTCTCGTGTGATTTGAAATCATTAAAGAGTAAGATAGACTAGTAAATTTAGTTCATCTAAATAGTTTTGAGAGATAGTTATTTTATTCGTTGGGTTAAATTCCTTTTAAGACCCTTTTATATGCCTTTTCGTACTACTTTAATTTCCCTGTGGGACGGAAGGCTTAAGTCAACCTGCAATGTTAAAGAATCAGGGGAAGAAATTTTTAAAGTCCTTGACTATGGGACAACGGTACGCATGAGAGCTTTTACTTTTGAGACAAAAGAACCTGAAACACTTAATTGGATAAGAGCGTTTGATGCTGAAGATAATTTATTAGATATAGGAGCAAACATAGGAATTTACTCACTATATGCAGCATACAAGGGGATCAATGTTATTGCTATAGAGCCAGATGCTCTTAATTATGCATTATTAAATCTAAATATCAGGCTCAATAACTATGGGAAGAAAATAATACCTTACTGCATTGCAATTCATGATAAAAGTAAATTTTCTAAATTTAATATTTCTAGTTATGAATGGGGTGGTGCTCTAAACTCTTTTGATAATACATTGGATTTTAAGGGTAATAAATTTACTCCAGTTCACTCTCAGGGAGTCTTTGGAGTTAATCTTGATTCATTCATAGATAGCTTACCTTCTGTACCTAACCATTTAAAGATTGATGTTGATGGAAATGAATACTTAATTCTTATTGGTGCCAAAGAATTTTTAAAAAATAAAATTCTAAAAAGCATTCTTATTGAACTAGATGAGACAAGAGAGGATTATGAATCATCAATAGCTTTAATTGAGAAAAGTGGTTTTAAACTTGAGGAAAAAACACATGCCCAAATGTTTGACAAAGGAAGATTTTCGTCTGTATTTAACCATATATTTATAAGGTCAGTATCTAAAAACTAATTATTAAAGCTTTAGAAGATTCATATAATAGAATAAAAATTAAAAAGACTTGCAAAGGGATTTAGCTAGCCTCAAATCTGTTGAAGTTTCACTGCATTACAATTACTGGCACCAGTTTTTGTCTGGTTTGTGGAGAATCATTAGATATTATTAGCAAGTGTCAACTCATAGCACTATGTGGCAAAAAATATGAGGTCCTTTAAGCATTTTTCCTTGGGACTTTCCATGGAGAATAATTGCAATAAGGTGTCATTCTCTGACATTTGCTGTCAAAAACTGTTTATAAAATACGTTGATATAATTAGGGAGTGCCCCTTAGTGGTACTCCCTGACGCAAAAATAGAGCGGAGGAGGTGTCCGTCGACTTGGGCATATTTTATACGAGCATGGACAAGCAATTGTAGAAGAAAAAGTCAGGATTACTCCCACCCTTTATCTATTTAAAGATGTATGCAATTTACTTTGCTTTAGTTGTTTTTTCAATGATTTCGATTCAGTGCGCATCGTGTTTGTAAGTATAATTGATTAAACTTTCACTTAATAGTTTTCGAGTGATTAAAAGTACCTACAGAAATGAAATAGACGGGCTTCGAGCACTTGCTGTTATTGCTGTCATAATTAATCACTTCAATAAAGATGTTCTTCCTAGTGGATATTTAGGAGTGGATATATTTTTCGTAATATCTGGCTATGTGATTACATCATCATTAAAAGGACGAGAACATAAGAACTTTGGTAATTTTATTAAAAGTTTTTATGCACGTCGAATAAAACGTCTTATTCCTGCCCTAACCGTTTTCGTAATAATAACTAGTATCTTAATATGCATATTTAATCCAGTTCCAATATTTCACCTTAGGACTGCGATAGCATCGTTATTTGGAGTATCTAATATCTTTATATTTAAAACTTCGCAAGGATATTTCACACCTTCCTCTAGTTTAAATCCATTTACTCATACATGGTCTTTAAGTGTAGAAGAACAATTTTATTTTCTATTTCCTCTTTTGGCTTGGTTTACAGGGTATACGAGAAATAAAAAAAATAGTTCTAAATATCTATTTTTATCAGTTTTTATTTTTGCATCTATTTCGCTAGGTATATTTTTGTTCTTTTATTCTAGGAATCAAAATGCAGCATACTTTTTAATGCCTAGCAGATTTTGGGAAATGGCTACTGGATCATTAACTTTTATAGGGATTTCTCAAGGATTAAAATTTTTTAAATTTGCACGAAAGTTGTCTAGTTATATAGTCTTAATTGCTCTGATTTGTATAATGTTCTTACCCTTATCACTCGCAGTTTGGTCAACTATAACAGTAGTTTTATTAACAATGTTACTAATTATTAGTGTAGAAGAAGGGGGCTTGACTTATCAAATACTTACAAAAAGAATCTTTTTGAATATCGGCTTGATGTCATATTCTCTTTACCTATGGCATTGGGGAGTTATTTCAATAAGTCATTGGACATTCGGAGTATATTGGTGGACAATTCCATTTCAAATAATACTAATACTTAGCCTATCAATAGGGTCATTTAAATATATTGAGAAACCTTTTAGGTCTTACGAATATGGAACCGAATCCTCTTCAATCAAAAAAGGTTTACTCATGATTCTAGGCGGTCAGTTTATTTTATTTTTCTTAGGTATAAGTGGAAAAAGACTCCTTTATTCAGGAAATCTTTTGGGTATATATAATAGAGATATATCCTCTAGAACAATCTTCTATAATCGGTGTAATCTGTCTAGAAGAGATTTTGATATGATAATAAAGGATAGCAGATGTTCATCTTCAGAAGGGTTATATAACAAAAAGAGAATAATTATTGCCGGTGATAGTCACGCTAATATGTTCTCCAATGCATTTAGTTCCTTAGCAAGTAAGGATTATGAATTGAACATTTTTACAGGCAATGGGTGTTCTTTCCCTCCGTTAAAGGATAAAAGTATTAAACAAACAAAAAGATGTTATGAGCAAATGCAAAAGGCAAGTCTTTGGATACAGAGTAATGTAAAAGAAGGTGATATTATTTTCATAGGTAATTCTCAAATTAACAGTAGATTAATAAATCTATTCGATAGTAATAAGTATCAAACTAAGGATCTAATTAATGAAAAATATTTAAATCATCTTAATTTATACTCAAAAAATATACTCAATAGAGGAGCATTAGTTCATTTTTTAATAGGAGGTCCAAGTTTTAATGGGGTGACAGACTCGTATTGTGCAATCGAGTGGTTTAGACCTGTCTGGGCAAGAAGAAAAGAGTGTATTTTGGATAAACGTGATTATGAAAAAAATAGAAGTTATGTAATAAAAGCATTTCTTGATAGAAATACTAAGGTCGGAGGATTAAATCTTATATTTAACTATTTAGATTTAATTTGCGACCAAAGTAAATGTTATGCAGGTGGCTATATGGATTCAAATCATTTTACAGATGACCTCGCTTTTACAATTCTTTTAAAGTCTGATTTAGGCAAAAAAATATCAGGTAAGCATCAAGATAGTGTAAGCCATCAAAATAATTATTAATTAGGAAGATCAATTTTCTTCCATAGCGTTATTTTTTTATAGAAGAAAGAATGTTATTTGGTATATACTTTTGAATTATTATCACATTTAGCTATATACCTTACATCGATTGGTTTCTCATCCCACCCTTGAAAAACTCTTTCATCAATCTCAAAGCCATAGTAGATGTTGTGAGAGACATACCCAACATATCCCGAACATATTTTTCCTAAAATTGAACTATCCTGAATACTGGTGGATATCTCTTCTTCACGCTTAAATCAGTAGTTACACCAACGTATTCACGTGAAAGTGACACGTCAAGAAAACTCCTGACAAATTAATTGAACGGAGAGGGTGGGATTCGAACCCACGGACAGTTTCCTGTCAAACGATTTCGAGTCGTTCGCTTTCGACCACTCAGCCACCTCTCCATGCATTAGATATTCTAAATTAAGAAATTAAAATCAACAATGTAATTAAATACTATAAAAGTTTATTCCAACTATCAGCCTATCTTTACTACCATTATAGATCAGAGAGTGATATCTTTTTGCGGGAAAGATTATTATCATACCTTTGTAAGGAAGAATATCATCATTTGGCTCTTACAATTTCAATATACCTATCTCTTTAGAATCTTGATCACCTATCTATAGATAATAAACAAGACTAAACTTTTGATTGCCTAAGTTTAGAATGTGCACTTTATCTATAAGATTGTGATTACCTACACTCCCTCCAGATCTCAGAATCTTAAAGAACGAATCTATTATTATTATTATATCTTACCCAACAGCTTCTTTTAATATATTAGTTATGTCCTGCTATAGAACATTTAAAGTAAAGTATTCTAAACATTAAATCAATAGTATTATGATTAACTAACATTGAATGATTAAACGTATCTATTATTTGGGTTAAGTTCCCTTTTTATATTTTTAGAGTAAATCTAAGGATAGATTGCTTAACTTGTGAGAAGTATTACAGAATTACTCCCAACCTGCCTTTGTCATCATTTTTATGGCTTTTGCATTGTATTTGCCCAACTGGCTTATTGAAACATTATCTGGCGTAAATTCACCGAATCCCTTTAGTTCGTTGCTGTTATTGAATCCAATTAAAGGGTGCTCGTATGTCGGACCTGCAAGCCCAATACTACCTTTAGGCGAGGCTAGATATTCTAGTAATTCAATGGCTTCTGATTTATTGGCAGCGAATTTGGCTAGTCCACCAGCGCTCACATTTACGTGAGCTGGATTAGGAGTTATAACTTTAACTTTCTGCGCTAAATTTTTATCTTTGGTCCCATTAACGCCAGCAAGCATTCTAGCAACATAATAGTGATTAACTACTCCAACTCCACACTTACCCTGAGCTACGGCTCTTGTAATTCCAATATCACCAGGGAAATAAGGTTGAGACACATTGGATAACATTTTTTTTAACCAAGTCTTTGTTTCTTTCTCTCCACGCAGTACCAGTTGATTTGCTACCAATGATTGATTATAAGGACTATTACGTTTCCTTAGACAAACCAAACCCTTTAATGATGGATCAGCAAGATCGGAGAATCTAGTAATCTTAGATATGTCAACTTTTTTAGGATTGGCAACCATAACTCTTACTCTTCTTGTCAGAGCAAACCATCTGCCTTTTTCATCTTTATATTTTGATGGAACACTTGCATTTAATTTCTCTGAGCGAAATGATTGCAAAAGTCCATTATTTGCAGCATTGCTTATCCTTGCTGCATCAACTAATAAAATAACATCTGCTTTTGAATTCTTTCCTTCTCTTTTTAGTCTCTCAACCAACGAAATACCAGTTGCTTCAATTAGCCTTACTTTAATACCTGTTTCCTTAGCAAATCTTTTAAAAATCTGCTTATCAGTATTGTAGTGGCGACCAGAATAAACACGAACTTCTCGATCTGAAGCACTTGCCTGAAGACTTAATGATGCCCCTAATAAAATAGAGCCTGTTGCTAAAGAAGAAAAAATACTTCCAAGGTTTTTCATTAATACGAGCTGAAACTATTCTTTTATTTAGTCTATACAAAACCTACGAAACTTATTGCAAGGTTTATTAAGATACATAAGAAAGTATAATTTGATTCATGCAATAATATTCTATGAAGATGTTTAGATTTTGTTTTACTCTCAATGGATTTTCTGGTTCATAAGTTAATAGATTCTTCTCAAGCAAAGAGTTGTATTGAGAGTATTCAAGAAGATCAAGCTCTTTGGGAAAGTGGAAAGAAAACAGCTGGTTCACATGCTTCAATTGTAAAAAATAACCTACAATTAAAAAGAGATTCTGAAATTTCAGTAAGAAATAGTACGGTCATCAGCAAAGCAATTAGAGCGAATGAGTTAATTAAAAGCTTTACTTTGCCAAGAAAAGTCCATGGAATCATGTTCTCTAAATCATCGGCTGGCCAAGGCTATGGAATGCACATCGACAATGCGTACATGAGTTCTGGTAGGAGTGATCTCTCCTTTACATTGTTTTTAAGTGATCCTAAAGACTATGAAGGAGGGGAACTTGCTATTCAGACACTTCAAGAAACAAAAAAAATCAAACTTCCTCAGGGTCATATCGTAATCTATCCAAGTACCAGTATTCATTCAGTAGAGAAAGTCCAATCTGGTATTCGGCTCGTATGTGTAGGTTGGATTCACAGTTATGTATCTAGCAATGAAGACAGGAAATCATTATTTAACTTAGATAGTGGTGCGAGGGCCATTCTTGCTAAACATGGTAGAACGACGGAAGTTGACCTACTTTTTCAATCTTATAGCAATCTGCTCCGCAGGCTTGGAGATTAGCCGTTGCAACAATTGATACTAGGAAATGTACTTTTTTTGATCTTTATTAGAATAAGATCGAGGCAGAATGATAAGAAAGAAAATGATTCCATGAGTAATCAATCTCCAGTTGCCATATTCATCGCTGCATCTGCACTACTAGCTGCAACTTCATTAAATGCAAATGTCAGCCATGCTGGAAAAGACAATATGGGTGGTCTAAAAGAATGGACTACAGACCAATCTGTTGAAGAGGAAAGTAAACTTGATGCAGATGCCGAAGATCTAATGAAAGAAGCTGAAGAAGAGGATTACTGCATACCAATTGGAGAGGGCGAAAACTGCTGGTGACTATAAAAACCTATCTTTTTTGTTTTGTTCTATTGATTTTTTTAATTATTCCAACATGAAAAAAGGCGCTCCTAAGAGCGCCTTTTTTATGTTCTGAAGAAGATTAGTTATCAGAACCTGAAGGTTGTTTGAATTAGGCCGCCGAAACCATCGCCTGATTCATTAGTTGTACCATCTCTATCTGTATATCCGAAGATAGCAGGTGTAATGGTGATGCCATCATTGACTTTGTAGTCATAATAAGCTTCCCATGCGAATGGAGTTTCATCGGCTGTGCCACCAGAAACCATGTCATCGGCATGTTCTGGGGATCCGAAGGCTACTCCAGCTTTATTGCCATCAATAAAGGCGTCATCCCATGTCAAACCAATCATGTAGCCAGTTGTTCCTTCTGTTGCACCAGATGCGCCACTATCAGTAACAGTCGACCAGTCATAACCAACTTGGACTGAAGGAATTGCTCCTATGGAGTCAGGTCTCCAGTATCCCCTTAGGGCATATGAAGTTTGGTCGCCAGTAAGTGTTCCGGCTTGAGTAGTGTTGTAGTAGGTACCCCAGTCTTTGCAGGAAGTAGTTTCCTTACAGTTGTTCAATGCCATAGCAGCTGATATCTGCCATTTTGATGAACCGTACTCTACTTTTGAAAGCCATTTAGACTGACTATCTGTAAGTATCCCAGTTGACGCATTGTCTCCACCATACGAGGCATAGTTAGTACTTACAGCAAATCTAGCCTCAGCGCGGCTTTCGGTTGGCTGAGTCCAAGCAAATCCAAACCCAGGACTTGTACTTGAACCATAAGTAGAACCATTACCACCTAAAGCAAACTGCTTGGTAATGGGCTTATAGATTGAAGGTGAACTAGCTAGCATGTAGTAGTTCTCAATTCTTGGTCCAACCCAAGCAGTGACGTCATCGCCGATTGGGAACTGATACCAAATCTTATCAACTGATAGGTTCCCAGCTGTATTACCACCCCCCTTATGGGATTTAGATAGGTGCATACCTGAAGTTGTGTCTTCAAAAGGTCCGCTTCCAGAACCAGTTCTGATCCTGGTGTAAAGCTGGTCTCTACCACTAAAGCTGGAATAGAGGTCGTATTTAGCGTCATACTGCATCACCATCTTGTCAGTTGCAGACGCGTCGTCTGAAACA
>QCHT01000021.1 GCA_003279445.1 Prochlorococcus sp. AG-402-G10
GATCAATAAATAGAATGAATGATCTTATAGGAAACTGCTCACTTAAAGGGAGAGTACTTTACGAAGGACAAGATTTATATAGTCCAAATATAGACCCTATAGAAGTAAGACGTAAGATTGGGATGGTATTTCAACAACCAAATCCATTTCCTAAAAGTATCTATGAAAATATTGCATTTGGAGCAAGAGTCAATGGATTCAAGGGAAATATGGACGAATTAGTAGAAAGAGCATTAAGGAAAGCAGCTGTATGGGATGAATGCAAAGACAAGTTAAAAGAAAGCGGATGCAGTTTATCTGGAGGTCAACAGCAAAGATTATGTATTGCAAGAACAATTGCAATCGAACCAGATGTTATCCTTATGGATGAACCCTGCTCAGCGCTGGATCCTATATCAACTTTAAAAATAGAAGAAACTATGCATCAACTTAAGAAAACATATACTATAGTTATAGTTACACATAATATGCAACAAGCACTTAGAGTAAGTGATATTACTGCATTTTATAATGCAGAAATATCAAGTAGTAAATTAGGTGGCAAAGTTGGTTATTTAGTTGAATCTAATGATACAGAGAAATTATTTAACAATCCTGATCAGAAAGAAACAAAGGATTATATCTCTGGTAAGTTTGGTTAACTTTTATCTAAAGTCTTTTTATCTAACGGAGAGGGAGGGATTCGAACCCTCGATAAAGTTGCCCCTATACAGCATTTCCAGTGCTGCGCCTTCGACCGCTCGGCCACCTCTCCAGGATATTTGATTGCAACTCAACAAATCTAGCAGGAAACAAGTTATCAAAATATAAAATATGAGAATACATACTGAAAAGGCACCTATTAAAAATGCAATCCAATATATGTTGTGAAGCAGTTAGAGAATCAAATATTGCTGAAGCTGAATTAAATAATTATTTGGAGGTAGCAAAGCAAGCAGCTTCTATTGGAGGCAAAGTCCTTATGAAATATTATGGAAAAATAGTCTCCATTAACCAAAAAAGTAGAGAGGGAGATCTTGTAACCAATGCCGATATAGAAGCTGAGAATTTAATCGTATCCTTTTTAAAAGAAAAAACACCAGAATGTGGAATCTTTGCTGAAGAAGGTGGCATTTCAGGAGAGAATAGTCAGTTTGTATGGTGCATTGACCCTCTCGACGGAACAACGAACTACACACATGGATACCCGTTTTTCGCTACTTCTGTAGGTCTACTTTGGAAAGAAAAACCTCTGCTAGGAGCTATTAATGTTCCTTTTTCTCGAGAACTTTATTGGGGAAGCCCAGGCATAGGAGCTTTTTGCAATGAAGAAAAGATATCTGTTTCAACATCAAATAAACTTGTCGATTCTCTTCTAGTAACGGGTTTTTCATATGATCGCTCGACTAAAATAGATAATAATTATGCTGAATTTTGTTGGCTGACTAATAAGACGAGAGGGGTTCGAAGGGGTGGCGCCGCAGCAGTAGATTTAGCATTTATTGCCTCAGGTAGGCTTGACGGGTATTGGGAACAGGGGCTTTCTCCATGGGACCTAGCAGCTGGGATAGCAATCGTTGAGTCAGCTGGAGGTGTTATTTGTGATTATAAGTCGAATAAATTTGAACTTAAAAAGGGTAGGATCCTAGCGTCTAATCCTTATATTAAAAGTGAACTACTTTTAGAATTAGAAAAAGTAAATCCATTCGACCAAAAATCTTTTGGTGGCAAACCAATTAACTAATTTGTTAGTCAATTACCTTAATCAACATTTCAATGGCTATACAACCCCCTCTAGGAACAAAGGATCTAAACCCCAAGGAGGTTCAAATAAACAAATTATTAACTTCAAAACTTGCTGACTTATATAAACAATGGGGCTATGAAGAAGTATCTCCACCTAATATTGATACACTTCAAACACTTATGGCGGACGGAGGAATAGCAGAAAAAGAGATCGTAAAACTTATTGCTGATCAACCCTTAGGTCTTAGGCCAGAAATGACAGCATCAATCGCAAGAGCAGCGACAACTAGGATGGCGAAAAGACATCGTCCTCTAAGGCTTTGGGCTTCTGGTACAGTTTATAAAAGCAAAGTAGATAGCAATGGCAAATTTAACGTTGAAGAGAAACTCCAAAGTGGTGTCGAATTAATAGGGATTCCCTCTATTACAGCAGAAGTAGAGCTACTTTATCTACTACTAGAATGCCTAAATAAACTAGGAATCAATCAAAAAGGTCAGCCAGAATTATTAATAGGTCACAAGTCCTTATTTAATCTTATAATGAGGGATATTCCCATTGGATATAGAGCATCACTTCAGAAAGACTTAACCAATTTTGATTTAATAAAAATTAAAAATTCAAAATTAGACAATGATATAAAGGCAACCATATTGAGGGCACTGAGACTACGTGGTAACCCAAATGAGGTCATTAGTGAATTAGAATTATTATATGGTGAAAATAATCTATTAAATCAACTAAAAAGGCTATTTGCGGTTATTGAACCAATTGCAAATAAACACGGGGTTAATATCCAATTAGATCCAACCTACTTATCTGATTTTGATCTATATACTGGTATTATTTTTCAATTAATATGTAAAAATGAATATATCCCTATGGTTATTGCTAGAGGAGGTAGATATGACAAATTAATAAGCATTTTTGGTGATCTAGAAACTAATGAATCAGGAGCTGGTTTCTCAATTTCAATAGATAGTATTCGAGAATTGGACAATATTTATCATAGAGGTATTGATTCACAAAAACGAATACTTATTGCTTATAGCAAAGAGAAGACCTATGAAGATGCCATTTCAAAACAATCTAATTATCACAGTCAGGGATTAATTGCCATGGTTGAATTAGAAGCTCTTGATTCTAAGGCTGAGGCTATTGAATTAATTAGGAAAAGAGGTTTTGATGAACTAGAGTGGTTGGAATGAATTAATATATGCCTCATTCAATAATTAGTGATAGATGTGAAGGAGTTGCACTTTGTGCAGAATCATGTCCTGTTAATTGTATTACTAAGTCAAATGGCAAAAATATAAAAGGCACAGACTACTACTTTATTGACTTTTCAACTTGCATAGATTGTGGAGTTTGCCTAGCAGTCTGCCCTGTAAGTGGAGCTGTTATCGCTGAAGAAAGACCAGAATTACAGAAAATCCAATAAGAGGTGATTTTGTACGGACAATACACCCAAGGATTTCTTTATAGGTTATTAAAATGGAAAATCAACTTACAAATAAACTGAGATAGCCATGACCCAATTTGAAGAAGGGAAAATCAAAATACATACTGAAAATATATTCCCCATAATAAAAAAGGCTGTCTATTCAGACCATGAAATATTCCTACGAGAACTTGTAAGTAATGGTGTTGATGCAATAAGTAAAAGAAGAATGGCTTCTATTGCAGGTGATTGTGAATCAGTAGATGAAGCTAAAATCCATATTAGTGTTAATAGAGAAAACAAGTCATTAGTAATCTCAGACAATGGTATAGGAATGACCGCAGATGAGATTAAAAAGTATATTAATCAAGTTGCTTTTTCAAGTGCTGAAGAATTTCTCCAAAAATATGAAGAAAATCAAGAGGGAATAATAGGTCACTTTGGCCTGGGATTTTATTCAAGTTTTATGGTGGCCAAGAATGTAGAAATCATATCTAAATCAGCAATAAAGGATAGTAGACCAGTCAAATGGTCTTGCGATGGTTCCCCAAATTTTAAATTAGAAAGTTCAGAGAAAGAAGAGATAGGAACGGACATTATTTTATATTTAATGGAAGAGGAAATTGAATACATCGAACCATCAAGAATCAAAACCTTAATTAGGAAATACTGCGATTTTATGCCTGTAGATGTACAACTAGAAGGCGAGTCAATAAATAAGACGAACCCACCTTGGCGGAAAAATACTAAAGAACTTAAGGATCAGGATTATATCGAATTTTACAAATACCTTTATCCATTTCAAGGCGAACCTCTCTTCTGGGTACACCTAAATACAGATTACCCCTATAACCTTCAAGGAATACTATTCTTTCCTAAGATAAGTGGAAGGGCTGATTGGGAATCAGGAGAAATTAAGCTATTTTCCAATCAGGTTTTTGTAAGTGATTCTATCAAGGAAGTTGTTCCAAGGTACCTTCTGCCACTAAGAGGTGTTATAGATTCTACAGATATACCATTAAATGTTAGTAGAAGTGCCCTTCAATCAAATAGAAAAGTCCGCTCAATTGCAAATTTCATATCAAAGAAAATAGCTGATAAGCTGAAATTAATTAAGAATGATAATGCCACCCTTTATTCCCAAATATGGAACTCTGTTGCCCCTTTCATCAAAATAGGAGCAATGGAGGATGAGAAGTTTGGAGAGCAAGTTGAAGATCTAATAATTTTTAAGACGATAAGAAAAGAAGCTTTTATTGACAATGAAATTGTAATCAATTCAGAAGAACTTACCTTTACCACAATAAAAGAATATATTATTAGGCTGAAATTAGAGTCTGAAGGCAAAGTACTTTATTGTACTGATGAAATTTCACAGTCAAATCCCTTAAATTTATGGAAAGCTCAGGGGAAAGAAATAATAATTGCTGACACAGTAATAGACTCACAATTTATTCCCTGGTTAGAATCTCGTAATGAAAAAATAACTTTCCAAAGGGTTGATTCAGAAATTGATGATTCACTGAATTCAGATGATAAGGAGATAACAGATGTTGACGGAGGTAATCAGAGTGAATCGTTAAGAGAGCTAATAAAGTCAGCTCTTAATAATGACAATATAACTGTGCAAATTAAATCTTTAAAAGACAATGATGAAATTCCAGCAATGATACTGCTCCCCGAGCAAATGAGAAGAATTAATGATATGGGTGCGTTAATGGAACAAAAGCTTCCTGGTCTGCCAGAGAATCATGTCCTTTTAGTTAACAAAAATCACCCAATTGTTGAAGGCTTAAGTAAGTTAAAATCAAGTTCAATTATTATTGATAATAAAGGTGGTTCACAAAATACTTTATTAATAAAAGAGATATCTGTTCATCTATATGAAATGGCATGTTTAAGTATTGGCGGCCTAGATCCAGAAAAAATGTCTGATTTTCAAAAGAAGAGTTCTGGCCTTTTGGGCAAATTAATCTCCAAAATAACCTAACCAGCTTTCTATTTGATAAGATACTTGTACCTATAATTTTAAGAGATAAACAATGTCGAGGGTATGCGAGCTATCGGGGTCTAGGGCAAATAATGGAATGGCAGTTAGTCATTCTCATATCCGCACTAAGAAGTTACAACAAGCAAATCTACAGAAACGTCGCCTTTGGTGGGAAGAAGGAAAAAGATGGTTGACCATCCGTCTAACTACAAGAGCACTAAAAACAGTTCAGAAAAAGGGCTTAAATGCCTATGCCAAGTCAATGGGTGTAGACCTTAGAAAAATCTAGGGTAAATAATTACTCCAGTCTCTTAATTCTTCTAATGTTCAGGTATAAATTAAAGAAATTAATTCTGATAATTGTTATTCCAATACTTTTTACTCTTTCAAACCCTTTATTTGCAAGCAATATCTCAGGAACTAATCTAGGGGATAAAGCCCCTGCATTTACTCTTCAAGGATATAATTCCATAACAACTAATAAAAGTGAATGGTCATTAAAAGATTACAATAATAAATGGATTGTCTTATATTTCTACCCTAAAGATATGACTTCTGGCTGCACTATTGAAGCTAAGGGTTTTCAACGCTTAAACTCTCAGTTCAGAAACCTGGACGCATCGATTGTAGGTATAAGTAATGATTCAAAATCTAGTCATAAGGACTTTTGCAGTAGTAAAGGACTTGATTTCACGCTTTTGTCCGATGAGGATGGTCGCATTAGTAATCTTTATGATTCCTGGAGTAGTTCCTTTTCAAACAGGAATACATACTTAATCGATCCAGAAGGAAGAATTGCCTTTAAATGGACAGGAGTTAAACCAACTAGTCATCCGAAAGAAGTCTTAGAAAAACTAATAGAGATAACTAACACCTAAAAATATGCACGAACTTTCTACAGCTACTTGGTTTATTCATATTTTAACACTTTTTGAATGGATTCTCGCGATCCTAATTATTTCTCAAATTTCTCAGAATAGAGGTTACAACAAAACTATCATTTGGCTTGCAATTGCAATGCTTCCAAACTTGGCAAGTGCCATGGCTGCCATAACCTGGCATATCTATGATAATGATCAAAGTTTATATGGTTTGGTTTACTTCCAGGCCTTGCTAACTTTCTTTGGAAATTCCTGCCTAGCTTTTGCAGCGTGGAAACTAGTAAAGAGTGAGGAGCAAGCACAAAAACGATATGATTGATTTTCTTCAACCACTTTCAAGTCTTGACCCTGGTCCAATATTTGTAATATCACTTTTTCCTTACTTAATCTTTCTTTTTTGGGCCCAAAAAAGTACCTCAATACCAAAAACTTCTTTATGGGGATTTCGTTTAACCCTCCTTTTTGTTGCTATGACTATTGTTTGCTCCATTATAGCGAAGATTAATTACGACCAAGAGTTAACTGATGTTGATTATTTACACGGATCTGCTGAAGCATTTTTAGCTCTTAGTGATGGCTTTATAGTGTTCGGTTTTGCAGCAATGCTAAAGAATTCAGGTGAATAACTTTTAAGAGGTGGCAGATCTTTGTGGCTAAATGTGCTTTATCAAGGAGAATAATATTGTTGCTTCTTATGTGTTAATGATTACATCGCTATTGGCTACCACAGTTACTGATTCATTTCATTGGTCACCTAAGTGTGCGGTAGTAATGATCCTTTGTAACGTTCTTGCTTATGCCATAGCTAGGGCTAACATTGCAAAGCCTAATGAAGGGTTTGAAATACCTAACTCCAAATTTTTTGGTGGTATGAGTCATGCTTCTGTAGTTGCAGCAAATTGCCTGGGTCACATTCTAGGTATTGGCTCAATCCTGGGATTAGCATCTAGAGGAATCCTTTAAGAGAGCACCTAAAAGCAAATCATCAACAAAACCTCTTGCTCTGGCTAGAGGTTTTGTTTGAACTATAAGAAGTTAGAGCACTCTCTTAGCTTTACAAATACTTTTGCCTATATGTAATAAATACTTATTTCAAATAAAATATTTAGTGCTAAAAAAATAATTAAACAAATAAATCTTAAACAGTTAACGTGTCTTAGAATTTGAGTTACTTATATAAAGGGAATCCGCCCCATCCCAACCAAATCGTTTCTTTATTGTTCCACACATTTGGTCTGGTGTTAGGCCTAGTTTTTCTTTGCTTTGTTGTGGACTTGCATGATCAACTAATTTATCAGGGATTCCAATCCTTAATGTAGGTACTAAAAGATCTTGATCTGAAAAAGATTCAACAATTGCTGAACCAAAACCACCTAATAAAGTACCTTCTTCCATCGTCACAACTTTACCAATGCGCCTTGCCAAAGGATGAATCAAAGCTTGATCGAGTGGTCTTAAGAATCTTGCATTTACTACTGTGGCTGATATATCAGATTCCTTAAGCAGTTCGGCTGTTTTTATAGCTGAAGAAACCATAGCTCCATATGAAAGAATCAAAAGATCTTCACCTTCACGTAGGACCTCACCTCGTCCGATTTTGAGTGGCTCCCAACCTTCTTCCATTAAAGTAACTCCTTCACCAGGGCCTCTTGGGATACGTAAAGCACATGGTCCAGTGTGATGCAAGCAAGTAACTAACATTCTTTGAAGTTCTGCTTCATCTTTAGGAGCCATAACAGTGAAGTTTGGAACAGACCTTAAATAACTAATGTCATATTGGCCTTGATGCGTCGGTCCATCAGCTCCAACTATTCCAGCTCTATCTAGTACAAAGGTAACTGGTAAATTTTGTATCCCCACATCGTGTATGAGCTGATCATAGGCTCTTTGAAGAAAAGTACTGTAAATAGCACATACTGGCTTTAAGCCTTCACAAGCCATCCCTGCCGCCAGGGTTACTGCATGTTGCTCTGCTATCCCAACATCAACATATTGTTCTGGAATAGCTTTCTGAAGCAAATCAAGCCCTGTACCTGTGGCCATAGCCGCTGTGATTCCTACAACATTACTATCCTGTTCGCAAATTTTTACTAATGTTTGTCCAAATACCTTGCTATAACTAGGCGGCTTTGGACTTTTAGAAGGAATAGATTTACCAGTAGTTAAATCAAATGCTGATTGAGCATGATAACCAACTTGATCAGCTTCGGCATATGGATACCCTTTACCTTTAGTAGTAGCTACATGAACAAGTACAGGACCTCCAATACGATGAGCTGCTTGAAATGTTTTGGTCATTTGGGCTATATCATGACCGTCTATAGGTCCCATATAAGTAAAGCCTAGTTCCTCAAAAACAGCTCCAACTTTCGGCACTGCAAGCCTTTTGACACTATCTTTTATTGATTTAATTTCTTGGGGTATTTCTTTACCAATAAAAGGAATATTCTTAACACTTTCTTGAACACTATCTGAAAGGAACTGAATTGGGGCACTATGACGCATCCTATTTAAATGAGTTGAAAGGGCTCCAACAGGAGGAGATATAGACATGTCATTGTCATTTAGAACAACAAGAAATGGAGTGTTGGGAAGATGGCCAGCATGGTTAATCGCTTCTAATGCCATTCCTCCTGTAAGCGCTCCATCCCCGATAACGGCAACACACTTGAAATCCTTTCCCTGACGATCCCTAGCTAAAGCCATTCCAAGAGCTGATGAAATAGAAGTACTTGCATGACCTGCACCAAAATGATCGAAGTGACTCTCAGAGCGTTTTAAATATCCAGCAACACCACTTTGCTGTCGTAATGAATCAAAATCAGAATATCTTCCTGTAATTAATTTGTGAGGATATGCCTGATGACCAACATCCCATACTACTTTATCTACATCCAGATCTAATGTTTGATAGAGAGCAAGAGTTAGTTCAACAACACCAAGCCCTGGACCTAAATGACCACCACTTGTAGAAACAACCTGAAGATGCCGCTCCCTGATTTGGCAAGCAATATCTTCAAGTTGAGATGTTGTCAAACCATGTAATTGATTAGGATGGCTAACTTCGCTCAGACGCATAACCGTATTAGTTATTTATAACAATCTACGGTGTCTTACAGCATTTCCTTCAAATTTTCACCTAATTCAAAATGAATTAGAAAACATTTAACACAAAAACAGCTTAAATAAATCAAATGGAGGACTACTTACAGAAAATTCTAAGGGCAAGAGTTTATGACGTTGCCGTAGAAACACCTTTAGAGGAAGCAAAAAAGCTTAGTCATAAACAAAAAAATAGAATATTTTTCAAGCGAGAAGACTTACAGCCTGTCTTTTCCTTCAAACTAAGGGGCGCATACAACCGTATGTCGCGCCTAACAACTCAAGAATTGGAGAAAGGAGTAATTGCCTCAAGTGCCGGAAACCACGCTCAGGGTGTTGCATTAAGCGCTGCTTACTTGAAATGCAGAGCTTTAATCGTTATGCCAATTACTACACCACCAACGAAAATAGAGGCTGTTCGCTCATTAAATGCTGAAATAATTTTACATGGCGAAAATTATGACGAAGCATACCTTGAAGCAACAAGATTAAGTCAAAAAGACGGATTGGTTTTTATACACCCATTTGATGATCCAGAAGTAATAGCTGGACAAGGGACTATTGGAATAGAAATTCTTCGTCAAATGGATAAGCCGCCATATGCAATTTATATTGCTGTCGGGGGAGGCGGCCTTATAGCAGGAGTAGCAGCATATATAAAAAATCTGTGGCCTGACGTAAAAATAATTGGCGTTGAACCTAAAGATGCATCAGCAATGAAACAGTCATTAGAAGCAAATAAGAGAATAGAATTATCAGAGGTTGGTCTATTTGCTGATGGAGTGGCTGTCAAGCAAGTAGGAAAGATTACTTTTGAATTAGCAAAAAAATATGTTGACTCTATGGTCACAGTAAACACCGATGAAATATGTGCTGCAATTAAAGATTTTTTTGAAGATACAAGAGCAATTCTTGAACCAGCAGGAGCCTTAGCCATAGCAGGAGCCAAATCAGATTTAATTACAAAGGGCTTACAGAATAAAAAAGTTATAGCTATAACTTGTGGGGCCAATATGAACTTTGAAAGGCTTAGATTTGTTGCTGAAAGGGCAGTATTAGGAGAAGAGAAAGAAGCTATGATTGCTGTTGAAATAAAAGAAGAACCTGGAAGTCTTAAAAACCTTTGCAAATTAATTGGTTATAGGAATCTAACGGAATTTAGCTATCGGATGTCAAGTAAGAAAACAGCACAAATCTTTATGGGTGTTGAAGTAAATAACAAAAAGGATTGTCAATCTTTTATAAAAAATATTAAGGAAGCTAGCCTTAATTGCATAGACCTAAGTAATGATGAATTTTCAAAAGTTCATTTAAGGCATATGGTTGGTGGTCGACTCCCCGAAGAAACAAGCCATAGTAATTCACACATTGAACTTCTTTATAGATTTGAATTTCCAGAACGACCCGGGGCTCTAATGAGATTCCTAGAAGCAATGAGACCAGAGTGGAGTATAAGTATTTTTCACTATCGAAATCATGGTGCAGACATTGGAAGAATAGTTTTAGGGGTTCTAGTGAACAAAAACCAGCTTAAGGATTGGGAAAATTTTCTTGCTGAAATAGGTTATAAAAGCTGGGAAGAAACAAATAATCCTGCATATAAGCTCTTCTTAGGTGTACAGAGCTGAGATTCACGGTATTTTAAATTTAAGACTTGCTTTACTAGTCATCACTAAACTTGCTCTTAACAAAGGAATAACTAGTAAGTTAGACATTTCATTGCCAGCCCAAATAGAAGCAGTTCTATACCTAAAAGGAAAGCCATTATCAATTTCAGAAATTTCTGAAACTTTAAATCAATCAACGGAGAGTATTCAAGAAGGTTTAATCGCTCTTATGGCAGGCTATTCTCAAAGAGATACCTCACTTGAAATTTCTGAAAAAGGTGGTAAATATAGTCTTCAACTAACAAAAGGCCTCGGAGAGCTTGTTCAAAATCTTTTGCCAGTGAATATTTCTGGCGCCACATTAAGGACCCTCGCCACGATAGCCCTCAAAAAAAGAATATTGCAATCAGATTTGGTGGATCTAAGAGGTTCTGGAGCGTATGAGCATATCAAGGAACTAGTAAATATGAACTTTGTAGAAAGGAAACGTCAGCGCGATGGTAGGTCGTTCTGGATAACGCTCTCAGAAAAGTTTCATCAAACATTCACCGTAATTCCTGATATAGATACGACAGATGAGAACAAAGCTGCTTAAATGGATTTTTATCTTTAAAAAAGATGCAAGCTGTTTTCTCAAATATTCTTGCTGTCCTAAGTCAGACACTATTTATTTACTCCTATATTCTAATATTGAGGGTACTTTTGACTTGGTTTCCAAATCTAGATTGGAGTAATCCTGTACTGAGTAATATCAGTGCTATCACAGATCCTTACTTAAACTTATTTCGAGGAATAATACCTGCAATAGGGGGCCTAGATATATCTCCGATACTTGCCTTTGTCGTATTAAATTTTGCTGAATCTGCCTTGAGCAACCTACGTTTTGCATTTTTAAACGCAAGTATCATAAATAATATCGCCTGATCAAAAGTACAACAATCCCTTCTGATTTATCTATTGTCGCCACTTCCAGAAAGCTTTCCTCTCATAGCTCTACTTGATAATTTATCCAGATTTAGCTGAGCGACTTCATCCAAATCAAAGCCCAACTCAGTAGATAATTGAGCAATATACCAAAGTACATCCCCTAATTCCAACTTTATTTCTTGTTTTTCCATAGCTCCAAACAAACCATCTTTATCTCTAATAACCTTCTTAACCTTGTCTGCAACCTCTCCAGCTTCTCCTGCTAGTCCTAGTGTTGGATAAATTGCATTATTTCCCAAATTAGGATAACGAGCTGTTTCTCTTGATTTGTCTTGGTACTGATTAAGGTCCATGATAAGGAGGAATGAAAGACTCAGAGGTAACTAAATGTTCACAAGATGGTATTTTTTTGAGGGTCATCAAACATTCTAATGGCAACTATAGATCTAAAACGAAGGACTAAGATCGTAGCCACTATTGGACCTGCGACAGAAAGCCCAGAAATCATAGCTGATCTAATTAGAGCAGGAGCCTCTACTTTCAGATTGAATTTTTCTCATGGTGACCATGAAGAGCATTCTCAACGAATTAAAACCATTAGAAATGTAGCTAAAAGTTTAAAAGTAAATATTGGAATCCTCCAGGACCTTCAAGGTCCAAAAATAAGATTAGGAAGATTTAAAGAAGGTCCCATTAATTTACGGAAAGGAGATACCTTTAAGCTGACGTCAGAAAATGTAGATTGCAACAACAAAGTTGCTACTGTCACTTATAAAAACCTTATAAGTGAAGTGGATGTAGGTAAAAGAATTCTTCTAGATGATGGAAGGGTTGAAATGTTAGTTGATAAGGTTGATTTAAAGGAAAAATCTCTAATCTGCAAAGTTACAGTTGGGGGGATTCTTTCTAATAACAAAGGAGTCAATTTCCCTGATGTTCAATTATCTATTAATGCATTAACCCATAAGGATAAAGTCGATCTTGAATTTGGTCTTTCACAAGGAGTTGATTGGGTTGCGCTTAGCTTTGTAAGAAACCCCGAAGATATGCAAGAAATTAAAGAATTAATCAGGAAGCATGGTCACACCACCCCAGTAATCGCCAAAATAGAGAAATTTGAGGCCATAGACCAAATAGATTCAATACTTATACTCTGCGATGGGGTAATGGTTGCAAGAGGCGACCTAGGAGTAGAAATGGATGCTGAAGAAGTACCTTTGCTCCAAAAACAACTTATTAAAAAGGCAAATTCTCTTGGAATACCAATAATTACTGCAACCCAAATGCTGGATTCAATGGCATCAAGCCCAAGGCCAACTAGAGCCGAAGTAAGCGATGTTGCAAACGCAATACTTGATGGAACAGACGCAGTAATGCTTTCTAATGAAACGGCAGTTGGAGACTATCCAATAGAAGCAGTCGAAACTATGGCTAAAATAGCAAGGAGAATTGAAAGAGACTACCCTCAAAGGGCCTTAGAAAGTCATCTTCCTAGTACTATTCCTAATGCCATAAGTGCAGCCGTAAGCACAATTGCAAGGCAACTTAATGCCGCGGCAATACTACCTCTTACCAAAAGTGGTGCTACTGCTCATAACGTAAGTAAATTCAGACCAGCAACACCAATACTTGCCATAACAAGTGAATCAGCAGTTGCTAGACGTCTACAATTAGTGTGGGGAGTATCAGCCTTACTAATAGATACAGAAGAAAGCACTAGTAGAACATTTAGTCATGCTATGAAATTGTCAATGGAGAAAGGGATATTAAAGCCTGGGGATTTAGTTGTAGAAACAGCAGGTACACTTAATGGCATTAGTGGTTCGACAGACCTAATTAAAGTTGGCATAGTTACAGATGTTGTTGCAAGTGGTAATTCAATTTCTTCAGGTAAGGTTAGTGGGAAGATAAGAGTTATAAGTAAAAATAGTGACATGTCAGAGGTTAAGTCTGGAGAAATATTAGTTATATCAAAGGGAATTATCTATAATTCTTTAACTGATACTCATATTTATGGAATCATTGAAGAGGATAATAATTTATCTGATAATAGAGAAAATTACAACATGTCTACGCCTGTTATAAGTGGTGTCAAAGGTGCATGTGAGAAGTTTAAGAATGGTGAGATAGTAACATTAGATTTAGACAAGGGAATTATATTCAAAGGAATTCCATCAGATTCAGTTCAATAAGCATAGATAGATTAATGGCTAGTAAAGTATCCTTAAAAGAATTATTACTGATGTCAATCAAGACTTTGACATCAAATAAACTAAGAAGCTCGTTAACAATGCTAGGAATAGTTATTGGTAATGCCTCTGTTATTACCTTGCTCGGTGTAGGGAAAGGAGCACAAAAATTAGCAACAAATCAATTAAGTAATTTAGGGGCTAATGTATTATTTGTAGTCCCTGGTAATAATGATACAAGAAGGAGAGGAGTAGCCTTCCCAAGGAATCTGACCTTAAAAGATGCAATAGCTATTAGAGAACAAGTTCCTACTATTGAGCAAGTAGCGCCTCAAATTTCATCAAGTCAAATTATACAATTTAAGTCAAAGAGCTTCAGTTCTACTGTTCTAGGAGTTACTCCTGATTTTCTTACAGTTAGAAGTTTTGACATAGCTAAAGGTAGGTTTATAACAAATAAGGATCAAAGTACAGCTAAAAATGTAGCCATTATTGGCCATGAGTTAAATAATGATCTATTCCTTAATGACAGTGCACTTGGCAAAAATATAAGAATAAAAGATCAATCTTTCCAAATCATTGGGATAATGGAACCAAAGGGCGCCGTTTTTGGTAGCAATCAAGATAAGAATATATATATACCATTAAAAACTATGGTTAATAAAATAACTGGCAAAGATCCTAACTATGGGATTAGTCTTAGCTTTATTAGTATAAAAGCCAAGGATTCGAAAACTATTAATGCAGCAAAGTTTCAAGTTACCAACTTATTAAGGCAGAGGCATAAGATTATTAAGGATGATGATTTTGCTGTCAGATCTCAAAAAGATGCTCTTTCAATTGTCACAACAATAACTGGGGGCTTGACATTAATGCTAGGTGCCATAGGAGGAATTTCACTACTTGTCGGTGGTATTGGAATAATGAATATAATGCTAGTTTCTGTTAGTGAACGTACAGAAGAAATAGGGCTAAGAAAAGCAATTGGAGCTAGAGATACTGATATTCTTCTTCAATTTTTGATTGAATCATTAATTTTAGCAGCTTTAGGAGGAATGTTAGGAACTATCCTAGGGTTAGGTACTATCAATGCCATAAAGATAACAACAAGTTTACCTGCCAATATTGAAACTAAAGTAATTATTTTTACTGTTTCATTATCAGGATCTATTGGATTAATCTTTGGGGTATTGCCAGCTAAAAGAGCTGCAAAATTAGATCCAATTGTTGCTTTGAGAAGTCTCTGATTTATCGAATAAAAAGGTTCTAAAAATAAAACTGCACTTTCCTTAGAAAATTTTTCTGTTTTTCCAACAGATAGGTCACAATTTCTCTTAGAATAAAAATGATTTTGAAGAATACATGAATCCAAAATTCAGATCAGTAGCCTTATGGCTAATCCCTTTCGTAATTCTCCTACTTATAGGATGGCAAATCATTACAGGAAGTAATAGCAATACATCTCAATCAAGCAAGAGTTCTCTTTCCAGCCCTAATGCGGCTGTTTCTAGAATGAGTTATGGACGATTTATTGATTACATCGACTCAGGTCGAGTTACGGCAGTAGATATTTATAGTGGAGGAAGAAATGCAATTGTTGAGGCTGTAGACCCAGACTTTGATAACCGCGTACAGAAAATAAGGGTAGACCTTCCGGGTTTAACTCCTGAATTGGTAAATAAATTCAAAACAGAAGGAATAAGTTTTGATGTTCATCCAGAGAAAAAAACACCGCAAAGTATTGGCTTCCTAGGAAATCTAATTTTCCCAGCCCTTCTAATTTTAGGCTTAGTTTTTTTAGCAAGAAGGTCAAACTCTATGCCTGGTGGTCCTGGCCAGGCCATGCAATTTGGTAAAACAAAAGCAAGGTTCGCAATGGAAGCGGAAACTGGAGTCATGTTTGACGATGTAGCAGGAGTTGAAGAAGCGAAACAAGATCTAGAAGAAGTGGTGACATTTTTAAAGCAGCCTGAAAGATTCACTTCTGTTGGAGCTGAAATCCCAAAAGGTGTACTTTTAGTAGGCCCTCCAGGGACAGGCAAAACTCTATTAGCCAAAGCTATAGCTGGAGAAGCAGGGGTTCCATTCTTCTCATTATCAGGATCAGAATTTGTCGAAATGTTCGTAGGTGTAGGGGCTAGCAGAGTTAGAGATTTATTTAAAAGAGCAAAAGAAAATAGTCCTTGTCTAATATTTATCGATGAGATTGATGCAGTTGGCCGACAAAGAGGAGCAGGGATAGGAGGAGGAAATGACGAAAGAGAACAAACCCTAAATCAACTTTTAACTGAAATGGATGGCTTCGAAGGTAATAGTGGAATAATAATTATCGCTGCAACAAATAGGCCAGATGTTCTTGACTCAGCATTGCTAAGGCCAGGGAGGTTTGATAGACAAGTTTCTGTAGATGCTCCAGATATAAAAGGAAGATTATCAATACTAAAAGTTCATTCTAAAAATAAAAAAATTGATAAAACACTTTCATTGGAAAATATTGCTAGAAGAACACCAGGTTTTACTGGAGCAGATCTTGCCAATCTTCTTAATGAGGCCGCAATATTAACAGCTCGAAGAAGAAAGGAATCAATAGGATTAACTGAAATAGATGATGCTGTAGATAGAATAATTGCTGGCATGGAAGGACAGCCTCTTACTGACGGAAGGAGCAAAAAATTAATTGCTTATCATGAAATAGGACACGCTTTAGTTGGCACATTATTAAAAGACCATGACCCAGTACAAAAGGTTACCTTGATTCCAAGAGGTCAAGCAAAAGGTTTAACTTGGTTCTCACCAGATGAAGACCAAATGTTAGTAAGTAGAGCTCAACTAAAAGCAAGAATAATGGGTGCATTAGGAGGTAGAGCGGCTGAAGATGTTGTCTTTGGTAGAGGTGAAGTTACTACTGGAGCTGGTGGGGACATACAACAGGTAGCATCAATGGCACGTCAAATGGTTACTAG
>QCHT01000022.1 GCA_003279445.1 Prochlorococcus sp. AG-402-G10
AAAGGCTAGACGTGCAAAGAAAGCACCTGCTAAAACATCAGCTAAACTTGCTTAAAGTCAATTTATTTTGTCACTTGATCTATCGATCTCTTAAGCCGCTCTTGAATGGGCGGCTTTTTTATTTTCTATAGATCAACTTCAAAACTAGGATGATCACATTCAAAACAAAGGTAATGATATTGGCAATTAATACTGGAAGAGCGTTTGTTTGTATCGCATAAATTATCCAGAACAAAAGTCCAGTTATAAACATGAACAACATCACTATCGACACATCTTCTGCTTTTCTTGTTCGCCAAGTTTTAATAACCTGAGGCAAGAAGGCAATCGTTGTCAAAGCCGCTGCTATAAAACCAAAATCGTCAGGACTAAAAAGGGGCAGCATTGACTAGATTATTCCTCTGTTGAACATCTAAAAGGAAACACCAATGATATTTCTCGTTCAATAAAGTTTCTCATCTGCAACTTTTGAATATTAATACCAGACATTTAGAAGGTGCTTATAGCTAGGAGATTGTGTACTTCCACCTGGGGTTCAGTCTTATTTAAGATAACAGGCATTTAAAGCAAAATCTTAGGCTGAATCATAATCTAACTTGGAAAAGCCCGCAAAGAACTGGTAAGTCATACGTTAAACAAGAACTCCATAACATCTCCTTCATTCACAACATATTCTTTCCCTTCACTTCGAATCCAACCATTATTCTTTGCTTCTGTTAAAGATCCAGCTTCTAACAACTTTGCACAATTAATTGTTTGAGCACGAATAAAACCTCTTTCAAAGTCAGTATGTATTACACCTGCTGCTTGAGGGGCCGTCATTCCTGAGTTGATTGTCCAAGCTTTGGTTTCCTTTTCTCCTGTAGTGAAGTACGTTCTCAATCCAAGTAAATTATAGGATGCTCTTATTAAGCTCTGCAATCCACCTTCCTGAACTCCAAGACCTTTTAGGTAATCAAATCTTTCACTTTCTTTTAACTCAATAAGTTCAGCCTCTACTTGTGCAGAGATTTTGATACATTCAGCAGCTTCACTCTTAGCTACATCAACAACATTCCTTGAGTATGTATTACCTGAAGAAAGTTCATCTTCACTTAGATTGGATGCATATATTATTGGTTTTGCTGTTAAAAGACCTAAAGGAGCTACTAACTTATTCTCTTCATAAGTTAAAGATATACTTCTAGCTGCTCCTCCTTGTTGAATTTCCAAATTGAATTTTTGCAAGATTTCATCTTCAAGTTGACTTTCCTTATTGGTCCGAATTTGTTTCTTTAAACGTTCTCTTCGCCTTTCTATTTGAGCAATATCTGACAGACCAAGTTCTAGATTGATAATCTCGATATCTCTTAAGGGATCTACTGAACCTGATACATGAACAACATTCTCATCATCAAAACAACGAACAACATGCACAATCGCATCTACTTCGCGAATATTAGACAAAAATTTATTCCCTAATCCTTCACCTTGGCTAGCGCCTTCAACCAAACCAGCGATATCCACAAATTCAATTCTAGTAGGGATTAATGCTTTGCTATTACTTAGAGATCCAAGTAAATTCAATCTGTTATCAGGGACTGATACAGTTCCTACATTTGGCTCAATCGTGCAAAATGGAAAATTAGCTGCTGTTGCTTGGGCATTCGCAACTAGAGCATTAAACAAGGTGGATTTTCCAACGTTGGGGAGTCCAACTATTCCTACTTTCAGCATCAGAAAAAATCTAAAAGCTACATTCAAGGGGTTATTCTGACAAGCTAATCGCTCTAGCGTCTTTAAACCAGCCAAAGAAAGAAACCTAAATCGACTCAAAAAAGATCCTTCAGAAACCAATGCCAGGTCTAAATCAAAAACCACTTCTCATTCTCTTTGCTTTTCTCTTAGTGCTTACTGGCTGCAATATTCTTGGGAATGAAAGATCTGACAAAAATAAGAAGAAAGATTTATCCTTGTACACCATTATGGTTAAAGAAGGAACACTTCCTTCATTAATTACATCAAGTGGGGAATTACAAGCTGAAAGAAGTTTAAACGTAAATCCTTTTCGCCAAGGAATAATAGAAGAAATCTATGTATCTGAAGGAGATGAAGTATTAAAGGATCAATTGCTTGCAAAAATAGAAGGGCGCGACATTCAATTCAGATTAAATATAGTTCAGACAGATTTTGAAAATTCAAAAGCTGCTTTTCAGCGTAGAGAGCAATTATTTTTAGAAGGGGGAATAAGCAAAGAGAAGTATGAAGAGTTTCGAAAAGCTTTCCTTATTAGCAAAGCAAAGCTTAATCAAGTACAAGTAGAAGAAAAGGAGCTATTTATAAGATCACCTTTAAAAGGGATAATTACAGCAAGGTATGCTGAGCCTGGAACATTTGTTTCTCCCAATTCATCTCTCTCAAATAGCGAGAACTCTGGTAAAAGTTCAGTCGTTGAGATTTCACAAGGACTAGAAGTTATTTCGAAAGTACCTGAAAGTGATATTGGTCGAATTCAAATCGGTCGAAAAGGTAGTATTCAAGTAGAGGCTTTCCCAGATGAGCGCTTCGATTCTATTGTTACTGAAATAGCTCCAAGGGCAATCAGAAAAAACAATGTAACTTCATTTGAAGTAAAACTATCACTTGTCAATCCTCCAAAAAAACTACGTATTGGAATGACCGCAGATATAGAATTTCAAACCGGCAAATCAGGTTTTAGAACAATTGTTCCAACGGTTGCGATAGTTACTAAAAATGGAACCCCTGGGGTTCTAGTAGTTGACAAAAACAAAGAGCCCTTTTTCCAAAAAGTCGAACTTGGATCCAGCAGTGGAGATAAAACAGCCATATTAAATGGAATTAACCCAGGTGAAAAAATTTTTATTGACATCCCTCCATGGTCAAAGAAAAAACGTAAATAAGTCCAATTACAGAAACATCTAATTAAGCAAGCTATGTCTCAACAAAAAGAAAAACCTATTTTGCTTCTTGTTGATGGGCACTCACTTGCATTTAGAAGTTTCTATGCCTTCAGCAAAGGTGGAGAAGGGGGACTTCAGACGAAAGAAGGAATCCCAACAAGTGTGACTTATGGGTTTCTAAAAAGCCTTTTGGACAATTGCAAATCACTAGCTCCTCAAGGGATAACCATTGCTTTTGACACAGCTGAGCCAACTTTTCGTCACAAAGCAGATCCAAACTACAAAGCAAATCGTGATGTTGCTCCAGAAATTTTCTTCCAAGACCTAGAACAACTTCAGCAAATACTTAAGGACGATCTCAATCTTCCGATTGTCACAGCACCTGGTTATGAAGCAGATGACGTTCTAGGGACACTAGCCCAAAAAGCTTCCGAGAATGGATGGAGCGTCCACATCCTGACTGGAGATCGAGATCTCTTCCAATTAGTAGATGACGATAGGAATATCGCCGTCCTGTACATGGGTGGAGGGCCATATTCAAAAAGTGGGAGCCCTTTACTTATAAATGAAGAGGGAGTATTAAAAAAACTTGGAGTTATTCCTAAGAAAGTAATAGACCTGAAGGCTCTAACAGGAGACAGTTCTGACAATATTCCTGGAGTTAAAGGAGTTGGACCTAAGACAGCTATTAATTTACTAAAAGAGAATGGTGACTTAGATGGAATCTTCAAATCTTTAGAAGCCTTGGAAGAACAAGGAGAGAAAGCAACTCAAGGGGCTATCAAAGGTGCCGTAAAAATTAAATTAAAACAGGGGAAGGAGAATGCCTACCTCTCAAGAGAATTGGCGGAAATAATGATTGAAGTTCCAATAAAAAGTCCAAAGAAAATAGAGCTATCTGAAATCAATAAAGAGAATTTAACGACATCGCTTAAAAGACTTGAACTCTTTTCTCTTATCAATCAAATTCCAAGCTTTGTAGCTAGCTTTTCTAATGGCGGCTATAAAGCAAACAAGCAAAGAATTTATACTAATCAGTCACAATCAAAAGTCACCGGGGAAAAAATTGTGGGAGTGAAGATTGATCAAAATAATTCGGATCAACTTCCTAAGATAACCCCAAAAATAATCGGAGACCCGTTTGAACTTGCAGTACTTGTAGATCGCCTCCTGGAATGTAAAACTCCCTTATCTCCAGTCGCCGTTGATACAGAAACAACTGATTTGAATCCATTTAAAGCTGAGCTTGTTGGTGTTGGTTTTTGCTGGGGAGAAGGTCTAGATCAGATTGCCTATATACCTCTTGGGCATAATGCCCAAGAAGAATTAAATTTAAATGGGAACAACAGCCTCAATAGTCAGTTAACCCTTACACAAGTTGTAAAAGCTCTTATACCTTGGCTAAAAAGTTCTTCACATCCAAAAGTTCTTCAAAATGCCAAGTATGATCGTCTAGTTTTTCTCCACAATGGAATTCCTTTGGAAGGTGTGGTGTTTGATACTCTGCTTGCAGATTATCTTTGTAATTCAACTAATAAGCATGGCCTAGAAGAAATAACTAAAAGACAATTCGGATATACTCCTACAAGCTTTAAACAACTTGTAGGGAAAGGAGAAACTTTTAAAGACGTTGATATTAAAGATGCAAGTACCTACTGTGGCATGGATGTATACCTCACAAGAAAGCTGTCTTTTGTAATTAAATCTCAACTTCAAGGAATGGGATCAGAGTTGATCAAACTTTTAGAAAATGTAGAGCAACCTCTTGAGCCAATCCTTGCAGAAATGGAAGCAAGGGGAATCTGTATAGACATTCCTTATCTAACTGAATTATCAAATGAATTGCACCAGAGACTAAAGAGACTAGAGAACCAAGCTTATAAAGAAGCCGGCCTTGAGTTCAACCTTAACTCTCCTAAACAACTTGGTGAAATTCTTTTTAACACGTTGGCTCTTGATAAGAAAAAATCTCGCAAAACAAAAACTGGATGGAGTACTGATGCAAACGTTCTCGAGAAACTTGAAAAAGACCATCCTTTAATACCACCATTAATAGAACACCGGACACTTAACAAGCTTGTGAGCACTTATGTAGATGCGCTTCCCCTTTTAGTTGAGAAAGAAACCGGCAGAGTTCATACAGATTTTAATCAAGCAGTAACTGCAACAGGTCGTTTAAGTAGTAGCAACCCAAATCTTCAGAATATTCCTATCCGAACTGAATTTAGTAGGCGTATAAGGAAGGCATTTCTTCCCCAAGAGAACTGGAAACTAATAAGCGCAGATTATTCACAGATTGAACTACGAATCCTTGCTCATCTTTCAGGTGAAGAAATCCTTCAAGAGGCATATAAGAATGGAGACGATGTACATACTCTTACTGCAAGAATCCTCTTAGATAAAGAGTCAATTACCCCTGAAGAAAGACGATTAGGCAAAACAATTAATTTCGGTGTGATATATGGTATGGGAGCTCAACGTTTCGCAAGATCAGCAGGTGTTAGTACTTCAGAGGCAAAAGATTTCTTAATCAAATACAAAGAACGATACCCAAAAGTCTTCGGATTCCTAGAACTTCAAGAGAGACTTGCCTTAAGCAAAGGCTACGTAAAGACCTTGCTGGGAAGGCGTAGACATTTCTCTTTTGACAAAAATGGGCTAGGGCGCTTACTCGGTAGTGACCCTATGAGCATAGACCTTAAGGTTGCTAGACGTGCAGGCATGGAAGCACAACAACTTAGAGCAGCTGCAAATGCTCCTATTCAAGGTTCTAGTGCCGATATTATTAAGATAGCGATGGTGCAACTAGCAACAAAGATCAAAGAGAATGGGTTCCCTGCTAATCTCCTCTTGCAAGTTCATGATGAATTAGTTTTAGAAGCGGATCCAACTGTCGTAAAGGAAGTTAAAAGCTTAGTCGTCACTACAATGGAAAAGGCTGTATGCCTTTCTGTTCCACTAGTTGTACAAGCAGCTGTTGGAGATAATTGGATGGATACAAAATGAAAATTATTTCCATCAAAACCTCTAAATAGCAAAGTGTCTTTAAAGCTAACAAACTCCCTCACAAAGAAACTAGAAACTTTTAGGTCGCTAAATCCAGGTGAAGTAAGTATTTATTGCTGCGGAGTTACTGTTTACGATCTTTGTCATTTAGGTCATGCACGAAGCTATATCGTCTGGGATGTTTTAAGACGGTTCTTAATTTCACAAGGCTACAAGGTCACTTTCATACAGAATTTCACAGACATTGACGACAAAATCCTTGCTAAAGCTACCAAAGAAAACTCAACAATGACTCAAGTTAGTGAAAAGAATATTAAAGAATTCCATCAAGATATGGATACTCTGGGCATTTTGAGGCCAAGTCGTATGCCTCGAGCAACTAGATGCCTTGATGGTATTAGAGAGATGATTCAGAAATTAGAAGAAAAAGGAGCTGCTTATTCAGTTGACGGAGATGTGTATTTTGCTGTTATGAAACATAGCGAGTACGGAAAGCTAAGTGGTCGTGACTTATCTGAGCAGCAGCTAAATGCCGATGGCAGAATAGACAAAGAGGAAGGAGCCCGAAAACAACACCCCTTTGACTTTGCACTTTGGAAAGCAGCTAAAGAAGGAGAGACCAGCTTTTCTTCACCATGGGGGCACGGTCGTCCTGGCTGGCATATTGAATGCTCCGCAATGGTGCTCCAAGAACTCGGTGAAACTATAGATATTCATCTTGGTGGATCTGATTTAATCTTTCCACATCATGAAAATGAAATTGCTCAGTCAGAAATAGCTAACGATAAAAAACTAGCAAACTATTGGCTTCATAACGGAATGGTCAACGTTGGAGGCCAGAAAATGAGTAAATCACTTGGCAACTTTACAACTATCAGATCCCTCTTACAAGAAGGGATCTCTCCTATGACTCTTAGACTATTCATTCTTCAAGCTCACTACAGGAAGCCTTTAGATTTCACAAAAGAATCTATTAAAGCTGCTTCAACAGGTTGGCAAAGACTCAACAGTGCGCTTTGTCTAGGGTTGATTAGTCATCAGAAACTCAAATGGCCAAAGCCGGTTACTCAACAAAAGACTATTAGCGATCTCAATTCATACGTCTCTTCCGAGAGGTTGTCTAAAGCTTCTCAACAATTCAAAGATGCACTAGAAGATGATCTAAACACTTCAATAGCAATATCTGTATTATTTGACCTTGCCCGTCCTCTAAGATCACTAGCCAATCAAATCGAAAGAGGTGTATCAGATTTAGGGGCAGAAAAAAATAATAAAGAGCTTCACTTAAGGTGGATGTTGCTAGTAAGCCTTGCAAATATTTTAGGTCTTCAACCTGAACTACCCCAAGGGAAAGAATCTAATCAAGGTCATATATATAGTGAATCCGAAATAATAGAGGCAATAATAGAACGTAAAGCTGCCAAATTGTCTAGGGATTTTGCTAAAGCCGATAACATAAGAGAAGAGCTAAAAGATAAAGGGATTGAATTGATTGATAAGAAAGATGGCGTAACAGATTGGATTAGAAAGTAAGTTATCTCTACATTAATTCGCAGATCATTAACTTTTTCGCCTGAATCAAACCATCAAGTGAGAGACTAATGAAAACTGTTTGAACATCGTGAAAGCAATCAGTGTACTGGGATCCACTGGTTCGATTGGCACCCAAACTCTCGAAATAGCCCAAGAGTGCCCAGATCAATTCAAAGTAGTTGCTTTAACAGCAGGTAATAACCTTGATTTGCTTATTGATCAAATCAAAAAGCACCAACCAGAGGTAGTTGCACTTGCTGAGAGTAAAAACTTACCTGAACTCCAAAAGCGCTTACAAGATTTACCTAATAAAGAAAAACCTAAAGAGATTCCTCACTTACTAGCTGGGAAAGAAGGACTGCAAATAGCAGCTTCATGGGAGGCAGCAGACCTTGTTGTTACTGGAATTGTAGGTTGTGCAGGACTGTTACCAACTCTAGCTGCAATAAAAGCAGGCAAAGATATTGCACTAGCAAACAAAGAGACCTTGATTGCAGCAGGCCCAGTTGTGCTACCAGAACTAAAGAGAAGTGGTAGTCGATTACTCCCAGCTGATTCAGAGCATTCAGCTATATTCCAATGCTTACAAGGGACTCCTTTTACAGACACCGCGCGCCTCTCAACTGGAGTTCCTACTCCTGGTTTAAGGAATATTCAACTGACAGCTTCTGGAGGGGCTTTCCGTGACTGGCCTACAGAAGCTTTGAAAAATGCCACTGTAAAAGATGCTACTAGTCATCCAAATTGGAGCATGGGGAAGAAAATCACTGTTGATTCAGCCACGCTAATGAATAAAGGTCTTGAAGTAATAGAAGCACATTATTTATTTGGCCTTGATTACGACCACATAGAAATAGTTGTTCACCCTCAAAGTATTATTCATTCAATGGTTGAATTAACTGATTCATCCGTTCTAGCTCAAATGGGTTGGCCAGACATGAAGCTTCCAATCTTATATGCCATGAGTTGGCCAAATAGAGTTGAAACAAAATGGAAAAGACTAAAGCTGGCAGAGATAGGACAATTAACTTTCCGTGATCCAGATAAATCAAAATATCCATGCATGCAACTTGCTTATTCTGCTGGGAAGGCTGCCGGTACAATGCCAGCTGTTCTTAATGCAGCCAATGAAGAAGCAGTAGCTCTTTTTCTAAAAGAAAAGATTCATTTTCTAAATATTCCAACAGTAATTGAAAAAACATGTGAGAAGCATAAACAAGATCTAAAAGCAGACCCCCAACTAGATGATGTAATTGAAGTAGATGCTTGGGCCCGGCAAGAAGTCAAGTTTCTAGTAGAAAAAGATACTCATGAGATCACAATGTCTACTACTGGAGAATGAACCTTCAAATAAGTCACCATCTCTTACTATGTGTACCACAGAAAACATCATCATTATGTTGCGACCCAGCGGAAAGCAAACGGAGTTGGGAACAACTTAAACTAGTTTTAAAAAGACTAAAGCTCGAGGAGCCTAAACGACCAGAAGGAATTGTTTTACGTAGCAAGGTTAATTGCTTAAGAGTCTGTAAGTCTGGGCCAATTCTTTTAATCTGGCCAGAAGGGATCTGGTATCAGTACGTTTTTCAGGATCGAATTGAGGCAATAGTCAAAAGCCACATCATAGAAGGAAAACCAAAAAAAGAATGGGTACTCAAAAGAACGCCACTAAAAGGTTTAGGCTACAAATTTGATCAACCAACTCCTCACAACTTCATCGCCCCAACATCCATTTAAGCCATGAAAGCCATTATGCCCCCCATAGCTAGTTAACAAAATATCTGAAGTAGGGGTTATGTTTTTATTTTTTATTTTTTCTAGTAAATCCTCGATAGATTGAGAGGGGACCCATGGATCGTCCATGGAATGTAAAAACAGTGTCTTTGGAATACTTTTAAAACCATTTGTGAGAAAAGAGTTTATAGGGGAAGACTGCTTGTAGTAGTCATCAACATTTCTAAACCCCCATCTTGGAGCAGTTATGGATGAATCAAATGCTCGTATAGAGGAGGTAATTGAAAGCTTCCAAGGATTTCTTTGTTCTAAAAACTCTCTTTCGAACTCTGTTAACCCAAATGGGTCTTCGAGAGTTTGTTGAATTAATCTCTTCAACAACCATGCCTGATAAAAACTATTACGAGGCCTCTCAATAGATACACTACACGCTTCTAAATCTAATGGACTACTAATACAAACCAATGCATCTAAAGCAGCCTCTCCTTCATAAGATTCAAATCCCAAACAAGCATTTAATAAAATTGTTCCCCCTAAGGAAAGACCTACTCCAAAAAGCGGAATCGGGCCATTTGAAGAACCCAAGTTATTCCCTAGCAAATTACAAATTTCTCTAGCTTTCTCTATGCAAGGAAATAAATCAGCATTGCAATTAGCTGAATATGTTCCTGAAGCAAACTTCCGACCGGGATCAGCTCCTCGAAGATTCAATCTCAAGACTGCAAAACCTGAGTTCAGTAATTTAGAAGCCATGCGTCGAAGTCCTCTTCTTCGACTTGAACCTCCCAATCCATGAAGCATTAAGATCAAGCCTTTAGGGCGCAAGGAGTTTGAAGGTCTATTTAAGAAAGCAATTAAATGCTCTTTTTCTTTACTCCCAGAGCATTTAGAAGGTACCTCTATGAGAACAAGTTCTCCATTTTGAAGGAATAAATTCTCATCAACAAAAGTGTCTCTTAGAGTTTGAAGATCTCCTCCAATCCAAGGGAAACGCTGTTTAAAAGGTTTTCCCCCTGTACATTCAAGAGTATGTCTAGAATCTTCAGTTCTTTCCACTAATACCTAGTTCTTTAAGTTCCACCAAAAGATCACCTAAGACTTTTTTTGCATCACCAAACACCATAGATGTATTAGCTAAGTCGAACAAATCATTCTTAATTCCTGAGTACCCGGCACTCATACCTCTTTTAATAACAAATACAGTACGTGCCTCTTGAACATCAAGTACTGGCATCCCATATAAAGGAGAACTAGGGTCATTCTTAGCTTGAGGATTAACAACATCATTAGCTCCTAAGACAAGAACAACATCTGTCGCAGGAAATTCAGGATTAGCAACATCCATTTCCTTTAATTGTTCATATGGAACATCTGCCTCTGCCAAAAGGACATTCATATGTCCGGGCATTCTCCCAGCCACAGGATGAATAGCATAGGTCACCTCAATACCACTACCTTCCAAAGCTCTTGTTACTTCTCTAAGTGTATGTTGAGCCTGAGCTACAGCTAAACCGTATCCAGGTACAATCACAACTCGTTCTGCCGCTTCAAGGGTCAAAGCACACTCTTCTGCGCTGCAACTAGTAATGTTTAAATACTCTCCTGAGCCAGACGAGTCTGTGGCAACAGTAGCGCCAAGTGCACCTCCAAATAAAACTGAAACTAGAGACCTATTCATGCCATTACACATCACCTGAGTAAGAATCAATCCAGCAGCCCCTACCATTGCTCCAGCAACTATGAGCAATTGGCTCCCTACAACAAATCCCGCTGCTGCAGCTGCTACACCTGAATAGCTGTTCAAAAGTGAGATAACTACAGGCATATCAGCACCGCCAATAGGAAGTGTCACACCAACACCCAGAAGAGCAGAACTGATCACTAATAACAACAGTCCACTATCACTCACACTCAAAAGGGAACTAATAGATACAAGTGAGACAACCCCTAGTCCAATATTTATAAAATGACGTATCTTGCTTTGCATCCATGCAGGAGTAGCTAACCATCCTTGCAATTTGGCCATAGCAACTATTGATCCCGTAAAAGTTATAGACCCAACAAAAACAGAAATTACAATTGAAATCTTTTCAACTAGGTCCATATTCAAGGCCTCTTCAGAACTACTTAGCGGGAAAATAGCCACAGCTAAAGCAACCAACAAAGATGACATCCCTCCACATCCATTAAAAAGAGCTACCGTCTCCGGCATGGCAGTCATAGAAACTTTTTTAGCTACTACTGCTCCCAAGAAGGTGCCTACGATCGAACCTGCAATTATCCAAAACCATGAATTAAAAGGAATTCCAGAGGCCCCTAAAGACTCAACAAAAACACCTACTGCAGCAAGCGTCATTGCAATTGCTGCTAGCCGATTAGCCTCACGAGCTGAACGAACCTTGGATAAGCCTTTAATGCCTAGGGCCAAAAGAAAAACAGCTAACAGATCAATCGAAAACTTCAGAATCTCAAAAAAGTTCATTAATAAATCCCCTTATTTACGTATGGATTTACGACTGAACATTGCAAGCATCCGGTCTGTTACAAGGAAGCCTCCAACAACATTGAAAAGAGCAAATCCCAAAGAAACGGATCCCATAACTAACAATGGGAGATTATCTCCGGCTTTTATTATCAATGTAAGAGCAGCAATCATTGTTATTCCAGAAATTGCATTTGCTCCACTCATTAGAGGGGTATGCAAAGTAGGAGGAACTTTTCCTATTAATTCCAAGCCTAAAAGACTTCCTAGCAAAAGCACCCAAAACGCTTCACTTAAAAAAGACATTAATTTGATCCTCCTGAATTCATTAATTGATTTTGACGAATAAGACCATCTTTGCTTATCAACGCTCCTTTTATTAATTCATCTTCAGCATCCAGGACAAGATGTCCATCATTAATTAAAGGGCTAATTAAAGCAAACAAATTTCTAGCATATAAAGAGCTTGCGTGATTAGGGATAGTGCAAGGCAAGTCAGAGGCCCCTATAAGCTTTACCCCCTTTCGTAAGACAGTTTTCCCAGGTCGAGTCCCTTCGCAATTCCCTCCTTGGGCCACAGCAAGATCTACGACAACCGCTCCTGCCCTCATTTGATCTAGCATCTCTTCATCAATAAGACGAGGCGCCTTCTTCCCTGGTACTTGAGCAGTACAAATAGCCACATCAGCTTCCGCTAACTGAGAGACAAGTTGCTTTCTCTGAGAAGCAAGGAAAGCCTGTGAGACCTGATTCGCATACACAGCAGACTCAGAAGGTTCATTTTTAACTTCAGGAGGTTCAATAAATCTGCCCCCTAAGGACTCAACTTGTTCCTTGACTGCTGGACGAATATCGCTCACATAAACAACGGCTCCTAAGCGCTTAGCTGTTGCGACTGCCTGCAAACCTGCAACACCAGCTCCTAGTACAACTACTTTGGCAGGCTGCACAGTCCCAGCAGCTGTCATAAGCATAGGAAAATATCTATCAAGAGCACTTGCTCCTAACAAGACTGCCTTATAGCCCGCAATATTAGCCTGAGAAGAAAGTGCATCAGCAGCCTGAGCTCTGCTAATTCTTGGTAAAAGTTCTAAAGATAAAGCTGACAACTCTCCTTTCTCTAAATTATTTGCAAGGGTTTGGTTGCCATAAGGGGCCAATAACCCAACTAATAAAGTTCTAGGCTTAAGCTTTGACAAAAAGCCTTCGCTAGGAGAATTAACACATAGGACTAAATCAACGTTCTGATAAGAATCTTCACCTGCATCAGAAAACAAATCAGCTCCAGCATTGAAATAACAATCATCAAGGAAACCGGCAAGGGCTCCTGCTCCTTGTTGAATAGAGACTTTGAAACCAATGGAAATTAATTTCTTAACAGTCTCTGGAGTTGCTGCGACACGGGTCTCGCCTAAGGCAGCCTCAATTGGAATTAAAATTCTTGGCAAGTTAAAAACCATTTACCAAATCCAGATTAAGACTGAAAAGGTTTGAAGACCACGATTTTTGTTGAAAAAAGCTTTTCCTTGCGAAGGATTGTGGCTAACAAGAAATAACAACCTAAATACTTAGGAAGAAAATGGGCCTAAAAGCAATCGAATGTCCAGACGGTGTATGCCATAGCCATCATGGTGGGCATGCTGTACCTCGTACGGCAATGAAGCAAAACCTACAAACTCATGGGAGAGAATGGTGCGAGCGTCTTGCAGAGAGAATTTATGAAATGTCAGTAGATACATATTCTGAGTCTGTAATGCCAAGCTTGCATTCATCTGGATGGCAAAGACGACATTTAGATTGGGAATTCAAGCTTGCAGATAAAAATTCCGAGCCTGATGAAACTTTAGTTGAAGGAATAATCAACGCAACAGAAAGTTTCCTTCGCAGTAGTGAAGTTCATCGTTTATTTATTCAAGAACTCGTCCAGGGAACATTTGACGAAGCCACTGAAGATCACCTCAGATCCAAGGCTGTCAAATCACTAATCGAGG
>QCHT01000023.1 GCA_003279445.1 Prochlorococcus sp. AG-402-G10
TAGAAGATTCTAGAAGTTGGCATCAATCTTTAACGGCAGAAGTCCATCCCAATAGATCGCAACTGATAGTTATTATCTTTTTCTTGATCAGTAGTTTTTGTTAGCTATAGCAATAGATCTTAGGATAATTGTGTTAATGAATAGAACTTTATGAACGACTACGAGCCTGATGCTTGAGCATTAAGACCTATTGCCATTTAGTAGTTATTGATACAAAACTACCCACCATTCTAGTAATGGAGAGTGAGCAATGACCATTCAAAAGCCTTTCCATACAACTCCTCATGGTGGCTCAATTGTTTGCTTGCAAGGCCTGACAGGCAGAATGTTTAGAGCTTGTTCTTTAAATAAATGTACTTACACTGCGGATCTTCATGCTGCTAAATCCTATTTAGATTGTCTTGAAAATAAAAAGGTTAAATTTCTTCCCTCACCAAGAAATAAAGAATGCATTCCAGTTCAGCGAAAAACAACTCTTAAGTGGAATGCTGATGGAAGTCTCTCATCAGTTGATATGGTTAGAATTTTAAGTTGCCTTGAGAAGGAAAGTCTCACTGAGTGTGAATTGTCTTGTAATTGGGGAAGTAGCAACTGATGAAGAGATTATGGTTTTGATCAGAACTTGTATATTGAATCCCATCGCCCTTTTATTCTTTTGATTTACCTTGACCTCATGTTTTGTTGGCGAGTAAAGATCAAAAAGAGGTGTTTATACTCTTTGCGAGTTGTTTTTAGTTGATTAGAAACTAGATAGGAGTTCGAGCTCGTTGGTGTTAAAATAGGAGCTGGACTCAAAGGGGGACATCGAAATACGTCCCCCTTCTTCATATCAAAAATTCTTTACGTGTTTTCTTTTTTGGTTGTCATTAAGGATATTCATTTGAAATTGTAAAAATAAAGGGGCCAGACAAGGCCCCTTTATACCTATTTAGTCATCCCTTTTACTCGGCTAGTTAAAAGGCTTAAGCTTTAACAGCGCACTTTTCAGCTTCTTCAGCAGCATGATTAGTTTTTTTTTCTGCTGCTGGTGCTAGCGCTTTGAGTTCTTCATGAAGTTCATGCTCACGTTCATCAATGATTTTGATACGTGACTGATAGTTCGCCTCAAGTCTTTTGCGTGAAGCTTCAAGATTCTCGAGTTCCTCTTGTCTTTGCTTACGTTTTATCTCCTCTAGTTGACTATCAGAGACAACATAAACAGTCCTCATAGGAGAAAAGAATGAGTCGAAGAGAACTTTGTCAAATAAGGATGTGTACATGATGTTCCGTGCGGGAATAGCATTATTGTGCCTCTAGTTTTAGAAATCTCTAATCATGTAAACCGAAGAAATATATACGGTAAATATCACTTAAGACGGTTAATAACACTTTGATTAGTAAGGACCGTACAGTCTAAATACTTTCCTGAAAGCCCTATACGTAATTTATAAGAATGTGTTAAAAATGAATTAACCGCACAGGAGGATTATGAAACTTAGAACTCCTTTTACAGTCTTTCCAAATCCATTGAGAGATATTGATTATATTCATGACTTCTCTTATGAATTACCACAACAAAAGCAAGATTTATTTTGGGAAGAGGAATGTAAACTTCATCCTGCTAAATCTACTTGTAAGCTTTACGAAGTGTAGACAGAATTCTTTGTCGTTATCTAGGGAATTTGCATACAGAAGCTCAGCATGTGCATTCAGGGCAAACACTTAGAACTGATGCACCAGTTGATCATGCAGGAAAAGGAGAGAATTTTGCTCCTACTGATTTATTGGCGACAGCAGTAGGGACTTGTTTCCTTACAGTGATGGGAATTACAGCAAAAGAAAAAGGTTGGGAATTAGGTGAAATAACAGTTGAAATTGAAAAGAAAATGACAACTCATGGTCCACGCAAGATTGAATTTTTATTACTACAAATTGAGATGCCAAGTGATTTAGAGACTGATCAATTAAAGGTTCTTCAAAAGGCCACGAAGGACTGCCCTGTTTTGAGAAATCTAGATGACTCAATACGAATGAACGTTCAGTGGAATCAATCGAAAACTAAAAAAAAGACTTCTCTAAACTTTGTTCCCACGAATGTGTTTAGGGAAACACCTCAAGTCACTTTCTTAGATGTAGGAGTCAAAGACTCTAATGGATCTGATGTAGTCATTCATCATGGAAGTGCAATTTCTCCTCCAAATGACGATGAAATTGAGCAGTATTATGTGCATCATCACCAGGTTGATCACAATTTAGTCTTAGCGGGGAAGCGTACTTTTACCTTGCTCAATCCCAAATGGGAAGAACCTCATCATGTGATTTATCTCAACCAAAAAATGGGTGCTCTTCAGATACCTATTGGTACTTATCACCGATCTGTTTCAGGACCGGAAGGCAGTATTGTATTGAATCAGGCAGTTAGAGATAGCGATTTTGATCCAACTAAGGAATTTAAGCCTGTTAGTTTGAGACATCAAGCTGACTTGCAGAATGCAAAAGCAGCCGAGCCTGTTTTTTGGATTTGGGAAGATGGAAAAATCAGAAGATTGAAAGTTGGTGGTATTTCAAATGGCAAGAAAAAGATCACGACTTAGAATTATTGATTTCGAAAGGAGTTCTCACACTTTTACCTTTACTAACAACCCATCACGAGGAGATGGACTTGGAATCTGTCGTAGGGTGAAGTCTTGAGTCGGGATAACGTCAAGTTGCAATTTACGAAATAACCCAACCACCATCAATCTGATCTCAAGTTCAGCTAAAGATTTACCTAGGCAGACACGTTCGCCTCCACCGAAAGGCATCAGTTTTAAAGAACATTCATGCTCAAGGTGACGTTGCGGTCGAAATATATCTAGATCACCAATCCCATGGCGGTTAGAAGCAATTAAAGCTACTTGTACTACACGATTATTAGGAACGAGAATGTCATCTAAAACCAAGGATTGCTTGGTACGGCGAAAAAAACCACCTACTGGTGGAGTGAATCGCATTACTTCCTTTACGAGGGCATCGAGTCTTGGAGCATTGGCAGGATCGTAGAGTATAGGTGCTTCCTCAGGAGTTGGAGGCCATTTTAGAGTATCTATCTCTTCAGAAAGCCATGTTTTTACTTTTGGATTTAGAAGTAATTCTCGCATTAGGCAGCTCAGGGCAGAAGCTGTGGTTTCATACCCCGCAAATAACAGTAGAAGTAGTTGCTCTCCCAAATCTTCATCTGAGAAAGGAATACCAGCTTCATCTAGACCTCCTGCTAGCAAATCCAAGCCACCTTTGCCCTTAATAGGTTGACTAAGGATTTCTTGAAGTTTTTTAAGTAAACGTTTTCTTGCCTTTAGAGCTTTAGCAAAGGGACTTCCTGGAACAGCGATTGGAATTGAGAAGAGAGCTTTGGTCCAGATCTCAAAATCAGAAAATAACTTTTCACGATCTTTGCCCTCCAGCCCAAGGACAGTTGTAGCGATAACGGAAAAAGCAAAACGTCGCATTTTCTCGGCTAAAGGGAGAGGAGTTTTTGCAGTTTTTAGTTCTTTGCAAAGCTTGTCAATTAAGTCGATAATACCAGGGCTATAACGTTGAAGTGCTGAAGCGGAAAATAATTGAGCTACTACCCTTCTCCTTACTTTATGAGCTACTCCATTGCGGTTTGCCAGTGAATGGCTACCTAAAAGTTGTTGAACACTCTCTGGCCACCAAACTTCAATCGCTTCTGGTTGAGATAACAAATCAGTAATAGCTTTGTCCCCCTGAATGAACACCATTGCTTGCCCAAGCATTGATGTCTCAAAGACATTGCCAAGACGATCAAATCGCCTTTTGGCGAAGCTAGGATCGCGGAAGAATGCTAGAGCCTCAAGAACTCCAGTTAGCGCACCAGTAGTTGGCAAAGCACGTGATTTAGACATAGTCATTAAATTCTTGTCTGATGAGCAAATGGTCCAATAGGTGAAATGGGTTTTGATCAGAACTCGAGACCCCTTTGTATGAAAGCAGGCTTACACTTCATTAGCCAATAGGACGGTTCTTTGACTGACATGGATGTCAGGAGAAATGGGTGGTGTGAATAAAGTGTGAATAGAAGTTGTTTAGCAAGATCCTCTTCTGCTTCTATTATCTCTTAAATCAATAAAAGTTTTAGTCCGATCTCGAAACTCCTAGATTCCCGTTTTCTCTATCTTTCTTCATTTCTTCTTTGATCTGTTGGTAATAAGAGATTTCTTCTGAATCATCTGAACCAAGACCATATCCCATAGTTGCTGCGATATAAATTTTGTGTTGTCTATGGGAACTAAGAGTCATTTAACTATTACTCCAGTACTTCAGGATTGATAAAACAGTGATCGTGATAACTCCATAGGTCCATATCATCCCGCTGTTATCAGATAGCCTTTCCATCCAGAGAGGAAGCCCTTTGTTGTCGATGATCAGGATGTAGATGAACCCAAGAATTAATAGAGGAAGGATGAGTGCTAGGAAGGGATTCATTCGCAAGGCACTAATTACTTCTATTATCTCTTACATGGAAACACCTAAGTGGCAACCTTCAGAAGAAGAAAGAGAAGTAATGGAAGAGGTTTGGATGCAGGTTAAAGGTGCATGCGAGATACTAAAGAAGAAACTAATGCACAAGATGAGCATATCAAAAAGATGCTTCAAGAAATGGCTGACCGGTATTACTCATGAAATGCTTACTGCTTCCTTTACTCGCTGCTCTTGCATTTGCTACTGCTGTCTTAGGTGATAATTGTAATCAGTAGAGTTTGTATAGGCATAAGCCTGTAATGTTTACTGAAATCCATAAAAATGAAGAAATAGATATTAGAAAAAAAATAACTTGATCTATTGCTTTCATTTGCGAGTTATTTTGTTTGCTATGCATTAAACACACCTCTCCTAATGAACTGCATGGCAAATATTGCTCCCAGGAAAAAGACAGCTGGAATTCCTAAGGCATTTACTGCGAGAGTTCTAACAGTAAAAACGGGATAGCCTCCCTTAGGTCTGTTATCTGGAATGATGCCACTATCCTCCCAATCTTGAGTATTTTCTAATGACGGTAAGCCAGGTAGGACACCATCGTTCCATTTGAGAACTCCCCAAAAAGAAAGCCAAAAGATTGTTGATATTGAAGCAATAAGAATAGGTGCTAATACAATTAGAGTTTTAAATAGCATTGATATATTTAAAATATCTTCTATGTTCATTCTTTTTTGATCACCGTCAGTGAAATTATTTGCGCTGATTGGTGATAAATGGCACAAACTGAGGTTATGTACAATTAATTGTGATTATTTCTATTTATATATATATACATTTACTTTATTCATATGTATAAAAGGTGTCTAATCTTTTTAAAATGTGAAGCTTGAAAACTAGACTCTTCGTAGCAGTTTTCTTTGGCTGCTTTCTGCTTTCAGATTAGCTAATTAGTGTCATTCGGATACAGATCGGCTTCGATAAATCTTATCGTTCTCGTTAACCATTGTCACTAAGAAAGCTAGGTATACCAATGCTTCTCTTGAGATTGCTTTGAGGTTTATTCACACCATTTTTGAGATCTATTCACACTTGTGCCTTAAACCTTCTTTGCCTACAGCCTTGCTCCTTTTCTCATAAGCATCCTTTTAATCAAAGAAGTCTGCATGTCTTCTCGTGAGAGCCAAGCAATGAAGTCTCTAGAGGTCGCCTTAGATCACGCTCTGGCTCGGCTGAATGATTTAGAGGGTAAAGATAGACTTGCCTTTGCCAGAGAGTACAAGGAATGGCTTGCTGATGATGAGTTAAAGGAAAAGGCTTGGTTTTCTATTCCACTGAAGAAGACTTCTGGCTCTAATGATTAGTGAGTTGACATTGATGTATAAATTGATACACGGCTTTATCTTTCTTTACTGATAGTTTTATAAGGATGACACCAAAGTGATTATCAGAACCTAAGTGTGTAATGGAATATGAAACTTTACTATTCCTAAATAGATTCAACTCATGCCTATCAATAAACCCATACCTGATTCTATGAATAATTACTGGAAAAAGTATTCAAAAAGTTTCAGTCGAAATTAAGCAAACCTAAAAAAGTTAACTAGCTATGGATCCTATACAAGTCTTAGGCCAAAAGGATGTCAGAGAGGTTCAAGTTAAAGACGAAAATACTGCAGGTCAGTTGTTAGTAAAAAATCCACTTGCTGGAGAACGGTATTTAAGAGGAATGTCTAAGACTGCTAAAAAGCACTTTATTAATAGGAAAGATTGTCCAGTAAAGAATCATTTTATAGGACTACCAAATTGGAGCCGAGAAGATGCGGTAAAAGCGTTTGATACTTATCTATGGCAACAGCACCAGAAAGATGCAATAGAGAAACGTGCGAAAGATTGGTTTAATGCCCGAGTAAAGGAGCTAATGGCAGGACATAACATAGACCTTGTTGATGATACTGATTATGTAAAAGGTAGTGATGATTCTCACGGATTCACTTTGAAAAATTATATTGAATATTTAGCTAAAGAAATCTAGGCTAGAGTCGACCGCCTGACAGTTGAAGGACTTATTCGGTATATATCCACTGGATCTTCTGAACCAAGACCATATCCTATAGTTGCAGCGGTATAAATCTTGTGTTGTCTATGATGACTAAGAGTCATCTAACTATTACTCCAGTATTTCAGGATTGATAAAACAGTGATCGTGATAACTCCATAGGTCCATATAGTCTCGCTGTTATTAGATAGTCTTTCCATCCATGGAGGAAGCCCTTTGCTATCGATGATAAGGGTGTAGGTAAATCCAATAATTAATAGAGGAAGGATCAGAGCTAGGAAGGGATTCATTGTAATTAATCAAAAAACATTCCATCTACTGAGAGCTTTCTTCTTGTATCTGGGGATGGATATTGCTGGTAATAGAAGAGCATTCCAAAGGTAAGAGCTATTGCAATCAGTATCCAAGGAATTAATTATTTTCGTTTTTTAGGAGTTTTTTCTTTCATTCCACTTGACTTGGCTTGCATTTCAGGGAAACAACTAGTGATTTGAATTAAGTCCCAAACTTCATCGGTGGCATAAGACGACAAGGGTTTTACTCCACTGCCTTCTACTAATCCTTGAGCCTTCATTTTTTGCCTTAGCAAATCCTTTCTTTCATAACTGGACATTGCTTGAAAGCGTTTTGTTCGTTCTTCAGGTGTTTCACTCATAATTTCTAAAATAAAAAAGTCGCCTATTTAGAGTGACCTTTTTATTGATCAGAAGATCGGCTGTCAACCAAACCTATTATGGCCCTTCTAGAGCCTTCCTCTTTTAAAAATTACTGACCAAAAGTAAGGAGAAATAAGTGAGAGAAAGTTTGAGTAAAGCTTGAGTAAAGCTTGAGTAAAGTTCTTCGGTTCACTGAGAACCCAGTCCACGGATAAAAGTTAAGTTTTAATCAGCCACCAATTAATATTTTTTCAGCCATTGCGAGAGAGGAAGTTAGAGAGGTTTTATACGTTTTTAGGCTTGCTAGTATTTTGCTGGAATTTGGATAGGGATAGGACTTGCTTTCTTTTGGGTTGCTGTAACCCCTTAGGTCTTTGGGATGACTATTGCTTAAAAACTGAAAACTCGGTTGACAGTTGATTTATCTTGGGAGCATTGGCCCCCATTTTTATGGATCAAGAAACTACTTCAACTGCTACAGTCTTAGATCCAAAGGCAACAAAAAGAAAATATCCAGAAGTAAGGATAATAGTTCTTAATGATAATTTTAATACGTTTGAACATGTGGCAAATTGTCTTGTGATAATCATCCCAGGAATGAGTGAAAAAAGATCATGGCTACTTGCCGTCGAAGTAGATAGGGAAGGTTCGGCGGAAGTATGGAAAGGCCCGCTTGAACAGGCAGAGCTATATCATCAGCAACTGGTTAGCAAAGGATTAACAATGGCACCAATTGAAAAAATATAAATTTTCTCATTTAATAGAAACTCTCAGAAAAGCAATGAAAAAACTCTTTTCTTTTGGTCTTGGTCACCTTTTGTTTCTGTGTCCTATTGCAGTTCAAGCAGAGGAGATTGAGCCAATGCCCCAAGAGGAAATAGTTGTAGCACCTGCACCAATCTCGGAAGACGCACTAAATTATTTACTGAGTGAGGACATGTATCAAGGCACTCTTTCTTGGCAAGGTAACAAAGTTTCTACTAAATTTAATTACGACAAGCCTAAGAAAAAATGACACTTATAGAAAAGCACAAGCAGAAAATTGCTTGGTTTCAAAAGAAATCGGATCTCAGCGATTCTTGTCGGGCTGCAAGCTGACTGCTTTCCCTTCCCTTCTTGGATCAGCAGCACCATGCCAACTTCCCTTATCCCATTTGATTATGGCTAGGCCACTACTAAAAGAACTGTATTTAATTTGGTGACCAAGATTCTTTAGCTGCTCAGGGATATTGCCTTTGGCATTTGTCCAGGTGCCATTTTTTTCAAGCACAGTGTAATTAGCTTGTACTGACAGTAACTTCTGGCTAACCACTTCTTTTGGCGAACGCTTTAAATCTAATGCTCCAATTAATGCATTACTTATGTAATGGGGAATAAGCCACCCACCTGGCGACCCAACTGCCAAAACTGGACGATTATCCCGAAATACTATAACCGGAGACATTGAACTCATAGGGCGCTTATTAGCTCTAATACGATTGGCAATTGGTTTCCCTGAGACGTTAGAAACAAATGAGAAGTCAGTTAGTTGGTTATTTAAGACCATCCCTCCTGATAAATGCCTACTCCCGAAGACTGTCTCAACTGAACTTGTATAGGAAGCGACATTACCATCTATATCAACTACTACCATGTGGGTTGTCCCTCCACCAGCTGTGCGCGGCTGGCTGGCGAGATTTAAAAACTTGCTACCTTTTGGCTCCCCTGGTGAAGGGCGTAATGTTGCATTGCTGATCTGAATATTGTTTGCCCTTTGTTTTATATAGTCGTCTTCTAATAACCCCTTGATAGGAACCGGCCAATCAATAGGATCTCCTATCCAGTGAGAACGGTCTGCATCTGCAAACCTTAGAGATTCGGCCAGAAGATGCCAACTATTAACCGTTTCTTTTGACCAATGCTTCTTTGAGAGAAACTCATATGTTCCAAGAGCTTGTAAAACAGCAACCCCACCACCACTTGGAGGGGGAAAAGAACAAACTTTCCAAGATTTGTATTTACGACAGACAGGTTTACGTTCTTGGACTTTGTAACTTGCTAAATCTTCATAAGTGATTGTTTTTACTGCTTCATTTTTGTTTTGCTGTAGTTGGAGGTCATTTATAAGCTTATTGGCTATTTCTCCCCGATAAAATTCATTGACACCTCCCTTGGCAAGTCGGCTTAAGGTTGAGGCCAATTCCTGATTGCGAAATGGAATTTTTTGAATTGGGAGAGAACCATTAGGAAGATATAGGGACCTAAAAGCTCGACTATGATTTATGCCTAATGTTTTTGCCAAAGAGATTGATCTTAGGAATCGAGGACTCGGAATGAATCCATCCTTTGCAAGATGAACACTCTTCTTGAAATTTGTTCTCCAAGGTAAACGTCCAAATTGACGGTGACCTTCCCAAAGCAACGCTGTTGTGCCTGGGACTCCTATTGAGGACGGACTGCTTGTTGCCTGCAGCCATGGCAATGCTTTCCCATCAGATGTTACCCACATATCTTCTTCGACTTGCGCTGGGGCAGTCTCTCTCCCATCAAGTGCGTGTAAAGATTTTTCTGATTGGTCCCAATACAAAAGAAAAGACCCGCCACCTAAGCCTGAACTTTGTGGTTCAACAACAGCAAGCACAGCCTGAGCTGTGACAACCGCATCCATTGCGGTACCACCATCCTTAAGAGCCTGAAGAGCTGCATCACTTGCTAATGGATTGGCAGTTACAACTACAGCCTGTCCGCTAGCAGTTGACACTTTTGTCTTTTTTAGATCAATACTTTCTGGTGCCTTCCAGTTGACTTGCGCAAGTAGTGGAAGTGGAAGTGTAAAAAAAAGGACTAGCCCTAATGGTTTTTGGGTTTTCAATGCAAGTTCGAAAAAGTCTGAATAGAGCTTGAACGGAGCTCCGGGTTCAGCTGTTGATGTATCTTAAGTATCTAATCATAGATTTCTTTAGAGAATGGATTTTTCTGGACCTGATGCAATTGATAAAGCTATTGAAGTTGGCCTAGATCTCGATGGCAGTAAAATTCCTTTAGAGATGCTCAATCTTTACCGAGAAGTTATGGATAAAGAAGGGGCAAGAAAAAGGAGTGGGGTTAGGAAATCAATGCGAAATCGAATTGTGCGCTCAGGAGCAAAGCACTTTGATCAAGACACACTTAACAAGCGACTTGTCGAAGCTGGTTGGGAAGGGTTAAAGCAAAAGGAGATTCAATTCTTCTTTGAATGATTTGTTCCTCTTTGCAATTTCAAGAACATCAATGGAGATAAAGTAGGCTCTCTACTTCCCCGAAAACTCTTTAAAATCATCGTAATTTCGAACATAAAGTGAAGAAAATTCTTCCAGTAGTATTTGCTCTTTCAGTAATTTCTGGTCCTGTACTTGCTTGGGGCTGGGGACGTGATGGTGATTGCCCTTATCCGAAGGATAAAGCAAACCAAGAGAAGAAAGAGCAAGTTGAAGAGTCAGATAAGTAAGTTTTGTTTGGGATTATTTCTGCATTAGGAGCTGCTAGCTCTTGGGCATATGCTTGTTATTTATGGAGAGAGCAAACTAAATACTTTTCTGCTGCACAAATAAATATAACGAAAAATATAATTGCTTTTATTATATTCTTCCCGGCCATCTTAACATTTGACGTTCAATCTAATATTAAAGATCTTCTCATTCTTTTTTTAAGTGGAATTATAGGCATTTCTATAGGTGACACTTTTTATATAATATCTTTAAAGAAACTAGGTACACGTCGTACTCTTACTGTTGAAGCTCTTTCTCCAATTATTGCAACGATTTTAGGAGCAATTCTCTTGAAGGAGATACTACCTTTTAACGTATGGACAGGCGTTTTTATCGTGAGCATTTCTTTGGTAGGCGTAGCTTTTCAGAAAACTATAAATACTAAACATATAACATCAAATAAAGATAGAAAAGAAGGTTTTATGTTTGCTATTCTTTCAGTATTATGCGCTGTTATTGCAGCAGCTTTGTCAAGGTTTGTACTAATAAATTCTGATTTAAATCCATTCCAAACTACAGAAATACGATTGCTAGGTAGCATTTTTGCCCTGCTTCCTTTCCTAAGAACAAAATTGACTTACTCAGTTAGAAAGATTCCTTTTAAAAATAAGCTTAGTCTTTTATTGGCAACATTTTTGGGGACAAATATAGGAATTTTGTTGCAGCAAAATGTCTTTAAACTATTGCCTATTGGATTAGGTTGGACATTGTTAAGTACTTCGCCAGTAATGGCACTTTTCTTTGCAAGAGCAGAGGGAGAGGAGGTTAATTGGAAAACTTATGTATTAACTGCAACGACAATACTAGGCGTCGGAATAGTATTTATTTGAGGATTAGTTGGCAGCTTGTTCTTCTTTCTTCTGGGAGTATTCAGTTTCTTATGACTATCTTTAGGTTGCTATAGAAGAAGAAAAAGAAGAGACAGTGGTGAATGTGTTGACTTATTTCTAATTTTCGAAGCGTATTTTCTCTGCTTCGAAAACAGGACATATCCAAGTGTCTGGCAAACGCTTCAAGCTTCGTGCCAGGTGCTATTCCGTTGTCAGAATCACCCTCTTCTTCGTTTACACGTAAGGATAAAGGGACATTGATAAGCCATTTTATTTATTCCTCGTAGGTTTTGCAAGTAGAAGCAGTTGGATGGTCGGCACACTCCTTTCCCCAAAACTCATTATGGGTTTCAGGTGGAAGTTTGTATGAGAAGTCATGCATTCTACGTATATCACTGCTCACATTTCTAAGAAAAGTGAAGGGACTTGATAGTTTCATAAGCCTCCTGTTCGGATACTCTTTTCTAATTGATCTTTCTTTGGGATGACATCTCGGTTTCTACGAAAGTATTAGTACTATGTACGTTTTAATCTTTATATTTGGATCTATTTTAGTTATTCCTAATACGGAAATTACACTACTTCAAAGCGGCTATTTCAACTTTAATTACTAAGATTAGCCATCTATAAAGAATATAAATATTGGATTAGAAAAATGACCAAATCAACCCAACAATAGGTTCAAAGTAAAATTACTGATATTGAAACTATGGGTCATTTGATTAAAGATGACTTTCTTAGAGATCGCTTGATGCCTTAGCTAAATACAGTGAATTTAGTTATGACTGAACTGGATTCTCTTCGTGATTTCGGTTGCAATCAAAGTAAAGGGTGTATAAATAAAACTGGAATAAATCATTAAATTATTCCTACTATTGGTAGGTAATTACTCCTGCTCTCCTTTCGTAGGGTATATTTTTTATATTATATACTTCTCCGAGAAGATTGACATAGACTCAGTTAAGAAGTCATTATCTTTTTGGAATTGAAATGATTTATAATTTAAAAATAATTTAGGTAGATACTCCTAGGTACTTTATATTTAACATAAAAAATAAGCATTCCATGTTATGAGTATTGACCTTCTAACAAAGGAGAAATTATGTCTAGTAGTGAAGCTGAAAAACTAGCATCGAAGCCCAAGCCATTAAATCCAAGAGATTTGTATTTTAATTGCATTACTGCATGCTCATTAGATAGTGAAAACATTGATTGCTTAACTGAATGTGTTACCACTTATTATCAAGAGGTGGTAGAAGAATGATAAAAATTACACCTATTTATATCAGCCCAAAAAGCAGGCTCAATTACTTGTTTTTCTAATAAAGGTAAGAGTTTTTTTCAGTCTTGCACTTTAAGAGTCTGTAGGTACTCAAGAAACTTGAGGTCTGCAAAAAAAGAACTTAATAAGCTTGAATCTAATTTTTTCTTGGCTTCTCAGAAAGTTGTAAAGGAGCCTGCTCAATGCAAAACAACTCTTAAATGGAACTCTAATGGAGAGCTTTCTGCAGTTGATATGGTAAGAATTCTTGATCGACTAACAAAACCTGAACTCAATCAGTGTGATTTAGGTGATTCGTTATCGGATGAAAAGATAAATGAAGCTTCCCATAACGATCCTTTGCCATCTAGTGCTTGGCTACCTTGACTCATAACTTAGTTTGTTCGAAGAAAGTCTTTCTTCGTTATGTGTTAACTGAGGATAGTGCCCACTGTGACACAACTTTTCCTAGCGATTAAATGAAGAAGCTCATACGTTGGCATAAGTTCATTACTTGAAGTAGTAAAGAAGGAAATGGGGATTTCTGATTAGATGCTTTATTGGACGACTTTCCTTGAAGGAG
>QCHT01000024.1 GCA_003279445.1 Prochlorococcus sp. AG-402-G10
TTCCACTTCTCCTATATAAATCATGCCTTTGATTAACAGGAAGACTTTTCTAACGTGAGACCCTAAGATATTCACAAGATTAAAGAAACTCAGGAGAACATAGACTTAGCAAGTTAGACATTCTGATTATCTCCCCTCTATAAATTGGAAGAATCAAAGAAAAAACCTTCTTCTTTATCAAATTGCCTTAGTCAATTAAAAACTGAATGGAAACAAAACAAAAATGTTGCAGCATTATGGCAAGACTGGTCCAAGATAGCTGGAGACAAGCTTTCACCCCACTGCAAGCCTCTAACTTTTCAAGGAGGGGTCCTAACTGTTGGAGCTCAACATCCGCAATGGAGACAAGCATTAATTTTTAACCGAAATCAATTAATAGCTGCACTTAGAGCACAAGGCCATATCATCAAGGATCTAAGAATCAAGCAATACTACCCGCAAAGAACACTTCTTAAGAAAGACGAAAAAGTTATATGGGCTAAACATCCAAGCAGATGGGACGTTCATGGGAAAACAATTTGTCCAATATGTAAGGCTCCTTCTCCTGCTGGTGAGATCTCTCTATGGAAAAAGTGTGGGCTGTGCCGAAGGAAAGATCTCTCCAGTTAGAGCAAAGGAACGTATAACTTTCATTTATGCAGTTAATAACAAAATACCCATTTGTCCTCCTAGGAGAAGTTGGTAGCGAGCCTCCTTAAATCCTATTTTCATTGCAATTTTCTTTTGAATATCTCCTTTTGGAAAACTCTTCAAGCTCTCCTCCAAATAAGCGTATTCATTCCTCAAACCCATCAATGAAGCAATTGGTACTACTACTCTACGCAAATAGAATTTTTGAAAATAAGAAGTTTTCGAACCTTCGGTTGGGTGATTAAAATCTAAAACCCCTGCTTTAGATCCAGGCTTCAAAAGTCTATGGATTTCTTTTAAGCCAGCCTCTGGATCTTCAAGGTTGCGTAACCCATAGGCCATTATCACACCATCAAAAGAAGCAGACGGCAGGCCTGTATTAAGTACATCCTGTTTTAGCCAGGAAATCGATAAAGATGGATCTGCAAAAGAGCGTTTTCGTGCATGATCAATTTGGGAATCAGAAAAATCAACACCCAAAACACTCCCCAAAGGGTGCACTAATTTCGCCAAAGCGAAACTTAAGTCACCTGTTCCACAGCAAAGATCTATCCAGTCTTGACCTGAGGAAGGCTCTAACAAGGACAACAATTGCTTTTTCCAAAGTCGATGAAGGCCGAAACTAAAGAAATCATTAAGAAAGTCATATTTATGAGAAATAGACTCAAATAATTTCTTAACTGATTTGGGATCTCGAGGTTTCACTTAAAGAAGTTCTATAAAAAGAAAAAGTTTGCTCAATATTTATCAATCCTCAATTCATCTGATCTTAAAAATTTTTCAATATTCAAGTGGTCTTATTAATAAATTCTTTTGTAAAAGGTAATTTTTTATTTGTTCAATGCTTAATTCCTGATCATGTAAAAGAGAAGCTAATAAAGCCGCTGAAGCATTACCTTCATGAAAGGCTTGGTAAACATGCTCTAAACATCCTGCGCCTCCAGAAGCAATTACCGGAACAGTTACTGAATCAGCAATAGTTCGTGTTAACTCCAAGTCATAACCATTTTGAGTTCCATCACCATCCATTGAAGTTAAAAGTATTTCTCCAGCACCTAAAGAACACACCTCGTTAGCCCAAGACAAAGCATCTAAGCCAGTATTCATTCTACCGCCATTCACATAAACATCCCAGCCAAGAGTCGACTGAGACCTACGCTTAGCATCAATTGCTACAACAATACACTGACTCCCAAATTGGCTTGCTCCTTTACTTATTAATTCAGGCTCCCTAACTGCAGATGAATTAAGGCTGATTTTGTCAGCTCCTGCTCTTAGGAGCTCTTTAATTCCTTTAATAGAGCTGATCCCACCCCCAACTGTAAATGGAATAGTTACTGACTCTGCAGTGCGCCGAACTATATCAATCAATGTTGCTCTTGCTTCATGACTAGCTGCTATGTCTAAAAAAACCAACTCATCTGCACCCTCATTGCTATACCGACAAGCCAGTTCCACAGGGTCTCCAGCATCCCTCAAGCCAACAAAATTCACACCTTTAACAACCCGTCCATTTGCAACATCAAGACAAGGTATTAAGCGAAGAGCTACCATAAACTTCAAATTAATGTACAACGACTGTTAGGGTTGCCCCACAGCTAAAGCCTTGCAGATCATGCCCCAGTCAGCAAACCTTACAAAAATAGGATCAAGGGTCAAGATTGATCTTAATAAAGTTAAAGATCGGATATCAGGTAACTTGGTCCAAAAGATTTCTTCTGATCCTCGTGCCACTGTAATGGATTACAAGATGACCGACGGAGGTGGCGTGGGAGTTGTCTTGAAGCTTGCTGATGGAACTAAGAATTGGTTCTTTGAAAGTGAAGTCGGACGTGGGTGAGGGATAGGAAAGTGAGTGATACCCGTCAGCTTCTAGGAATAAAAGGAGGCTCTGAAACAACCAACGTCTGGAAACTGCGTCTGCAGTTAATGAAGCCCATTACATGGATACCTTTGCTTTGGGGAGTTATTTGTGGTGCTGCGGCAAGTGGTAATTACCATTGGAATATAAGCAATGTTCTTGCATCCATAGCTTGTATGGTCATGAGTGGTCCTCTCCTAACGGGCTACACACAAACTATTAACGATTACTATGACAGGGAAATTGATGCTATCAATGAACCTAGTCGTCCGATTCCCTCTGGTGCTATATCTCTAACACAAGTAAGATTACAAATCTGGGCCCTTTTAGGAGCAGGTCTTGCTTTTGCATATGGCCTTGATACTTGGGCAGGACATTCAACTCCAACAGTATTCTTACTAGCGCTTGGCGGTTCTTTTGTTAGCTATATATATTCTGCACCTCCATTAAAGCTCAAACAAAATGGCTGGCTAGGTAATTATGCTCTTGGAGCAAGTTATATCGCCCTACCGTGGTGGGCTGGACAAGCTCTTTTTGGACAACTCACCTGGACAACAGCTTTCTTAACTTTGGCTTATAGCCTGGCAGGCTTAGGGATAGCAGTAATTAATGATTTTAAGAGTGTCGAAGGAGACAGAGAATTAGGATTGAACTCTCTCCCAGTAGTCTTTGGTATCAGGAATGCAAGCTTTATTAGTGCTGGAATGATTAATATCTTTCAATTAGCGATGGTAGGGGTACTAATAATTATTGGACAACATCTAGCTTCAGTCATTTTAGTCTTACTAATTGTTCCACAAATCACTTTCCAAGACATCTGGTTACTAAGGGATCCTCTTGCATTTGATGTAAAATACCAGGCAAGTGCTCAACCTTTTCTTATACTAGGAATGCTTGTAACAGCCATAGCGATTGGGCATAGCTCACTTATCAATCTTTAGTGCACTCAAAAGTTCAAAAATTCTTGTTGTTAGCAACAAGCGGATTCATTTTAGGTTCAACTATAGCGATAACAGAAAATCTTATCAGTAAGTCAATAGACTCAAAACTACCTCCTGCCAGCAAGGTTAGTAGATTCAATAGGCCAGGAACAATCCAAATACTTGCATCCAAAGGAGAGATTATTCAAAAACTAGGTCCAGCAACCCGTGAAAAAATGGCATCGGGAACAATCCCTGAAATTATCAAAAATGCTTTTATAGCATCAGAAGATAGACGTTTCTATAAACACAACGGTGTTGACTTTTGGAGCATAACCAGAGCAGTAATAAGCAATGTTAAAGAAATGGCAATCGTTGAAGGTGGAAGCACTATCACACAACAGTTAGCAAGAATGGTCTTTCTAAATCAGAACAAGACTATTCAGAGAAAACTCAAAGAAATGGCTCTTGCTTTCAAGCTAGAAAGAAATCTTACGAAAGAAGAGATCATCGAACAATATCTAAACAATGTCTACCTTGGCTCTAATGCTTATGGTATTTCAGATGCAGCGTGGGTCTACTTCAAAAAAACGCCTGCCTTGTTAACACTTGAAGAAATTGCTCTAATAGCTGGATTAGCACCGGCACCATCTTTATACTCCCCTTTAGTTAATAGTGACCTAGCACTCAAACGTAGGTCGGTTGTACTTTATAAAATGAGAATGGAGAACTTCATCTCGGACTCAGAACTATCGGAGGCGTTAGCTAAGCCATTAAAGCTACAACCAGCAATCCCTAAATATCTAAGAAGCAAGGCTCCTTTCTTTACAGACTTTATAGAGCAAGTCCTTCCTCAACTTTTATCAAAAGAGGAAATAGAAGTAGGGGGGTTGAAAGTTAAAACTAGTCTCATTCTTGATTGGCAAGAAATAGCCAAAGAAGTCATAAGTAATCAAAGAGCAATCAATACTGAAGTAGCAATTGTTTCGATTCAACCTAGTAGCGGACTAATCAGAGTACTTGTAGGCGGAAGAGACTATAGCAAAAATCAATTCAACAGAGCATTCCAAGCTCTAAGATCACCAGGGTCAACATTTAAGATTTTCCCTTATCTAGCAGCACTCACTGAAGGTTATGAGCCAGAAGATCTTCTCTTTGACACGCCTAGGTGTTGGTATGGGTATTGTCCTAAGAACTTTGGAAACCTGTACTTGGGAGAAGTCTCCATAACTAAAGCATTCACCAATTCATTAAATACAATTGCCGTTGACTTGCTAGCAAAGGTAGGGTTTGAGAAGGTAATAACTACTGCTAACAAGTTCGGTGTAGGTAAGGAAAGAGAACTTGAATACTATTATCCCTTAGCAATTGGTGCATATGAAGAAACAGTTTTGAATATGACTGCTGCTTACGCTGGTATTACCAATAGAGGCTTATATAATCAACCATCCGCGATTGAAGAAATAAGAGGCCCTACTAACGATCTTCTATGGAGTCATAATGACGGGGAAGTTAGCAGAGCTATCTCCACAGAAATAGCCGATAAAATGAACTGGATGTTACAACAAGTAGTTTTATACGGTTCAGGTACAGCAGCTTCCCTCAAAGACAGACAAGTTGCTGGGAAAACAGGCACTTCGGAAGGAAATCGTGACCTTTGGTTCATCGGATCTATCCCTCAGTTGACAACTGGGATTTGGCTTGGAAATGACAATAACGAAGAAAGTAAAGTCAATAGTGGCGATGCTGCTTTTACCTGGAAACAGTTTATGAACAAGATCAGCATTAATATGGAAATTAGAAGATTTCCTAAACGTCCCTCCCATTCTAATCTGAAAACTAATTCTCCTAAATAATTTTTTGCTACGCATGTAGGTCGATGATTGCAGCATAAAAGCCATCTCCGCCATGTGCCTCACCTTGCCATAATTGTTTCTGATACCTAAGTCGTAAGCACTGTTGATTTGAAATGAAATTTTCAATTTGTTTCGAGTTCTCATCAGGGTTAATCGTACAAGTGGAATAAACAATCATTCCGCCAGGTCTTAACAAAGGCAACATTCCTTCCAACAGTTTGCTCTGGAGCCTCACTAATTCTTTTATTTTATCAGGCGTTATCCTCCACCTTAAATCAGGATTCCGCGCCAATGTTCCTAACCCAGAGCATGGAGCATCCAACAAAATCTTTTGGAAGTAGCCTTTCCATGATGGTTTACGAGTTGAAAGAGTTGATGCATCCGCAAAAAGAAAATTAACGCTGTTCAAACCAAGGCGAGTAAGGTTTATCTTAGTTTTCTCTAATCGTTTAGAAGAGGAATCAACAGCCCAAATTTCACCTTCATCATTCACCAATTCTGACAGATGACTTGTTTTCCCTCCTGGAGCTGCACAAGCGTCAAGGATGCTCTCACCTGGTTTTGCTGATAAAAGAGGGGCGATCCATTGAGAAGAGCGATCTTGAACAGACCATTCACCTTCTTTATAGCCAGGCCAATTACGTAGATCTCCTCCCCCAGATCGAATAGTTAGACCATAAGGGCATCCTGCAATCAAACTACTTTCAATCCCACCTTTTCTCAAATTCTCCTGAGCATTTTCAACACTTGAACGTTGGCAATTGATTCTTAAATCAATTGCAGGTGTCTTATTTGATGCCTCAGCAATTTTCACTGCAGCCTCCCACCCTTTCCATCGAATCAACTCTTTGCCAAGCCAAAGAGGTATCGAATACTTTTGAGATAACTGCTCGTCAAGAAATTTTGATGTAGGAATTGTCTCACCTGTTATATGAGCCTTAACTGCTTTTCTCAAAAGAGCATTAGCCACTGGAGCTAGACGTCCTAAATGGTTCTCCTTTGCTATTTGCACAGTGGTATTCACAGCCGCTGAGACAGGGACCCTATCCATATAGAAAATTTGATAAAGTCCTACATGCAACAACCAACGAAGTAGGGGTGGCTGCTTAAGTGATGGAATGTTTGCGAGATAGTCAATCCAGTCGTCCAATTGCTGACGATGACGGATAGAGCCACACACTAACTCAGTTGCCAATGCTCTATCAACTACGCTTAAGTCATATTTGCTAAAGACATGTTCTATAGCCACATCAGAGAAAGTACCACCAGCAACAGATCGAAGGGCCTTCCATGCTGCAGTCCTAGATAATAAGCCTTTAGTAAATTTCTCTTCAGAAATAATTCCTGGACTCCTTTAGTAAAAGTCTATGTACCAAGTTACTATTAAAGTAGTTAATTCAAGATTTTTCTTGGCGAATGAATAATTGTCAGCAAGTTCATACTAAAAAATAAGTCCTTCTTGATTGCAAGGTCTTCTCCCCTTAAAAGAATTGCCCTAAGTCAAATGTTCTTTAAAAAACTATTTTAATTTCATGCCTTTACTCCCGCGTCGATTTAAGAGAATCAAATCGGTTTTGGAACGTCGAATGTCCAATCTAACGATCCTTACTGAAGAGATAGAAAAGCCTCACAACCTATCAGCAATTCTTAGGACCTGTGATGCTGTGGGTGTTCTGGAAGCACATGCGGTTTTCAAGGAGAATAGAATACCTACCTTCAACAGCACTGCTCAAGGAAGTCAAAAATGGGTTAAGTTAAATAGGCATAAAAGTATAGAAGTTGCAATCAAATATCTAAAAGAGATGGGATTCAAACTATATGGAACCAATCTCAATGAAAATGCGAAAGATTATCGTATGCTTGATTACAGAGGGCCAACAGCATTTGTAATGGGAGCCGAGAAATGGGGGTTAAGCAAATCAGCATCCATGTTAGTAGATGAGTCTATTTTTATACCTATGAGAGGGATGGTTCAATCTCTTAATGTATCAGTAGCTTCCGCTGCATTACTATTTGAAGCATTAAGGCAACGTGAACAAGAGGGAAGCCATTTAGATTCAAGAGAAAACATAAGTGAGGCTTTGTACAATAAAACTCTATTTGAATGGTGCTATCCTGAGGTAGCGAATTGGTGTAAGAGCCATGGTCGTGACTATCCAAAGTTGAATCCGGTTGGAGAAATCATGGAAAATCTTCCTAGGACAAACAAATTTCGTTGTTAATTCATGCGTTCCAAAAGTCTCAAAATATCTAAGATCTTCTTAAAGACCCTCTAACTACCACAAACTAAATCTTCTAAGGCTTCACCTAGCAAAGATAAAGAAAGAACTAATCCAAACATTGCTATCCCTGGGTAAAGGGCTGTCCACCAAATGCCGACAGGGACAGCATCTAGAGCCATGTTCAAATCGCTCCCCCATTCCGGAATAGTTTCAGGCAAGCCAAGGCCAAGGAATCCAAGTCCACCTAACACTAAAACTGCATCAGCAGCATTTAATGTCAACAGCACAGGAACAGATGTGAGAACATTCTTGAAAAGATATCTTCTCATTACCCATAAAGGGCCTGCACCCATTGCTCTAGCAGCTTCAATATATAACTCTGTTTTTACTTGCCCAGTTTGATTCCTAACAACACGAAAGTACTGGGGTATATATACAACACATAATGCAATTGCTGCATTTAAAATTCCACGTCCTAACACAAATGCAATCACGACTGAAAGCAAAAGGACTGGGACTGTATATAAAGTCTCCATTATGAGGACCATGATGCGATCTATAACGCCACCTGCGTAGCCGCTGAAAAGTCCAACAGGGACGCCAATAAAAACAGCAAGCGTAACTGCTAAAAAAACGACTTGAAGTGCGACACCTGTACCCTGTAGTGTTCTCACACAAACATCTCTACCAAGACGATCAGTTCCACACCAATGGTCAAAAGAAGGTGGTGCATACACCGGACTATTCAAACCAAGCTGACCATCAGGTAGAAATCCTACCCTAATCAAAAGTGGTGTAAGCAAAGCAACCATTAGGTAAGCCCCCAACAACCAACTTCCCCATATAGCCATTCTGACTGAAAGCTTTCTAGAGTTTTGTTTTTTAAAAGCTGAAAAATATCTCAAATTAAAAACTCAATTATAAAAATCATAATAAAAGGTAGAAAACATTTTCCACTAGCGCTTATATATATATGAATAAAAAACCAACATGAATTACAAAAATCAAGGTCTAACAGTTGGAGAATTGACTATAGCGGTAGGGATGGTAATCCTTATATCCTTGGTATGGTCAAATCTAGCCAGCAAAGAAAATTCTAAAACTAGCGTTTCCCATTCACAATCTTCGACTCTTCTATTAACAAAGTCTTCATAAGACTTCTAGGTTTAACTCTCAATGAATGGAGAGCTCAGGCTTTGAAAAATCTTATGTTTTTTGATTCAATTTAAGAACTGCCATAAAGGCCTCTTGCGGCACGTCTACTTTTCCCATTGATTTCATCCTTTTCTTACCCTTAGCTTGTTTCTTAAGTAATTTTTTCTTACGTGATATATCTCCTCCATAGCATTTCGCTAAAACATCCTTTCGCAAAGCACTAATACTTTCACTTGCTATAACTCTACTCCCAATAGAAGCCTGCAAAGGAATTTTAAATTGCTGTTTTGGGATTAGCTCCTTTAGTTTTTCTACCAACCCTCTTCCTACGCTATAAGCTTTATCCCGATGAACAATCGTTGTTAAGGGGTCAGCTCGTTCTGCATTAATTAATACGTCGAGTCGTACAAGATCATTCTTCCGATAACCAATTAAATGGTATTCCATAGAAGCATATCCTTTAGTACGACTCTTCATTTGATCAAAGAAATCTGTAACAACCTCCGCTAAGGGAATCTCATAAATAAGAGTAACTCGGTCAGTGGTTATGAATTTCATATCAACAAAGTCACCTCGTCGATCTTGGCATAAACCCATCAATGTCCCGTTATAGTCATTAGGTGCATAGATCTCAATACGAACATATGGTTCTTCTATCGATTCACGCTTCTGTGGATCAGGCAAAGTTGCTGGGTTGTCAATTAGAAGCATCTCTCCATCAATCATATTGACCTGATAAATAACAGATGGAGCCGTAACAATTAATTCAAGATCATATTCCCGTTCTAACCTTTCTTGAACTATTTCCATATGAAGCAGGCCAAGGAATCCACAACGGAAACCAAAGCCCATTGCACTACTTGTTTCAGGCTCATACTTCAAAGCAGCATCTGAAAGTTGCAGCTTATCTAATGCTTCTCTTAAGTCTGGATATTGATCTGCATCTATAGGGAACAAGCCACAAAAGACCATAGGCTTTGCTTCTGTATAACCTGGCAAAGGTTCTTCAGCTGGATGATTTAGCAATGTGATGGTGTCGCCAACACGGGCATCTGAAACTGCCTTAATAGACGCTGCCAAGTAACCCACTTCTCCTGCATGTAATTCATCTACTTTAACTTGGTCTGGAGCCATTATCCCAATTTCGTCAAGTTCATAGCTCTTTTTACTAGCCATTAAAAGAACTTTGTCTCTGGTTGAAATGCTTCCTGTAAGCACACGGAAGTAGACAATAACACCTCGATACGGATCATAGTAAGAGTCAAAAATTAAGGCTTGGGTAGGTTCAGATACACGGTCTTGAGGCGGTGGAATTTTATCAACCACAGCCTGTAGAATATCTGCAATGCCTACACCTGTTTTCGCAGAGCATTCAATAGCATTAGACGTATCTAAACCAATAATTGATTCTATTTCTTTCTTAATCCGTTCAGGGTCAGATCCTGGAAGGTCAACTTTATTTAAAACAGGAATAATCTCCAAATCATTTTCTAAGGCTAAATAAACATTTGCCAAAGTTTGAGCTTCAACCCCTTGACTTGCATCAACAACTAACAAAGCCCCCTCACATGCTTGCAACGATCGGCTTACTTCATAAGAGAAATCAACATGACCAGGCGTATCAATTAGGTTAAGAACATAAGTTTCACCATCACTTGCAGAGTAATTCATTCTTGCAGCTTGGAGTTTAATTGTAATTCCCCGCTCTCTCTCAAGATCCATATTATCTAAAAACTGCTCCTGCATATCTCTAGAAGAAACAGTTCCTGTTTCCTGCAAAAGTCGATCTGCCAAAGTTGATTTGCCATGATCGATATGAGCAATTATGCAAAAATTTCTCAATCTTGAAACGGGTACATCAGTCATTTGATTTCACTTCACTAAAATGGTTGCGCTGTCAGTTTGTGGAATAAGGGAAGAAATATCCCGTTTAAGAAAGTCTTGACTAATCACTTATCTCAATCCAAGCAGAGAATTGCTCCGATGTCGAAGTTTATCCAACAAGGTTTCATCAGAGACAAGCTCATTACCAAAACTTGGCAAGAGTTTTCTTAATCTCTGTTGCCAAAGCTCGGTAGACATTTTCTCGCTCCAGCAACTTTGTAAGACTTCTAACATAATTGATACCGCTGTGCTCGCACCTGGAGAGGCACCTAATAAGGCTGCCAGGGATCCATCTGAAGAGGCAACCACTTCCGTCCCCAATTTCAGCGCTCCTCCATCTTTTGTCATCTTAATAATCTGTACTCTCTGTCCAGCAATTGATAATGTCCAATCATCAGAATTGGCCTGGGGAAAGAACTCCTTTAATACATTAATTCGATCAGGATGGTTAAGTTGAAGCTGGCCAAGAAGATAATTAATTAAATCAGTATTCTTAAATCCAGCTTGTATTAAAGGTAAAGCATTAAACACTTTGATACTCCTGAAAAAATCTAACTTTGAACCATTCTTCAAAAACTTAGTATTAAAACCTGCAAATGGTCCAAATAACAAAGACCTCTTACCTTTTATCCATCGCGTATCCAAATGTGGGACTGACATTGGGGGAGCACCTATTGCGCTTTTACCGTAAACCTTTGCATTATGCATTTGCGCAAGGTTTGGATCATTGCAAGCTAACCATTGCCCACTAACAGGAAAACCTCCATAAGACTTCCCTTCGGGGATACCAGATCTCTGTAATAAAGGTAATGCTCCTCCACCTGCTCCCAAGAAAACAAATGGCGTCTCCACATAATGCTCATTTCTATTACCGGCTAAAGAAAGTCGCCACGACTTACCATTGGCTCGATTAATATCGACAACTTCTGTAGACAATCTTAATTCTACGGCTCCAGAACGCTGCAATTCCTTTAAATATTCAACAGTTAAAGTCCCAAAATCAATATCTGTTCCTCGAGCAACACGTGTTGCTGCTACTTTCTGGCCAGAGTCCCGGCCATTCATAATGAGGGGAATCCATTCCCTGATTTCCTCAGCCTCTTCACTCCATTCCATATTCTGAAAAGCATTTCTTCCACTTAGCTTCCTGTAGCGTTGCCGTAAGAATGCAATATTGGTTTCACCCCAAACAAAGCTTATATGAGGCAATCTATGTAAGAAATTGGCTGGCGAAACCCTCCCTAGCTCAGACAGCGAAGCCCACAGTTCCAAGCTTCTTTCAAACGCAGAATTAATAGCTAATGCCTTGGAAATATTCAAGCTTCCATCTAGATTTGATGGCGTGTAATTGAATTCACAATTAGCCGCATGTCCTGTACCTGAATTATTAACAGCAGCACTGCTTTCTAATGCGGGTGCTCCTAATCTCTCAATAATTAGGATTCGCATATCAGGGTCCAATTCATGAAGAAATAAAGCCAAAGTAGAGCTCATGATTCCAGCACCAACTAATACGGCATCGAATCGAGCTTCAGAACCTATAGCGTCAGATGCAAACACAAATCTAGATTTTTTATATAAGA
>QCHT01000025.1 GCA_003279445.1 Prochlorococcus sp. AG-402-G10
TAGTGACAAAAACAAGACATCCTTGTGTATAGAATGTTACTTAGGGCGGTAATTAAGATATTATTTTATTTTTTTTGGAGAAGTGGGAAACCGAGTTTCTTTCTTTTAACAAGCCAAAGATCTGCAACTTTCCGAGAAAGATTACGAATGCGAGCAATTGTTGCTGTCCTCTCCGTGACTGATATCACGCCTCTAGCTTCTAAAAGGTTAAAGCAATGGCTGCATTTTAGGACGAAGTCTAATGCTGGCACTGGCAGCTCTTTATCCAATAATGATTTTGCTTCTGCTTCGTATAAATCAAAAAGGTTAGTTAAGGTATCTGGGTTGGAACTTTCAAAATTAAATTGGCAATTTTCTTTTTCTAAAGGTAGCCAAATATCACCATAATTATAAAGTTCATTCCATCGTAAATCCCAAATACTTTCTACCTTTTGAAGGTACATAGCTATTCTTTCTAAACCATAGGTAATCTCTATTGAAACTGGTCGACAATCAATGCCTCCACATTGTTGGAAATAAGTAAATTGTGTTACTTCCATCCCATCTAGCCAAACTTCCCAACCAACCCCCCATGCACCTAGGGTTGGAGATTCCCAATTGTCTTCTACAAAACGGATATCATGATCTTGAGGCTTGATTCCAATTGCTTCAAGAGAAGAAATATATTTTTCTTGGATTTTATCAGGTGATGGCTTAATAAGGACTTGATATTGGAAATAATGTTGAGCCCTGTTTGGATTCTCGCCATACCTTCCATCTGTTGGCCTGCGACATGGTTCAGCGTATGCAACAGCCCATGGCTCAGGACCTATTGCTCTTAAGACGGTATGAGGACTCATTGTTCCTGCACCCTTTTCAGTGTCATAGGGTTGCAGCAAAATACAGCCTTGGTTGCTCCAAAAGTGATTAAGCTTTGAGATTATGTCCTGAAAGTTCAATAGCCTTCTCCTGACTGGGTTTTGCCGATTTTTGGGTTAGGATTAGTTAGGATTTTGAAATCACAACAGCCTGTTTCATCCTTAGATTCGGCATACTCCATTATCCCAAACAAGTTGATGTATCAACAGGGTGCATAGGTAAATCCATACGACTTCTTTTAGAAGAAAGTTCAGAGATCACGTGAAAATCTTTCTTCTGAAAATCACTTTCTATTTACGTAAGTTCTAATATCAAGAGCTGCTTTAAAGAAAACAGAATAAATCTCTAATAACACTCGTATAACAATGAAAGAAATAAAGCTTACACCTATTGCAGATAGATAAATAGAAGCATTACCTTGCTGATTAACTAATGCGTGAATCCAATCAACAGACGATCCTAATGCTGCTCCCAAGCAAGCCCCCTGAGCACTTGCAAAGATCAAAGAAGCTAATGAAAGAAAAGCATATTTATCAAAAGCATAGTCATCTTTAAACACGTTAAAAAGTTCCACAAATGGGTTTTTATTAGATCTTTTAGTGAAACGCCAAATAGTAAATGTTGCTCCTAAAGATCCAAATATTCCAGGCAGAAGGCTTGTATATGCAACCTGCTTAATAGCTACAAATACAACAAAGAATGCTACTGCTCCAATAAAATAAACCAGAAATTTCTCAAGACTCTTTTGTTCCACAACTAAATCCAAAAAGACATATTACTATAAATATTTTAACTTCTCAAGCATAATTCTATTTTGTCAATGGTTTAGGCACTTACGTTCAGTTGATACATTGCTGAGTCATTTAAATGTAGGTTTAAAACCTCTGCTATAACAAGGCTGAATCAATGCTTTAATAATGTCCTGAAAGTTCATCAGTCATTTATAGCAACGGTTTTTACGGATTCAAGTTTAGCTTTCTGTAGGTTTTTGAAAATACAACAGCTTGTGTTACCAATGGCTCTCATTGCCAAAAACTACGCCTTGTAGGTTGCTTTAGTCTAGTTCCCTATATGAACTTATTTTTGTAGGTTTTGCATTCCCAAGTATACGTAGTTTTAATTACTTCTATTTAGTTTTTCAGTGTTGATTTTTAAGGTATGGATAACTTAATGTTACAAGCAAGGTCTATTGGCATAAAGAACTATTGTTATTGCGAAATGAGGGTGAGTCTCATGCAAAATAATTTAATGAAAATGCTTTGGTTTCCTTATTTATTTGTAATTTAACAGTCGCTTGAAGAAGAGCTTCCTATTGCAGCGCCAGTTGAGGTTGCTAATCCCTTTGATCTTCCTCTTGATCAACGGTTGCCAAGAAAACCTCCAATAGCGGCACCAAGGGATTCCTCACATTAGCTTGCTCTCTATTTGTTAACCTTCAAATTATACTTTCTACTAAAATAGATCCATTCTCACAAATTTCTTGTTGGGATGGGAAGTTAAGATTGGAGCAAGAGCATTGACCTTCCTTACTTCCCTCTATCCAATTAATTAAGCCAGTGCGTATAGGGCATGGACACTCTTTCCCAATAGTTAAGTTGTTAAGTTCCTGAGCTGAGAATGGATCGTAATCATCTACAAATAAAACTTCCTTAAGCCTCAGAGTGTAAAATTTATTCCATTGATGAAAACATTCAACCTGCTTAACCAATTCATTAAAAGCTTTTCTTTTAGTAATATTTTTTTCTTTATTGATTTTTTGAATAAAGATTTCTCTCATGAATTCAGAGCAATTCTTAGATTCAGCCTCAGTAAAAGGAGTTACTTTTTGCTTCTCTATTGAAAGATCTGAGACCTTTCTTTCTAGCACTAGTACCTTTCTTTCAAGTTGTTCAAGACGACTCACTGAACTGCTATCTTTTTGCTTAGAAAGAAACTGGTTTATTATTTCAGAGACTTTATTAGACAAAGTCTTGCCTGATTTTATGGACTCTCGTTTTAAAGCTTCTAAGAGCTTGGGGTCAACGGTAATATTTAACTGAGTTCTTTTCATGGTTTCTAGTCTAGAAGATAATAACCGTCGCTATATTTGTTTATAGCATATTCTCTTTTGTTTATAATGTCACTTATTAACCTATAACAAGAATGTCTTTAGTTATATGAAAATATAATTATTTTCGAGGGAAGTTCACGGTTTACCCTTTGTTAAAGATTCGAAAAGCTTGCTGAAGTTTACTTTTCTAATGTATGCATACATTATGCTACCAGCTAAAAAACATAATAAAACAATACCTATTTGGTAAATCTGAGTTACTGGATAACTCATGTTGAAAATTTATATAACTAAGCTAAGCTTACTTTTTTTTTATTATAAAAACTAGAGTAAAAATGCTGTTTAAGAATTCCAGGGGAATTATTGAAACACCTATTTATTCGATTGGCTTGAGGACATTTTAAATAAATCTTTTCGACATTTTTAACTTCTTAAAATTAGTCTTCCATATCATGACTATATGTAATATTAGTATGAAGATACAATCTTAACCTTTAGGGAGATTATTAGCTTACCTATATTAAATGCTATATACTCTAACTTTAGTTTAGAAGTTTTCTCGAAACTCCCCGCCTCGCTCTATCTGGCTTATTTGTTAAGAAAATAAGTACTTTTTAATAGATCTCCCTTGCTAACATCTCTTTAAATTTCAACTGAATGGTTTCTATTCCTTAAGAGCCTTTCTATTTTATAGATGATTTATATTTTTTCATATTCAAAATAATTAATGAACTTCAAACAGAAAAGTTTAATAGCTGGGCAGTCATGATTGGTTTTGATGCAGCTATAGGTACCTCTGCGATGACTGTGGAATTATTTAAGATATCTTCTAAATGGAGCTCAACCTTTTTAAACCATTAACTCAATGCTTTAAAAAGATCTTGGATTAAAAGAAGCTCCTTTTTTTGGAAATTGAAGGGTTGCCCTTTATTATTTTTAATATTTCGTATGAATTTATCCTAAAAGTAACACAGGACAAATTCTGTAAAGGCCTCTTAGGTCTAGGTTTGTAGTTGATCGCCATAAGATTAATCTATTGTATTTACTTTGAGCTATATATTAGCTCAAAGCCCTACCTGGCATTTCCCTCATTCTGAAGTAGTATTATCTTTAAATTAAAAATATCACTAAAGAATAGTGTCTAACGAAGAAATTAATTTCAAGGATTTAAATGATTTGGAATTAGATAAATTAAAGGATATATATGTGGAAAGTCGCTCGAAAAATATGTCGGAAGATGATCTGAGGAATTTCTTTAGGATTTCAATTGAAGATCAAATCAAAGGTACTGTTGGCAATCAGGAGGAGAAAGAGGCTTGGTTAGAGATGAAGGAATATTTTAAGGATGATTTCCAAGATAAGATTCTTATTGTTAGAAAAGGAAATCAAGTAGATCTCTTAACGCCTGAAGAAGAAGAATTAGAGAAAAGAAAGAATTTATTGGAAAAGCGGAGAAATGAAAAAGATTCTATGTCAGAAGATATGTGGTAGAAGATTAAAATTATTTAGCTTTATAGTTATGAAAAGAAATGACTATTTATTTTATATATCAGTATGAAGTAATTAAGAAGCTTTTACCAATATGGATCATAAAAGAATTTGACCTCAATCTCACTTTTCTTTGAATCTTTAATTGTATTAACACAAGCTCGAATAACTTCACCATTAACTTCAATTTCGCATGCACCACAGCTGCCATTTAGACATCCTGTTGGGATATAAATACCTGCTTTTTTAGCTTCTTCTAACCAATCTCCGCCAACAGTTACATTTGTGCTATTACCATTTGGCCAATTTACTTTCATCGTAAAATATTTATTTGCTAAGTAGTGGTGTTAAATTAATATTTTCTTCGAGAACATCTGTTAATCGTTCAATGATTTCTTCTCTTTTGTCGCTGTGATTGTAGTTAATAATTGGCAAGTCCTTGAGCTTTGAACTCCTCCTTACTTCGTTTAGCCACAATCTTCTCCATTCTCCATTCTCAAAGATTCCATGTAAATAAGATCCTGCTACATTTAAATGACTTTTTTTAGCACTAATCCACCCTAACTCAGGCGTATTAAACATTGGAAGAGGCATAAGGTCATTCTCTAAAGACTTACTTAGCAAACTTTTTCCGTGATGTAATTCAAACCCTGAAACCTCTGATTTCTTAGGCCATAGAGCAATTACATTTCTCCTAGACAAAGTTTTCTTACGTTCGAAACTAGTTTTTATTGATAGGAGCCTGAGTCCAGAGAATTTATAATTTAATTTTTCTTCTAAAGAATTCTCAAGTCCTAATGGGTCTTCGAGTTCGTTCCCAAGCATTTGAAGACCTCCGCATATTCCAAAGACAATTCCTCCGGAAGCTGCAAAAGCTTTTATTTGTTCAGCAAGTCCACTTGCCTTAAGTTTCTCTAAGTCTTTCAAAGTTTGCTTGCTTCCAGGAATGATAACTGCATTGGGATTACCTAACTGCTCGCCTGGAGCAATCCAGATCAATTGAACTGAAGGCTCGGCTTCAAGGGGGTCTAAATCAGAGAAGTTGCTTAAAGATGGAAGCCTTATTACCACAATCTTAATTTCAGTATTGGACTTCATGCTTTTCCTCTCTAATAAATCCAATGAGTCTTCTGGGGGGAAAATTTCATTTAACCAAGGCATGATACCTAAAACAGGTTTTTTCGTTTCATTCTCAATCCATTTGCGTCCTTCATCAAATAAAGCAATGTCTCCGCGAAATCTATTTATAATTATCCCTTTTATTAGATCTCTTTCATTTGGCTTAAGAAGAGCAAGTGTCCCTATTATTTGAGCAAAGACACCTCCTCTTTCAATATCTGCAACTAGAACGCAGTTTGCCTTTAAGTGGTTTGCCAATCTTAGATTTGTTAGATCTCTATACTGCAGGTTTACTTCAACTGGACTTCCAGCACCCTCAAGAACGAACCGAGTGAAATTATTGATAGAGTTGAGTTCTGTTAAACCATGCTTAATTGCGCTCCACCCTGATACGAACCACTCTTCATAATATGTTGCCGCTTTTGAGATTCCGACACTTTTACCCAGATGAATTACTTCACTAGTGCAATCTCCTTGAGGCTTTAACAAAACTGGGTTCATTGCAGAAATAGGTTCTGCGCCTGCAGCCCAGGCTTGAACAGCCTGAGAATATGCCATCTCACCGTTGTTTTTATCTACCCAGGCATTGTTGCTCATGTTTTGACCTTTAAATGGTATAGGGTTTTCTCCTTTCCGGTAAAGGTATCTACAAATAGCTGTGGTTATTAGGGATTTACCTGCTCCACTACAAGTCCCAAGGATCATTAGAGTATTAGACTTTGATGTTTGTGGGTTCACGGAAGAAGGAAAAATCTATAAAGCGAGTGTTTAACTAATTCAAAGAATGAGGCTTTTTGATTAGGAAGATTTTGATCATTTTCTAAGACAAGTCTTCCTAGAGGTGTTAGACGGACTTTAGAAGTTAAACCTTGCCCATCAACTTCTCTTCTTAGAACACCAATTTTTATTAGCCAAAGGAAGTGAATCTCGACCTCTTGAGCATTTTTCAATTTAAAAATTTTTTTTGAAATGTACCTTCCCCTCAGATTAAAAACCTGTTCTGCTGATAATCCAGATATTTGAATGTCTTTATAAAAATCTGAGTTAAGAGGAAGGCATCTTATTGCACTAGTACTTCTACTAATAATATGCTTATCTATAAGGTCCATTTGATTGAATCTTGTGTTGATACTTGCCTCTAGATCAAAAGGTAGAAAAGAGTTACTTCAGCGCTCAGGAATTGAATTTGAAGTAATTGTAAGTAACTTTGATGAGGATAAAATCATAGATAGAGATGCAAAGAGTTTAGTTAAGAAGCTTTCTTATAAAAAAGCTGAAGCTGTTGTATTGAAGATTTTATCGAAGAGTGAGGAATGTAACTCTAATAATAAGGTTGAAGCTGTTTTAGGGTGTGATTCTTTGTTTGAATTTAAAGGTGAAATTTTTGGAAAACCTCGTAGCAAAGAAGAAGCTTTCAATAGGTGGAGAAGGATGTCCTCACAGTCTGGTGAGCTCCATACTGGACATTCTTTAATGTATAGGAATCATATTGGCCACAACGATTTTAGAAATAGATATTTTAGTGGAATAATTAGTGAGGTCATAAGCACTAAAGTTCATTTTGCAAAATTAGAAGCTCCTGAAATAGCAGCTTATGTTGACACTGATGAACCAATGAATTGTGCGGGTGGCTTTGCTATAGAAGGGAAGGGAGCTTTTTTTGTAGAAACTATTGATGGATGTTACAGCAATGTTGTAGGTCTTAGTCTCCCTTGGCTTAGGAAAGCTTTAGTTAAAGCTTCACTATCATTGTTCTAAAAGATTGTTCAATACCTGGAATCTTTTGAGACAAAAAAAAGCTCCCAATTAAAGGGAGCTTTTTTAATCAAAGATGATTGATTAATCTAAGTCAGCCATAGAAAGTGCTGGCTCAGTTTTTCTATCAATACCTTTCTCAAATCCACCTGCTGCTGCTCTTGCTCTACCAGCATGCCAAAGATGGCCAATAAAGGTAAACCAGCCTAGGAAGAAATGAGCTGATGCAAGCCATTGGCGCAGGTTAACGAAGTTAACAGCATTTGGCTCAGTAATGATTCCACCAACAGAGTTAATAGAAGCATTTGGTGCATGAGTCATATATTCAGCTGCTCTACGAACTTGCCAAGGCTGAATATCGTTTTGGATCTTGTCTAGACTTAATCCATTTTCTCCTCTTAGCGGTTCAAGCCAAGGGCCCCGGAAATCCCAGAAACGCATTGTTTCGCCACCAAAGATGATTTCTCCAGTAGGAGATCTCATTAGGTATTTTCCTAAACCTGTAGGACCCATAGTGGTGCCAACATTTGCTCCTATCCTTTGGTCTCTAACGAGGAATGTGAAACTTTGTGCCTGAGAGGCTTCAGCATTGGTTGGTCCATAGAACTCAGATGGATAAGCTGTGTTGTTAAACCAAACAAAGGTAGATGCATAGAAGCTTGCTACACATAAACCACCTAGTGCATAACTAAGTAATGCTTCTCCATTCCAAATAAATGCCCTACGTGCCCAGCCAAATGGCTTTGTTTGCATATGGAAGTGGCCACCTAAGAGTTCAATGATTCCTAGGTAATAGTGTCCGCCAACAATGTCTTCGACAGAGTTAACACCAACCATATTTCCACCACCACCCCAAGGGGTTTGGAAAAGATATCCAAAGATAATTCCAGGATCTGTTGTTGGAGTGATTAAGCGAACCTCGCCACCACCTGGAGCCCATGTGTCATAAAGACCACCAAGGAACTGCCAGTTAATTGCAAAAGCTAATGAACCTAATCCAAGGACGCATAAATGACGACCAAGAATGGTTGTCATTTGATCTTTATCTCTCCAATCTGTCGAGAAGAATGGGAATTCCTCTTCTAGTTTGTCAGGTCCGGCTAGAGAGTGATAAATACCACCAAATCCAAGAATTGCAGAAGAAACTAGATGAACCACACCTGCTTGGAAGTAAGGCATGATGTCGACAACTTCTCCACCAGGACCTATGCCATAGCCAAACATTGCAACGTGAGGAAGAAGAATTAAGCCTTGCTCCCACATTGGCTTATCAAAGGTGAAATGACTCACCTCGTATAGCATCATTGCTCCTGCCCAGAACACCATTAGTCCTGTGTGAGCAATATGAGCTCCTAATAATTTTCCAGATAAATTGATTAAACGAGCATTACCTGCATACCAGGCATATCCTGTTTCATCAATACTCTGATTAGGAGCTTTTAGAAGACTATTAAAGGGCGTTTCCACGTGGGAGTACCTCCTCAGGGAATACAAAATTTTCGTGTGGCTGGTCCACAGAAGACATCCAGGCTCTCATACCTTCATTCAAAAGTATGTTTTTGGTATAGAAAGTTTCAAACTCAGGGTCTTCAGCTGCTCTGATTTCTTGGCTAACGAAGTCATAAGCCCTAAGGTTTAGAGCTAGTCCAACGATACCTATAGCAGCACACCACATACCCATAACAGGTACGAAGAGCATTAA
>QCHT01000026.1 GCA_003279445.1 Prochlorococcus sp. AG-402-G10
TCATGGGTATCCGCAAAAAAAAACTTTTCCGGGAAATCAAAAGCCATTTATTTAAAAGCAAAAATAAGCACTACCTTGTTGGCAACTTTACAATTTCTTCTTTGGCCAGTGCAATAAGAGCATGTGTAATTGCAATTTTTATATGTGCGCGATGGGTACCACCCTGCACAAAAAGATTGTAGGGGGGACGCAGTGGTGCATCAGCAGAAAATTCACTGGTGCTTCCATCAATAAAGGTTCCTCCAGCCATAATCAAATCTGATTCATAACCAGGCATTTCTGCCGGTACAGGACGCAAATAAGAATTTACTGGAGAAGAACTCTGAAAAGATCTACAAACTATTTTCAGGGCATCAACATTGCCAAAACAAATAGCTTGAATTAAATCACCACGTAATTCACCAGGTAATGGTTTAACTTGAAAACCAAGTTCGTGAAATACTCCAGAAATAATTTCTGCACCAATTAATGATTCTGAAACCATTTGAGGTGATAAAAATAAACCTTGTAAAATCAATCTATGTAGATTAAATCCACTACCTGCCTGACTGCCTATCCCTGGAGCTGTTAAGCGACAACAAGCCAGATCTACCAATGAAGACTTTCCAGCTATGTATCCACCAGTAGGCACTATTGTTCCACCAGGGTTCTTAATTAATGATCCTGCTATTAAATCTGCGCCCACCTCGGTAGGTTCACTTTCTTCAACAAATTCTCCATAACAGTTATCAACAAAGCATATACATTCAGGTTGAATGTCATGAATCAACTTGCAGATATCTCTTATATTTTCAATAGATAGTGAGGGTCTCCACGAATAGCCACAACTTCTTTGAATAAAAGCCATCTGTTGAGGACTTCTTAATGCTTTTTCTAAACTATTAAAATCAATATTTCCGTTGTTAAAAATAGATGTCTGATTATATTTTATATTAAAATCTAACAAAGAACCTTGTCCTTTTCCTCTTAAACCAATAACTTCTTCAAGCGTGTCATAGGGCGTCCCTGTTACGGATAATAAATTCTCACCTGGTCTAAGAACTCCAAAAAGTGCAGCGCATATTGCATGCGTTCCACTTACAAACTGCATTCGCACTGCAGCCTTCTCACAGCCACATATATTCGCAAATACTTTATCTATTAACTCCTTACCTAAGTCTCCATGCCCATAACCATCAATAGATTGAAAATGATGCATTCCCAAACCTTCATCAGAGAAAGCTTTTAAAACTTTTTGAAGTCTTGGTACAACACCATTCGTCCTTCTTTCAATTATTTCCTGTAAGCCTTCTTCTACACGGTTAACAAAAGAAAAAGCTTGCTTATAAACCGAATCATCTATTGAAAAGTTATTACTTTGAATTCTCACAATGATGAAGGTTGTTCCGTTTCTTCAGACAAAGAAACTCTAGATCTTAAGCTCTCTAAGAAAAGATCTACACTTTGAAAAGTGGATACCGAAATTTTCTGATGTGTAGAAAATAAATCCAATAGTTCTCCATCCAACTCTTCAGCGGTGTAATCGCGTAACCCTGCCATAACTGCTGCAAATCTATTTCTTCGATCAACTTTCTTTACGGGATATGCTGCCATAACTTTTTCTCTACATTGTCGCCAAGGCCTTCTATTACAAAAATGATCAGCCAAAGCAGAGCTAATTTTCTCGGCTTCATCTTCCTCAATAAACCAATCAAAAAATGAAGGTAAAGGGGTTAATCCAATAAATATCTCAAACAAGCCACCAGCTGAAAGCGGCTGCTTATCATCTCCAACAATAGGAATAGCAGATTCCAATAAAACCTTCAACAATTCAGGATGCTCACTCTCAAGACGATCCCTTATCAACTCAACACCTTGATACAGAACGTGATTAGCCTGAGACAAGGCAAGAAAAACTTCTGGGCCTGGAGACGCAAGCTTTCCATTACGAAGATTCGAAATCTGAGAGTTGTGAACCCTTCCCAATTCTAGACATTCAGAAAGTGCGGGTAAAACTTTGTGGGACCAACCATTTCTTTCATGCCACACATGAATAAGATGGGCCATTGATCTCCTGCCCTTTATTAATCGATCGCGGAAAGCAAGACTCATGACTAAATCATACAAAAGATCAAACCTGAGCCTTGATCAAGATTCTTATCAAGTACTATAGTAGGCTATTGTTAGTAAGGTCAATTTGGTGTCCAGTGTGATTGAAACAACGGCTCCGTTAAGAAGGCCAGTATCTGCAGATAAAGCACTGGCTGCGTCAGAAAAACTTCAAGTAAAAACTAAAAAAGGTTTGAGGTATCCCCAGAAATTTAAAAGACGCTGGGGGACTGTAGGTTTTATGAGTGCAATCCACCTCTTAACAATATTTGCTCTGCTCCCAAAATTTTGGAGTTTTCAAAATTTAGCTGCTTTATTAATACTTTATTGGGTAACTGCCTGCTTAGGCGTAACTCTTGGATATCACAGGCTCTTATCTCACCGTGCATTTAAAGTGCCTCACTGGCTAGAAAGATTCTTTGCTACATGCGGCGCCTTAAGTTGCCAACATGGTCCAATTGACTGGGTAGGACTTCATAGACACCATCACACATTTTCAGATACCGATGCTGATCATCACAATAGTAAAAAAGGTTTCTGGTGGAGTCATATGGGCTGGATGTTTGAACCAATACCAGCCTTAAAAACTGTGCCTAATTTCAGCGGAGATTTAATTCAAGATCCTTACTATAGATTTCTAAATAAAAACTTCCTTTTATTACAAATCCCTTTAGGAGCATTACTTTTTTGGATTGGTAGTGGCACTGAAACAGGTGGTTGGTCAATGGTTCTTTGGGGAATTCCATTTCGACTGGTTGTTGTTTATCACATAACTTGGCTTGTAAATTCTGCTACACACTGCTGGGGTAATGTTGCTTTCGATAGTGGCGATGGATCAAAAAATAATTGGTGGGTAGCCGCACTGACCTTTGGAGAGGGGTGGCACAACAATCATCACGCTTATCCAAGCTCTGCTAGACAAGGACTTTTCAAAGGTCAAATAGACTTAACTTGGCAACATATCAGACTACTAAATGCATTAGGCCTAGCTAAAAAAATACGGCTGCCGATGAAGCCTTAAGATTAATACTAAAGTTATTAACCAAGATTCAACTTAGTTAATCCCAACCTTCCTACTTAAAAACTAAAACGATGGCGAAAAGAGTAAAAGTGGTTCTTAAAGAAGATGTTCTTAGTCTTGGGAAAGATGGTGATGTTGTCGAAGTGGCCCCTGGCTATGCTCGCAATTTCCTTCTTTCACATGGAAAAGCTTTGACAGTAACGCCTGCTGTACTAAAACAAGTAGAACATCGTTTAGCCAAAAAAGCAGCTCTTGAAGCAGCTGAAAAACAAAAGGCGCTTGATTTTGAAACAGCTCTAAAAACAATAGGTCGCTTTAGCATTAAAAAGCAAACAGGAGAAGATGGGGTGCTTTTTGGAACCGTAACCAATGGGGATGTAGCAGAAGCTATTCAACTCGCAACCCAAAAAGAAATTGATCGTAGACACATAATAGTTCCAGAAATTCATGGCACTGGAAAGTACAAAGTGCAGATCAAACTTCACAGTGAAGTAACGGCAGAAATCAACCTTGAAGTAGTTGGTAACTGAGCTTTAGTTGCAAGCTTGAACTTTCCATCCCGAGTCTTTTTCTACGCTAATTCATAATTTCATGGTTAATATTCCTTTACCTAATAACCAAAACCAAGGTAGCAATCAATCAATACCTAATAAAAAGTATGAAAAATCAGCTTTAAGAGATTTTGAAAATCAACCAGATCTAATCCCACCGCAAAACCTTGAAGCGGAAGAAGCAGTAATAGGAGGAATTTTATTAGATCCTGATGCAATCAGTAGAATCGGAGATTTGGTTCAGCCAGAAGCTTTTTACTTAAATGCCCATCGCCAAATCTTTAAAACTGCATTAATGCTGCATAGCCAAGGCAAGCCAACTGATTTGACGGCAATGAGCGCTTGGCTAGCTGATACTGGAGAGCTTGAGGCAATTGGAGGGAATAATCGATTAGTAGAACTTGTAGAAAAAATCTCTTCCACTGCATCTATAGAACAAGTTGCAAAATTAATTACAGATAAATTCCTCCGTAGGCAACTTATTCGTTCAGGCAATGAAGTTATCAAACTTAGCTTTGATCAAAACATGCCAATGGACGAACTCTTAGACAAAGCTGAACAAAAAATCTTCTCTATTAGTCAAGAAAAACCCTCACAAGGGCTAATACCTACATCTGAAATCCTCACCTCTACATTCAATGAAATTGAAAGTCGCTCATTAGGTACATCAGTAGCAGGCATACCAGTTAATTTCTATGATCTTGATGCAATGACTCAAGGTCTGCAACGTAGTGATTTAATAATTGTTGCAGGCAGACCAGCAATGGGGAAAACATCTATTGTTCTAAATCTTGCAAAAAATGTTGCTCAACTCCATGACCTTCCAGTCTGTGTATTCAGCCTAGAGATGAGTAAAGAACAACTAACCTATCGTCTTCTTTCCATGGAAGTGGGAATTGAGAGTGGCAGGCTACGTACAGGTCGCTTAAGTCAAGAAGAGTGGCCTCTCCTAGGGCAAGGAATTAATACTCTAGGCCAATTGCCGATTTTTATAGATGACAAACCTAATTTAGGTGTATTAGAAATGCGCTCTCTATGTCGTCGACTAATTGCTGAGCAAGGGACAGAGCTTGGTCTAATTGTTATTGACTACTTACAGCTTATGGAAGGGTCTACTCCTGATAACAGAGTACAAGAAATATCAAGAATCACTAGGGCATTAAAAGCAATGGCGCGAGAATTAAAAGTACCGGTCATTGCACTCTCTCAATTAAGTCGTGGTGTTGAGTCTCGAACTAATAAACGACCAATGCTTAGTGACTTACGGGAATCAGGATCAATCGAACAAGATGCAGATTTAGTCCTAATGATTTATAGAGACGAGTATTACAATGCTGAGACTCCAGACAAAGGCATCACAGAAGTGATCGTTACAAAGCACAGAAATGGTCCGGTCGGAACAGTTAAGTTGCTATTTGAACCAGAATTCACAAGATTCAGAAATCTTGCAACCTAATAAGAGAAATATTTTGATAAGTCGATGCAAGCATCTCTAAAATGAATAATTCATCCAATTCCAAAGAAAGATTTGACGTAATTGTTGTTGGAGGAGGTCATGCTGGTTGCGAAGCTGCTATAACTACTGCCAAGCTGGGACTTTCAACAGCACTATTCACACTTAATCTTGATCGAATTGCTTGGCAGCCATGTAACCCTGCCGTTGGGGGACCAGCCAAAAGTCAACTAGTACATGAAGTAGATGCATTAGGCGGAGTCATTGGTCGACTAGCAGATGCAACAGCATTACAGAAACGAATATTAAATAGAAGTCGAGGTCCAGCTGTTTGGGCCCTAAGAGCACAAACAGATAAAAGGCTTTATGCAAGACAAATGCTACAAATTCTTCAAAATACAGAAAACCTAACCCTTCGAGAAGCAATGGTGACAGGTCTAGAAATCGAAAAAAATGATTTTAAAAGAAAAGACACAGAAGTATGTAGAGAAAGCGCCGTCAGCCAAATCAAGGGAATACAAACTTATTTTGGAAGTGTTTATTTCGCTAAAGCAGTCATTCTAACTACAGGCACATTTCTGCGAGGACAAATATGGATAGGCAATCAATCCATGGAGGCTGGGCGGGCTGGAGAACAAGCTGCTCAAGGACTGACTAAAGCACTTGAAGGACTTGGTTTTGAAACTAATAGACTTAAAACAGGAACACCTGCAAGAATAGACCGAAACAGTATTAATCTCGACTCGCTCGAAAAACAACCAAGCGATGCTGCCGATAGGTTCTTTTCTTTTGATCCTTCCGCATGGAACAGTGGGGAGCAAATGTGTTGTCACATAACACGTACCACAAGCGAAACACATCAACTAATAAAAGATAATCTCCACCTTACGCCTATATATGGTGGATTTATCAACAGCAAGGGTCCACGATACTGCCCTTCAATCGAAGATAAAATCGTTCGATTTGCAGACAAAGAGTCACATCAAATTTTCTTAGAGCCAGAAGGTAGAGATACCCCAGAAATATATGTGCAGGGCTTTTCAACAGGTCTTCCTGAAAGTATGCAATTGCAATTACTCAGGACTCTTCCAGGTCTTGAAAATTGTGTCATGCTTCGTCCAGCTTATGCTGTCGAATATGATTACTTACCAGCGACACAGCTTTTACCTTCACTGGAAACAAAAAAAATACGAGGTCTCTTCAGTGCAGGTCAACTCAATGGAACAACAGGTTACGAAGAAGCTGCTGCTCAAGGACTTGTTGCAGGAATAAATGCTGCAAGACTAATAGACAATAAAGAGCCCATTCAATTTCACAGAGAAGAAAGTTATATTGGCACAATGATTGACGATCTTGTAAGACAAGACCTAAGAGAACCTTATAGGGTTTTAACAAGTAGAAGTGAATATCGACTTGTGCTTAGAGGTGACAATGCTGACCGGCGACTCACTCCACTAGGTTATGAACTTGGCCTCATAGATACACGACGTTGGAAGATCTTTCAATCCAAGCAAGAAGCACTGAACCAAGAAAAGCATCGATTGGAGCAGGAACGAATTAAAGAGAGCGAGCCAATTGCTATCGAATTAGCCAAGGAAAGTGGTGCTCCAATTAAAGGTTCTATAACAATTGCGAATTTACTTCGTCGTCCAGGAATACATATGTCTAATTTAGTTAGATATAAAATAGTGAGCAATGACCTTGGCTTAGACGTTGTAGAAGGGGTAGAGATTGACATTAAATATAGTGGCTACTTGGAAAGACAAAATGCCCAAATAGAACAATTGAAAAGGCAAAACAAAAGAGTTTTATCACGTGAATTGGATTACACAACGATTAAAACTTTATCTCAAGAATCACGAGAGAAACTGAATAAAACTAGGCCATCCACTTTAGGAGAAGCTGCACAGGTCCCAGGGGTAAGTAAAGCAGATTTAACTGCATTACTGGTATGGCTAAAAATTCAAAATCGTAAAAATATTCCTCAGGCTTCTGATATAACAACGAAGAGTTCTAAAAAAGGAGGTTATCTCTGAACAGAAAACTATTTACATCTCCTCAGCCAGTTTGGGAAGCACTAACAAAATCAGTGTTATCTGGAAAAGTCCCTATCAAGCTTTCAGGAGCCTGGCAGCTAATGTTGCTTGGAGATGGTAGTCCAACAAGGCATCTAAGCTTATTAACTGGTGAAGACGTGAAAATAGAATTAATTGGAATGGATTTAGATCTTCATCCAGACAAAAAGGCACCTAAAGAAATCAACGAACTTGAGCCTCCTTTATTAAGAAGGCAAGTCTGGCTTCAATGTGGTTCTCAAACACTTGCTTGGGCAGAAAGTTGGTGGAACAAAAAAGAGGCAGAACATCATATGAAAAACAAGAATCAACCAATTTGGCAAAGTCTTACACAAGGTCGTTCCGAACTATTTCGTGAAGTTGATGGACTTGCATTGGTGAAATCCGACTGGTTAGAAGCTAAGTTTCAACATCAAGGTCCTTTCTGGAGCAGGCATTATCGATTTTTCAGACATCAAAGGGAATTAACTGTTATCAGAGAAGTATTTAACCCAACGCTTGAAATTTGGCTGGGGAATTCACTGCGTAACCAACTCAATGAGTAGAGCTCATGCATTTCTCCTTCTACTAGATCTAGGTAAAGGCCGAAGCTTAATATCTGATAATTTCGTTGTATGAGAAGAATTGTTCGTTTCATTGAAATTGGATTTCTGCTCATACCCTCGCTTCCATCTCTCAACTTTAAAAGTCGATTGTTCGGGCCATTCTTCTGAAATATCAGAATCAAAGTTTTCTCTACTAGGTGCCGCTGAAATAGCCTTAGGGCCTCGCAAGGATATTGCGGTTAAAGGTCTCTTTTTTGTTGAAATGTCATCCTCCATATACAACATTTCAGATCCTAAAGGATTTGACCAATCATCTTCATCTTCAAAAAACCAATCTATTTTTTTTCCAACCCAACGACTCATATCTTCAAATCCAGAGCGATTCTGATTTAAACGTTTTCCAGGTCTATTACCAGAAACACCATCAACCAACTGTCGTCCTGTTTTCACCCATTTATCCATTCGACGCTCTATAGAGTCACGAGAACGAGGTGAACCTTGATTTTGATAACCACTTCTATTCATAATTAGAAAAGATTAAAAACTCAAAGAAGAGGATGATCTAAGAGGAATTCGATCATCAAGTTTCATTTATAACAGGTTCATAAATCAAAACACAATTTGAATGCCATTTACCCCCATACAAAGTATCGCAACAGCGCTTACAAGCCACGCCTTTAGCCAGCCGCTTATAAGGCAATCTTAAGCCGCACGAAGGGCAGATGCCCCACCATCTCGGGGGTTTTACAGGAAGTGGGAATTGATGCCTAACGCTGACTTGGAACTGCGATTGAGAAGCATTTATTGATTTCATACGAGCATGGAAGTTTGGTCCATGACTTTCTGGAATTTTTAAGACAAGATCAATCCAAGCATGAATCATCTCGTGACAAAGTGTGCTTTCTACTGCACTTTGGGGAAGGTTTTCTAAAACTCGACTGGACAAAACAATCTCACATACTCTTTCCCCCCCTCGCTTTCTGCCATGGCGATAGAAACCAGCTGTGTTTCTCAACCGTCCATCACTCCATTTGACAGAAACAATCGGTTTTGATTCTTTGACCAAGGAACTAGCAAAATGTTCGCGGTTCAATCTGTGAAATATTGGCAACAGGGGAATAAGTGGCATTAATTAATTACTTAAGGAAAAGGTCATGACTCAAGCCATAACATTCTGACTAAAAGAGACTTAT
>QCHT01000027.1 GCA_003279445.1 Prochlorococcus sp. AG-402-G10
ACAGGGTCCGGCAAACAACTAAAGCAAATATATAAACTTCACAAGTCAGTCCTATACTTCTTTTACCCTAAGTAGATACTGAATCTTAGAATCAGAACAGGCAAGCTATTAGACTAAGAAAATCCTGATATTCTGCTAGCAGCAGACATCTTCTAATGAAGCAATTGGAACATTAGTAACATTGTCACATGAGTCTAAAGCAATCCAATAAATCCAATCAGGCAAAGATTGTCCCATCTGTCTTGGACGATGCAAAAGTTTTAATAATTAGGCTGCCATGTAATCCAATATTTCCTATTGGTCCAATCTATTTAGCTGATCATCTGCACAAATGCTTCCCACAATTACCTATAAAGATCCTTGATCTTGCAGCACTACCTGTGATTGATGTGGAACGAGTTTTGATATCTCATATCAAGGTTTTCCAGCCTTCATTATTGGTTTTTTCCTGGAGGGATATCCAAATATATGCTCCAGTTGATGGCCGCGGAGGAAACCCACTACAACATTCTTTTGAAGCTTTTTATGCAAAAAACCCATTAAGGAAACTCCGAGGAGCATTTGGTGGCATTCGATTAATGAAAAGTCATTACGGTGAACTATGGAGAAATCAACGTTTAATTAACAAAGGGCTAAAACAAGCAAAAATTTATAAAAAAGATGCTCAGGTCTTAATTGGAGGAGGAGCAGTCAGTGTTTTTTACGAACAACTTGGGAGGTCTCTGCCAAAAGGAACAATAATTTCAATCGGCGAAGGGGAACCGTTATTAGAAAAATTACTGTTAGGTCACTCTATAGATCAAGAAAGGTGTTTTGTAGTTGGTCAAAACCCTAGAAGCGGACTAATACATGAGCAACCTACAAGCTCCATTAAAACGGCATGCGATTACCAATATATTGCTTCAATCTGGTCACAATTCCATTGGTATCTTGAAGGAGGGGATTTCTATATCGGAGTACAAACAAAGCGTGGGTGCCCGCATAATTGTTGTTATTGCGTTTACACAGTTGTTGAAGGTAAGAAAGTTAGGGTCAATCCTGTAGAAGAAGTCATTAAAGAAATTAGGCAGTTATACCAACTAGGTGTCCGCAACATCTGGTTCACAGATGCTCAATTCATTCCAGCACGACGCTATATAGAAGATGCCAAAGAACTTCTCAAAGCAATTCATAGAGAGGGAATGGTTAACATGCACTGGGCTGCATATATTCGAGCAGATAATCTCGATGCAGAATTAGCATCCTTAATGGTCCAAACTGGAATGAGCTATTTTGAGATAGGTATCACCTCAGGCTCCCAAGAATTAGTAAGGAAAATGAGGATGGGATATAACTTAAGAACAGTTTTGGAAAATTGTCAGTTGCTTGCAGATGCAGGCTTTCAAGACAATGTCTCTGTAAATTACTCATTCAATGTTATCGATGAAAGACCAGATACTATTCGTCAAACTATTGCTTATCATCGGAAATTAGAAAAGATTTTTGGCGCAGAAAAAGTTGAACCAGCTATTTTCTTCATAGGGCTTCAACCACATACACATCTAGAGCAATACGGATTTGACCAAGGTCTAATAAAACCGGGATATAACCCAATGAGTATGATGCCATGGACAGCTCGAAAACTTCTTTGGAACCCTGAGCCAATGGGGCAAACATTTGGGAGAATTTGCTTAGAAGCATTTGACTCTTGTCCCAATGACTTTGGACGTACTGTAATGGACTTACTAGAAAGAGACTATGGAGCAGCATCTTTAAATGAAGCTTTACGTTCTCCATTAAAAGGACGACCTGCTATGGCAAAAGCTTTCCAATAATTAACAAGAATCAAACTTAAACCAAGGATTCCTATAAGGCTACCAATAGGGTTGGGAGATAAGTTTCCTGGACCTATAAGGATAGTAGGTATCTCTGAAGATATATCTAGAAAAACGGAATTAGCAAGGAACCAGCTCCCGACTAAGCCTCCATGTATACCTATACAACCAATTAATGAGCCATGATCAATAATTCTTCTTAACGCAAGAACGAGTCCTAAAAGAAACAAACCAAAAAAAAGTAGACATAATTCCAAGAAATCCAAATTAGCTTTTTCAAGAGCCCCTACATGCGCAAAGCTAAAAATTATGGCCTGAAAAAAAATACTCTTACGAAATCCAAAGAAGCAATTCAATTCATTCAATAACCATCCACGAAAAATTAATTCTTCTGCAACTCCAACACCAATACCAAGACAAATTCCATTCATTATAGTTGCCAAACTAAATTCTCCTCTCCACTCAACCCATTGACTCAGGAACAGTGGAATCAATACAAAGCAAACTAAACACGCGGCCAAAAAGCAAGTTTTAAAGAAAATTTGTGCTGCAGAGTTACTTGAAAATCTATTTAAGCCTAAAGAAATGAAAGGGTTCCCTTGTCTCCATCTATACTTTGCCCAACTAGGTAGAGCTACTAGAAATAAGATAAAAGTAAGAACAGTACCTAATAATGAAAGGCTGTGCAAAGCAATTTCATAAGGAAGTAAAAGTAAAGGTTGGACAATTAACCAACCCAATAAATACAAGATTGGAATAAACGAAACTGTGGGAAACCAGCTACATCGCTGGAGAAGCCATTTCTTCCACAAAACTACAATCAATGTCTTCAGCTTTCTTTTTCAATAGTACTTGTAAGGCCTTTACTTCTAAGAGATTCAGAATAAAATTCAGCAGGTTCAATATCGCAAGTAATCACTAGTCCTATCCCAGTATTATGTGTTTCCAGCATGATTGATATAGCATCTTGATCACTTAATTGAGGAACTACCTGACGTAAGGTTTTGACGACATAATCCATTGAATTCACAGGATCATTATGTAGCAAGACTTTATACCGAGGAGATATCTTCCTCTCACGTTGAGTTTGCTTGTCAAGAACTGCAGCGCCATCAGTCATTCGACTTGAATTCTCCACCATATTTAAAATGGCTAATTAACCAAACCGTATTTATTTAAGAACTTTATAGCAAAATCAAAAACTAATGATCCTTTGCATAGCTTCTTCTACATTTTCCCTACTATTAAAAGCAGAAAGACGGAAATAACCCTCCCCTGCCGTTCCAAAACCACTCCCAGGCGTACCAACTACATTTGCCTTTTGCAGTAAGAAATCAAAGAATTGCCAAGAGCTTTGTCCCTTTGGAGCTTCTATCCAAACATATGGAGCATGTTCTCCCCCAAACACTGTGTAACCTGCTGATGATAATTCTTTCCTAATAATGCTTGCATTCTCCATATAAAAACTTACAAGTTTTTCTGTCTGCTTTTGACCTGACAAGGAATAAACAGCTTCTGCACCTCGTTGAACAATATAACTCACTCCATTAAATTTAGTGCTTTGGCGACGATTCCACAGAGTCCATAAATCAATTTCAGTCCCGTTTGACGTCGAGCCTTGCAATGATTTAGGAATAACTGTGTATGCGCAACGAGTTCCTGTAAAGCCAGCTTTTTTAGAGAAAGAGCGGAATTCAATTGCACAATTTCTTGAACCATCTATTTCAAATATTGAATGAGGTAATAATGGATCTTGGATAAAAGCTTCATAAGCTGCATCAAATAAAATCAATGCATTATTTTGGTTCGCATAATTAACCCACTTTGCTAAATGCTCCCTACTTGCGACAGCTCCTGTTGGATTATTAGGAAAGCACAAGTAAATTAAATCAACTGGTTCCAAAGGAAGCTCTGCTTCAAAACCATTTTCTGAATTTAAAGGTATATAAGATAATCCTTCATATTGTCCTGCTTGATCTGCATCCCCAGTTCTACCAGACATCACATTACTATCTACATACACTGGATATACTGGATCAGTTACCGCAATTTGATTATCTTCCCCCAGGATGTCAAGAATATTACTGCTATCACACTTTGAACCATCGGAAACAAAAATCTCATCAGCGGAAATTTGGCAGCCTCTAGCCTGAAAGTCATTTTTAGCAATTGCCTCTCTAAGCCATGGGTAACCTTGTTCAGGACCATACCCATGGAATCCTGAACTGTTTTCCATCTCATCAACAGCATCTTTCATTGCTTGGCAGCAAGCTTGGGGTAAAGGCTCCGTAACATCCCCAATACCCAAACGAATCAAACTTGCTTGAGGGTTGGCTTCAGAAAAAGCATTTACCCTTCTCGAAATCTCCGGGAAAAGGTAACCGGCTTTAAGCTTGAGATAATTGCTGTTGATCTGAACCACGAAAAGAATCCATTTAATCCATGTGTATACTGCCTGGAAAAGGTACCTATGTGGGCAAAAACTGCATACGATATAAAAAGAAAAATGTTTTTTTACTGTGTCGGGTGAAATAAACTCTAGTGCAGAACAAAGCAATTTCTGCAAGCCGATCAACTTTCACCAATTGGTGGATATTGATATTCACAAGCCTGCCCAGTACATGGGACATGAGCTTGGAAGGAAGCCGTTTGATTGGAACTCAAAAAAAGTACGTTGGGTTCTGAGTTATCCTGAACTATATGAAGTGGGGGCAAGTAATCTTGGCCACATCATTTTATATTCAATTCTCAATACTATCCCCGATCAACTATGCGATAGAGCATATCTTCCTGGAGCCGATTTAGCAAAACGTCTTAGAGAACAATCGATAGGGTTATTTGGAGTTGAGTCTAGACGTGAATTAAAGAATTTCGATCTCGTAGGATTTAGTCTTAGCTATGAATTAGGGGCAACAAATATTCTAGAAATGCTGGATCTAGCACAAATAGATATTTACGCAAAAAATCGGGCCGATTTATCTCTTGATGATCCACAATCTGTACCTTTAATCTTTGCAGGCGGACCAACTGCAACTAGCAATCCTGAACCATATGTAGATTTCTTTGATTTTATTGCACTAGGGGATGGGGAAGAGTTACTTCCAGAAATAGGTCTCATCATTTCTAAAGCAAAAACATTAAAACTCACAAGATCTCAGACACTAATGAGTCTTGCTGAGATCCCTGGAGTATATGTTCCTTCTTTCTACAAAACATCAAAAAATTTCTTATCCGTAAACACCGCCACCTCACTTGCTCCTACAAGGGTTATTAGACGTGTAGCCACTCCAATGCCTTATTATTCAATGGGGTTAGTACCCAATGTTGAGACCATCCATGATCGACTAACAATTGAGATTAGAAGAGGTTGTACTAGAGGGTGCCGTTTTTGTCAACCAGGCATGCTTACTCGACCAGCTAGAGATGTCGCTCCTGATGAAGTTGTAGATGCAGTTGAAACTGGTATGAAGAAAACAGGTTATAGTGATTTCTCTCTACTCTCGTTAAGTTGTAGTGACTACCTATCACTACCAGAGGTTGGGGTAAGGCTTCGCAATAAATTAAATGAAAAGAACATAACCTTACAACTACCTAGTCAAAGGATCGATAGATTTGACGATAATATAGCCCACATTCTTGGTGGAAGCCGTAAAGCAGGGTTGACCTTTGCACCAGAAGCAGGGAGTCAGCGTCTCCGAGACATAGTCAATAAAGGTCTTACCAATGCCGACCTGCTTCGTGGAATACGCAAAGCAATGGAAAATAAATTCACCAAAGTGAAGCTATACTTCATGATTGGTCTTCCTGGAGAAGAGTGTGAAGATATCCGAGCCATTGCAAAGACCTGCAAATGGCTGCAAGATGAGTGCAGAGATCTAGGTAGATTAAAATTAAATCTCACAATAAGTAATTTCACTCCCAAGCCCCATACGCCATTCCAATGGCACAGTGTCTCAACAAAAGAGTTATTACGAAGGCAAGAACTTCTCAAAGAGGAATTCTTTACTCTAAAAATTAGGAATATAAAAATTAATTTTACTGATGTCAGAATTTCTGCCATAGAGGACTTCTTGGGCCGAGGTGATCGTCGCTTAGCTCCGGTAATTGAAGCAGCATGGCGAAGTGGAGCTGGAATGGATGCCTGGTTTGAATCTCAAGATCGGGCATATAACGCATGGGGGAAAGCAATTGCAAGTGCTGGCCTAAGTAGCCAACTTAGGGAATTAGAAATAGGCAATTGGGGTTCCGCTCAAACTTTAGGGAAGAATGATTTAGTAAACTTCTGCCGCAAGCCACTCCCTTGGGATCATATTGATACAGGCATCGATAAAACATGGCTCATGAAGGATTTAGAGAAAGCCCTGAATGCAACCATAGTGCCTGATTGTTCATTTGATCAATGCAGTGGGTGTGGTGTCTGCGGACCAGAGTTAGGTCACAATCAAATTATTCCAGCCACATCAATACCTACTAGAGAAGAACCAAAGCTTCCTCACTCAGAAAAAAAATGTCGAATACGATTGCAATTCAGCAAAACGATGCCTATGCATTTGATTAGTCACCTAGATTTAATTCGTCTACTGGAGAGAGCCTTAAGAAGAAGCGAGTTACCCGTCAGTTATTCAGGAGGGTTCCACCCCCTCCCACGTTTACAAATTGCTCTTGCTCTACCTTTGGGTGTAGAAGGTCTTGGCGAATGGATGGACATTGATTTCTTTGAAGAGATCAACCCAGTCACCATGAAAGAAACGCTTCAACAGTACTTACCTAAAGGAATACATCTCTTACAAAGCATTAGCATCCCTATTCAAAAAGCCAAGCTTTCCCAAGAAATTATTCAAGCAAATTGGCATTTTCAACTACAAGGAGAAAACAATTTGAAGCTTGATTTTGAAAAATGGGAATATGCAATAAAGAAAATCGTTAATTCAAAGGAGTTGATCTGGATAGACACCGATAAAAAAGGACGTTCGCGAAAAAGAGACCTGAAGCCCGAGTTAAAGAAGCTGCATATAACTCAGAACAAAATCAAAAATAACCACTTAACTCACGAAGAAACAATATCTATAGAACTTCAGTCATTAATTTCTCCCATAGGTCAAAGTATTAAACCAATGCATATTAAGCATTTACTGACTAAGTCGTTAGGCCATTCCATAACGATTAAAGACATAAAGAGAAGTAAGCTTATTTTGAAAAAGTGCTAAAATTAAATTGGGTTAGAAGATGGCTCAGTAGAGCGCATTTAACCTAAGTTATTTTGGAAGAGACTCACTCTCGATACTCGCAAATTCCAGGGACTAATTGTCCAGGATCATCAGCAATCAAACTTCAAGAAGCTCTAATTTAATGCTTTGCATTATTCCTTCCAAAACTTAACATTTACCTTTTATCTAACTCATAGCAGTATCACTGCCAATTGATTTAAAACCGAGCTAAAGAGCTCACACTTTCTTATATGCCCAAAAAAATTATCATCGCAGAGCAAGAGCGAATAGCAGCCTTGCTTTCCGATAGCCGAGTAGACAAATTAATCGTTGCTCAGGGTCGTTACCAAATAGGAGATATTTATCTTGGAACAATCGAGAACGTTCTTCCTGGGATAGATGCTGCCTTTGTAAACATTGGTGCAAGTGAAAAGAATGGCTTTATTCATGTAACAGATTTAGGTCCTTTAAAAATCAAACAAACTGCTGCAAGTATTACTGAATTACTAAGGCCAAGCCAAAAAGTCCTAGTCCAAGTAATGAAAGAGCCTACAGGTAATAAAGGTCCACGTTTAACAGGAAAAATTTCTTTGCCTGGCCGATATCTTGTACTTCAACCAAATGGTCAAGGAGTAAACATTTCACGGAAAATCAATACTGAAACCGAACGAAATCGACTTAAGGCACTTGGAGTATTAATAAAACCACCGGGAACAGGTCTTTTAATTCGTTATGAAGCGGAAACTATATCTGAAGAATTAATTATTGAAGACCTGGAAAATCTTCTCAAAAAATGGGAGTTAATACAACAAGCGGCAGAACGAGCCACTCCCCCAACTCTTCTAAATAGAGATGAAGACTTTATACATAGAGTTTTGCGCGACCATGCAAACGCTGATCTGTCAGAAGTAATTGTTGAAACAAGCGAAGCAAGTGAAAGAGCCAAGAAATTTCTTGAACAAAATGATACAAAAGTAACTGTCGAAGATCTCAAAGAAGGTCAAAGTTTAATAGGTCATTATAAAGTTGACCTGGCAATTTTAAATGCTCTTAAACCTAGAGTAGATCTACCATCTGGAGGTTATATCATTATTGAGCCTACAGAGGCACTAACAGTAATTGATGTAAATTCAGGCTCTTTTACTCGCTCAGCCAATGCCCGTGAAACAGTACTTTGGACAAACTGCGAAGCCGGTATTGAGATAGCAAGACAACTAAAGCTCAGAAATATAGGAGGCGTAATAATCATAGATTTTATTGATATGGAATCACGTAGGGACCAATTACAACTTTTAGAGTATTTCACAGCTGCTTTAAATGACGATTCATCAAGGCCTCAAATCTCTCAGCTGACTGAACTAGGATTGGTCGAAATGACTAGAAAAAGGCAGGGTCAAAACATTTATGAATTATTCAGTAAGGAATGTAATAATTGCAATGGATTAGGTCATATCGCAAACATCCCTGGAAAAGAGCAAGTCAGGCCATCCGCATTAAATGCTGGACTTATTAAAAGTGAGCCTCAAGATTTAGTTAATACAAATTTGAATACCAATAACAAGATTAAATTAAATGAGCCTGTACTTGAAAGTAATGAAGTCAATTCCAAAGTCAATATAAGCAAGTCAAATGAAAAAGAAAGCTATTCAGAGAAAACACCTATCAAAAAAGAACCGGAGCATATTACAGTTGAAATGAATGATGATGAGGAATTAGTTTTCAGTAATTTAGGTTTAAGCCCTGCTTTAATTTTGGATAATTTGCCTAGCAATAATAATATTTTACTTGAGGTAGTTAAGCCTACTA
>QCHT01000028.1 GCA_003279445.1 Prochlorococcus sp. AG-402-G10
TATAAAAAATAATGTTAAGCCCTCAGATATATCCTTTTCTATAGATATTTCTTCTTTAGAGTAAAAGAAAGAAGGCTCTGACAAAGCCCAATGATTATGCAGCCAAATTAGGAGAGTAAAGTCTTTTCACTTAACAATCCCTTCAAAGAAGTATTAAGACAAAGAGGCAAACGGAATTATTTTTATGCAACCACGTCAGAGACAGGGTCATCCCTTTTTCGCCAATTTTCAACAATCTCTTTACACCAACGAAGGTGGTAAATAACCTTAGGATTCCAAGGCAAATAATTCATGCTAGGAGCACTTCTCCAATGAGTCCCAGGCATTAAATATCCAATTTCTCTCCAATGCTGCAAGGTCTTTTGACTGACTCCTAAATGCCTACTAGCATCTTCTTCAAGGAGCCACTGAGTAGTAGGCATTTGATTAAATTGAAGTTATTTTCTTTTAGTAACGTAAAAAACAATATGGAGTAAGGGGGGTGATCTAAAAGTTTATAAAAAAGCTTTCCAGTTTTAACAGTCAAGTTTAGGTAGGTGGGAACCAAGGTCTATGATCAATACAATCTGACGATAAAATAAGGCCCGAATCAGGTGAAAGGTGAAGACATGCATCCTCAAAATTACAAGACTGTTTAATTTGGCTCGGAACATCTTTATTTATACCATTCTTTCTAAAAGTTTCTTGCCAACCAGGCATCCATAATCGTAAATCAGTTAGCTCTTCAAAAGGGACCCGAAAATACAAACTCCCATTTACAACACAAACTAAATTAACCCAGCGCATGCCATGCTCAACGCCATAATTGATAGCAACAAAATGCCTGCTACCTTGAATTGAGGAAATACTTGTCCAAGCTTTTATAGGTGGCCACTCTTTCATAGCGGCACTATTTAATTAAAGATTTTTTATAACTTATATATTCCTTCCTTATTTTATTTAACAAGTCTTTTTTCTTATTCATAATATATAACTTATTTTTCTGAATAGCCCATTCCATTGCAAGAGGCATAACGCTTAGCAAACCTCATGAAACGTTCGAATTCTTTTTCGCTTTTCCAAACGTATGTGGCTTCTATTGCGCTTGGGTTGCCATTAAGAAATCTAGCTTTAACCTCTCTTGTTTTAATCTCTCCTTCATCATCCAGCATACTCATGCCTTTAATTGTTCCTTCTTTAACAGCTGATAAAGCATTGGGTTCTTCAAATGTGAAAAAAGCTTGACCTGTCCTACCGTCACGACTTCTTGTTAGTCTAATTTCCGGGACTGTTGGCTCCTTAATACCTTCTAGAAAGCTAATCGAGGCTGTGTTCTTTGTTTCTTGCATGGTCTTTAGAGACATGTCTTAAATAGTACTGAAAAGGGATTGATAGTGAAAGAAAATCATTCTTAATACATAAGACCATTTGCTATTAGTTTTTCTGTAGCAGATTTATTGCCTAACCCTGAGAGATCAATTGTTTCTTTGTGTTCATTTTTTTTAAGCTCGTGTTCATAACATTTGTCGTAATACTCAAGAATTTCCAGACATGCCTCGGCCCAAGAGCCCATTTCTATTGATTTAATTGCTTTCTTTGTGCGTTGAGGACCTAAACGCTTACTGATTTTTACAGTCGCATTGATTAGCTCTGATCGTTTATGCCTGCTGTACTGATCAACTAATATTTTTATTCTTTCATTTTTGCTTTTTGTTATTTCAAGCACACGAGCGTTTTTCATTTGTTCGAAAAGTTTATGTGGAATTCTGCATTTTCCAAGGTTTGCGCTTTCTGCTTCAAGCCAAATTGCTTGGGAAGATTCAACTTCTGAATTGTGGAGGGCTTGAGCAAGTAGGTTTTCAAATTGCTCACAACTAGGTTGAGCCCCTAACCCAAGGCCACCAAAACTACTTCCTTTGTGATTTGCGAGCCCTTCTAAATCAATAGTAAAAATTCCTTTTTTGGAAAGCTCTACCAATAAAGGAGTTTTCCCTGTACCTGTTTTCCCAGCTAGAAGCCTTAAGGGCCATTTTTTCTCAAATTGATTTATAGCCCATCTTCGATAAGTTTTGTAGCCTCCACTTAATAAAACTGGGTTTAAACCAAGTGCATTAGCTAGCCATCCTACGCTAGCTGAACGCATTCCACCTCGCCAACAGTAGATTCTTAAGTGAGATTTAGTTGATCTTGACTGTTGAAGCTCTAATTGGTTCTTTATCTTTTCAAGTTTTGGAGAAGTAGCTCTAAGGCCAGCGATAACAGCACTTTCTCTACCTTTGCTTTTATATGTAGATCCAATCAGAGCCCTCTCTTCGTCATCAAAGAGAGGAATATTATGTGAACCTGGCCAATGACCTTGCTTATACTCCTTTGGACTTCGAATATCAATCAAAGGTCCTTTAAGACTTCTGAATGTCTTTAGTGAATATGAAGTTGGTATTCCGATGCCTGACATAGTTGAATGAGGATGAATATTAGAACGGTTGAGAGTTATGCCATCTGAAACACCTGAATCAACCAATATCACAATTGATGAGTTGCTTGAAAAGTTTTCAAGTAGTTCAGAAAGACAAAAACGACGTCTTACTACTGAACTTGAGTCAAGATCGGAAGACTTGAGGTCACTTGGCCCAAATTTATTGAATGGTTTTGATCAGGAATCAGATGATTGGACATTTGGATGGATCTTTCAAATTTTAAATAGACATCAAAAACAGTTTCTTTCAGATCTTTTAAAAAAAGAGCCATTGCCATGGTTTGTTACTCCTTCTTCAAATGGTATTGATTATGAGCCTTTACAGCAAAGCCTTTTAGAAGAGCGCTTTGAGGACTCTGATCGAATTACCAGTCAAACCTTACGGAAACTGGCTGGTGATGGTGCGGTTGATCGTGGATATGTTTATTTCAGCGAAGTTGATGGAATGGATGCTCAAGATTTAATTACATTAGATCGCCTCTGGACTGCCTATTCTCAAGGGAGATTTGGTTTCTCTGCACAGGCACGTCTCTTAGAGTCTTTGGACGAACGTTACGATAAGCTCTGGCCAAGAATTGGATGGAAGCTGGAGGGAGTCTGGACTAGATATCCAAATGCATTTACTTGGTCACTTGAAGCCCCTGAGGGGCATATGCCTTTAGTGAATCAATTGCGTGGTGTTCGCTTGATGGATGCTTATATGAAGCATCCATTCTTAAAAGCTAGAAAACAAAAATCATGAGGGTTAGATTCACAAAAGTTAGATAATGCAAAGGAACTACTTAACTGTTTTTTTAGAGGCTCTTATTCCTAGTTTGTTATTTTGAACTGCAAGTGCTTTCAAACTTTTATCTTTCTTCGAATGAGGTTATTTCGATGGACCGATTTTGTTGTTCCATCAAGTCTTAACCTGAGATTAGACTTAAATATGCTAATTGAACCAGTTGATCTTAAAGATACTAGAGAGCGCATAGAGTTGGGATTGCACGAGGCACTTATCAATGCAGTTGTACATGGCAATTTAAATGCCCCTGAGAAATTTATAAGAATTAGAAGAATAATTACGCCAAATTGGCTTGTATGGCAGATACAAGATCAAGGCAATGGCATAAATATTTCTCAAAGAAACTTTAGGTTGCCTTCTGAAATTGATGCTGAGAGTGGCAGAGGGCTTTTCCTGATTCATGAATGTTTTGATGATGTTCGTTGGAGTAACAAAGGGAATAGATTACAAATTGCCTGTCGGCGTTGAGATGGATGATTTAGAGGGACATCCAGGGTCTTTAACTTCTTCTCTTACCCACTTTAGAGATTGCTCAATAAGATCTTCAATATCAGAGTCCTTCCCTTCATTGACAATTTGACAAAGAGCACTGACTAATAACTCAGCAGCTCTACAAGTCTTATTGCTTTTTAACTCGTGCCAGTTGCTGTCTTTTAAAACTAATTCTGAATGAAGAGAATTTATTAGATTGATAACTTCATCAGACCAATAAGATTTCTTTAGCGCCATTCATTTATTCAGTAGTGTATCTATAAATTGTATCTATTAATTTGATCATTTTATCAACTTCATAATCATTTTTAAGGCTTCTCTTGGAAATGAACTGTTTAAAGCCACTGCTTGCTGGAGTTAGGTGGTTACCTTCTAGCTCAATTACTATAGAATTATCTTTTTTTCTGGCATGAAGATGCTCTAATAGCTGTTTTGTTTGATCTATTTCATCATTTTCAAATTTAATCAATACATTTCTTGGTTGTATATAATTCTTGCTAATAAGATTCATTGTTTCTATTGGACTGGGGCTAAATTCACTTTCTATATTTAGCTTTTTTTTGAATTTTCCTAGCATTGGGATTGAACTATCAGCTTTGTAATTATTGAAACTTAACCCTATGAACAATTTGCTTACTCTTCCTCTGTCAGGTGAAATTAAATGCAATTTGCAACCTAAACTGTGCCCAATTCTAACTGGCCTATAAGATTTAATTCCAATTCTTGATTCTAGCTTCAATCTACATTCTCTAAATTCTTTCCAAGCTTCATTAGCCTGTGCTTGATGATCAAATCCTGGAATATAGTTCCAGGCATGTATAGCAATATCCTTTTTGCTAAGACCTTCAAGTAGTCTTTTATAACTAATATTAGGAGATATTCCAAGGTAGCTTCCTCCAATCATTTCTATTAACTCTTTTGGCCTTGATGGCCAAATACACCAAGTACGATTTATTTTCCTCCATTGAGTCATTTTGATTGGCTGAGAAAAATCACGTTAAATGCCAACATTATATTGGAATTAATACTAACTATAGTGTTATTACTATCTTCAAAGCAGATAATTTTTTATAGTAACTATAATTACTAAGAAGATAAGGTTTTGGAAAGAATGCAGAAGGAACTGGAACTCTTTAGTAAAGGCATTACTTTTGAGGTGGAGAATTCTTTTGTGCCAGAGTTTCTATTGATTCTCGATACAGAAACTACAGGGCTTGATCCATCAGATCATCAATGTATAGAGATTGGAGTAATTCTTTTTCATGTTCCGAGCAGGTCGGTTCTTGCTCAGAATTCTTTTCTGCTACCAGCTATTACAAACGCAGCAGAAATAATTAATAAAATCCCTCCTGAAATTACTCAACTAGGTCAACCTTGGGAAGTTGGCTTGAAATATTTTGAGGCGCTTTTAGATAAAGCCGATTTGGTTTTGGCTCATAATGCTTCCTTTGATCGCCAGTGGTTTGGAGTTCATCCTCTACCTGTAATTGCTAAACCATGGATATGTACATTGGAAGATATTTCTTGGCCTTCAGAACTTGGTCTTAAAAGTAGACCTTCAGTAAAAGACCTTGCGCTTGCTTATGAAATTCCTGTTTGGAGTGCTCATCGTGCCTTAACTGATTGCATATATCTAGCTGAGGTACTCAGGCGCTGTTCAGACTTAGAGACTCTTTTAATGCAAGGTCTAGAGCCAAGAACACTTATGAAAGCCGATATCTCTTATGAAGAAAGACATTTAGCAAAAGATTCTGGTTTTCGCTGGAATGATCCTATTCGAGGGGCATGGACAAGACGAATAAGTCAGAGAGAAATTAGAAAACTGCCCTTCCCAGTTACAAATGTGGATTTGTAATTAGGATAAGAGAGTACCTTCTTTTCATATATTTTCTTTAGACCTTAGAAGAGACGTTTTTTTTTCCTTAAATCAGTTCTTCTGAGTCCTTGCTCAAAGTAAAAGCATTTTCTACTTTTAAATAAACTGTTATGCACTTAGAGAGCCGAAAAATAAGAAGAAGTTTGAGACATTGGCAGCAAGTTAGAAGTTGGGCGAGATTGATTAGAGAGGCTGAGATCCTTTGGAAGGTTGATCAAAAGGAACTTAAGAGACTTGGAGCTTTGGAATTGTCTCAGTTAATTAGCGAAATCCCGCCATCTTATAGAAGGCGGATAAATCTTTGGCTGATTAAATTCTCTGTTGCTACAAGGTTTAATTGTAGGCAAAAAGGAGATTAAGCTATTAGGTTTTTCAGTATTCCACGGATGATTGCATAACCAAGAATTATTTTGGGTTTAGAACTTCTAATCAGATTCCTTATTCTAGGTTTAAAAAAAGTTAAATTAATAAGGCAAACTACATATTATAAGAAGCTTGAGTTGACTAACCTTCAATCGCTTCGCGGAATGATTGACCTTTTACCTTCGCAAGCTGAGCGATGGCAAAAGGTTGAAGCTTTGGCGAGAAATCACTTTCGAAGAGCTGGTCTTGGAGAAATCAGAACACCTTTAATTGAACATACTGAATTGTTTTCAAGAGGTATCGGAGAGACAACTGATGTTGTTGGTAAGGAAATGTATTCTTTCATTGATAGAGGTGATAGATCTTGCACTCTTAGGCCAGAAGGAACAGCTTCTGTTGTAAGGTCTGTAATTCAAAATGGTCTTCTTAGCCAAGGTCCTCAAAGACTTTGGTATATGGGTCCCATGTTTAGATATGAGCGGCCTCAGGCTGGTAGACAAAGACAATTTCACCAAATAGGAGCTGAGTTTTTTGGTTTATCATCAGAGATAAGTGATGCAGAGCTTATAAGTATTGCTTGGGATTTCCTGAATGACCTTGGATTGCAAGAACTTACACTAGAAATTAATAGCTTGGGGACTACAGAAGACCGGAAGAAATATCGTAAAAACCTAGTTGCCTGGTTGGAAAATTTTTCGGAACAATTAGATGACCTGTCATTAAAACAACTTAAGCAAAATCCATTGCGAATTCTCGATAGTAAAAAAGCACATGTTCAAGAATTGCTTAATGGAGCTCCTATGATTGGAGAATTTTTATGCCAGGAAAGTCAAGATAGGTTTTTAAAGATACAGAGCATTCTGAATAGCTTAGGAGTACCATTTACTATTAACCAAAAACTTGTTAGAGGACTTGATTATTATTGCCATACGGCTTTTGAAATCACTAGCAAACAATTAGGAGCACAAGCAACGGTTTGCGGTGGTGGTAGATACGATGGACTTGTTGAGAAGTTAGGTGGTCCTGCAACTCCTTCTATTGGATGGGCTATAGGCCTTGAAAGATTATTAATACTATTAAGTGAAGACTATTTTAAAAAAGAAGTACCAGAAGTATATATAGTTAATAAAGGAGATAAAGCTCAATTAGAAGCATTGAAGTTAGCAAGAGATCTTAGGAAGTCAAATTTTCTTGTTGATATAGATCACTCTGGATCGGCTTTCTCAAAGCAGTTTAAAAGAGCTAATCGCTCAAATGCATCTTGGGCAGTTGTTATTGGTGATCAAGAATTACTACAAAAGGAAATTCGTTTGAAACGCTTAAAAGGCGAAATCATAGAGCCTGGTGAGCATTTTGTGAAAATATCAGATCTCAATCAGATCATCGAAAGATTAAG
>QCHT01000029.1 GCA_003279445.1 Prochlorococcus sp. AG-402-G10
CCTAACTTTGGTTATCAGCTAGAACACTGTCAATCTTCAAGACCAGATCTTCATCAAAAGGCTTAATATGTATGTCCAGTAATCAAAATAATCTTATTCTCATATTTGGAAATTCCTTAAATACGACGAGTTAGCCATATATAAAGGATGTCTAGGATGTCCTGCTTTTGTTAGGCCAAGAGCTAGTGGCATTTGTGCCTTAGGAAAATTCTGAATTTTCTTCTCCGAATATTTTTTTATTTCTTTCAAAATATTTCTGTCTCTTTTCATAAAACTTCCATTAACACCCCAGCCAAGCCAAAGATCACAAAATTCATCCTCAGACCAATCTTTTATGTTAGTTTTCAACTCAAAATTATTGAACGGACCAATTGGATTAGAAGAAGACTTAAGAAGTCTAGGACTAGTAGAAACTCTTGCAAATAAGTTAATCACTACTAAGGAGCCATATCCCCAGGAGTTTGAAAAATTAAGCACTCTGATCAGAGTTGAATCATTATCTTCTTCGTCTGCAGTTGATGGATTTAATCCAATAAATATTATTTCTTTTCTTGATTGATTAATCCTTCTGTTCAATCTGTATCTATATTTTCTAGAAAAACTAAATACTGCATTTGAATTCATACTTGGCATTAAAGAAAATCAACAAGAATAAATAATTTTATTTTTAATGACCATTTTCATTTCAACTTTCATTTAACACTAAGTTCTTCTAAAGTAACGGCCTAAAAACAAGGGAAGTTACCCTTCGAGTCAATTCTCTTATTCTATAGCATAATGAATTTATTACCGTTCAAGAAATCCATGTGTAAAAAAGTTTTTTCTTTTCTTTTATCGAACAGTCTTATAGAAAAGAGCTTTTTGCAGATCTATAAATAAAAATGATAGATCAGGGAAAAATCATGATTGATTCGGAAATCACTTCACTAAATGATCTAAGAATGAATAGAACCGCACCTGAGCTTGATTCTAAGCAAGAGCAAATTCTAAAAAAAGAACTTTTTAAATACATGGATAATGCTGACTGGTTTACGGTTGGGATAATGTCTCCTACTTATCAGCTGGCAATTAATGTTTTAAAAGAAATGGAAAGTCAATTTAATTGGCCTCCTCTGAAAGTAGCATCTCACCCCAATGATGAAGGGCCAGTTTTCCTTAAAGCCAATCAAAGAACAGGTGTCTTTCATGCGCGAATTGAATATGGATTAGGTGAGGGTATTCTCTTAAGTTGTCAATATAATGTAGAAGATAAAGATGCCAAAACTCTTGGACCTTTACCATTAGATTTCTTTAGAATTAAAGATTAATAGTTGATGGGTTTCTCCACATTTATTAACACCACATTTATTAACATAATTCTCCAAAATAGCACGGTTTAATTTACCTTTGCAGAGTTCTATAAGGAATTTATTTTGCTATTAATAAATTCCAATCACTCGCAACATAAATTCTGATGCTAACAGAGGTGATTGCTTCTACATATTAAGCAAAATCTTCAAAATATTTTAAAAATTAGCTCATTTTTACTAGAGTCTGTAAAAGTTTGAATTTACAATGGATTTACTCGCTTCTGCAGGCCCTTTTGGAATATCTCCTAGTACTGATCAACTCATAGTTATCAACTTAGCCGCCATACTTGTAGGAACTACATTTAATTCACCACAGAAATTGATTAAATGGGGAGGTTTGATAATTGCTGTAGTTACATCCACTTGTGCAATTTGGTGTCAGCATTAAAGGCTAAAAGAATGCTTCTCAAAACTAGAGATAGAAGTAAATACATAAAATTTATTTTTGACTTTTGAAAACTTTTTGAGTATTTCTTCTGTTGGTTTTGTATAAGGCTATTAGGGATCATAAAAACATGGCATATCACTTTCTCTACATTGTTCTTACCACACTAAACTCATGGGTACCGACTGAAGGTTTCATTTATGGCTTGTTGGTAGTTGGAGCTTTTCTCATAGCTGGGGTTTCTCTTTCAATTTTCACCTTCTACGAGGATTGTTATTGGGGAGACAAAGCATACAGAAAGTTCCTAAAAGAAGGTAAGAAGTCATCCGCAAAAGTGTAATTGGCTTATCAAGCTTTTAAGCATTAAAAGATAGGAATTTTTTATTGAATTCCTCAGACAATTTAAAATGCAGAGTCTAGATTTTAAAAACCAAGTTTTGATCCTTGTAAAAAGGTAATCTGGCTATTAGGAATAATTATCTAATGAGCATAAGCAACATTTCTTGGGAAGCCCAGTTGGATCTAACTATCGTCAATTCTTCTGTACAAGAAGCTTTAAAAACCAAAAAACTTTTTAGGTATCAATTCAAAGACTCAAGAAGCTCCGTCAATATTCTTGAAAAAGCATTCAGCGAGTACGTAGGGAGTGATTTTGCTTTAGGAGTCTCCTCCGCGACTAATGCTATCTTCCTGGCCCTGAAAGCATTAGGAGTTGATTCAAGCTCAAAGGTGCTTATACCAGCTTTTACCTTTACAGCAGTTCCCAGCGCTGTTATTCAATGTGGTGCAGAGCCTGTCCTTATAGACATTACTGAAAGTTACGTCATTGACCTAGAGGACTTAAAACGAAAGATTCTCTCTTCCAAAGCACAATACCTTCTCTTATCTCATATGCGGGGACATTTATGTGATATGGATGAAGTAGTGAAAATATGTGAGGAGAGCTCGATTGTTCTAATAGAAGATGCTGCTCATGCATTAGGGGTTACTTGGAAGGGAAAACAAGCTGGGACATTTGGAATCGCAGGAATTTATTCTCTTCAGTCTTACAAAATTATTAATGCTGGAGAAGGTGGCGTATTAGTGACGAATAACCCAGATGTTTTTTGGAAATCTGTATTCATGTCAGGCTCATATGAGAATAATTACAAATTACATTCTTCGAAAAGCAACGATATTGCAAAGAGGTATAAAAACCATCTTCCAGTTTTTAACGTTCGGATGAACAACATAACGGCTGCATTAGCTATTCCCCAAATAAAGAATATTGAGACGACTATTGATCATATAAATAATAATTATAACAACTTGAGGAAGCATTTATTAGAACGTAAAGAAATTGAATTTCCCAAGGAAAACCTTGCTATCAGGTCAGTTAGAGATTCAGCTCAGATGCGCATTAAGCTTAATCAGAATTCTCTTGAGAATTTAAGATCTGAATTAAATGATATAAATATTCCAATTAGTTATTTTGGTGGTCTAAATAATAGCAATGCAAGGCTATACCAAAACTGGGCTTTTCTAGAGAATAGAAATCATATTTTGCCGAATACAAAGAAAAATTTATCAGAGGTTTTTGATCTTCGGTTGCCGATTCATTTTCAATCGAAGAATATTGATATTATTGCAAAGAGCTTCTTGCAAGTATTTGATAAAGTTAAGGGGCAGAAAATTCCTTAAATTAAGAACTAAGCCTCCTTTAAAAAGTAGGCTTTACTCCATCTCTATAAAGAACAAAATAAATTTAATTTATTGTATTGGTTATCAGACAGAAAAGAAGTTATCTTTAAGTAGTTCAAATTTGGAGTAGAAGTTTATGCCTGAATCAATTACAACACAATTTAAAAAGTGGGTAAAAAAAGCAATGAGTGCTATGGGCGATGCTCTCCTTTCTGAAAAAAGCAAGACAGTCCCTCCTGATAGTGGTGAGCAGCCATATAAAGACACTCCTAAAAAAGGACTATTCTAAATAAATTAATGATTCAATTCTAAATTTTAATCACGGTTATCAAAAGTCAAATCACCCAATTTTTTTTGCAAGCTGAAATGGTTTAAGAAAATAATTGGGGGCAACCAAATAAAGTTCAGAAAGGTTGATTAAACGGCAGTTATATCAACTATATTTTGAGAAATGTTGGGAAATATTTAATATCTTCAACCATGCCTAGATTGAAATAGATCAGTAGCAGTAACTAATTTTTTCTTTGCAGCTGATGCTACTGGCGAAGACTTCTCTACCTTCTTCTGTACAGCTGATGCTACTGACGAAGACTTCTCTACCTCTACCTTTTTCTGTAGTAAAACTATTTCCTGTTTAAAGTTAAATGCTTGCACTATGCTGTGGAGTCTCCCAGAAGAGAGAGATATAGGAGCAAAGGCAAATATTGAAGAAAGAAAAATAACCACAAACAGAATTGAAGCTAGTTGAATTATTGGTTGCCACAAAAATGAAACTTTTACAAATTGATCGAACTGTGATGCAGATTTCTCTTCAGATGGTCCTAAGTTCAAAAAGACATCATTTGTGATCCATCCTTTATTTGCAGAGCGATAGGGAGATTCCGATTTAGCAAAATCGATAATCTCTTTGATTCTTTCACCTAACACTGATCAATCCTTAACAAATAGGACACCATTCAAGCATCAAAAGCCTTTCTATAGACCTACCAACGAATCATCTAAAGAAACAGGAAGATATTGATGTAATTCTATTTCTCTCAACTTACGAAAAACGCCAATGCTGTAATC
>QCHT01000030.1 GCA_003279445.1 Prochlorococcus sp. AG-402-G10
AAAAGATTTGCTTAGCAGTGTGCCAATGCCAATTACCGTTGAAATGCTTCTAAGTGACCTTTTCATGTTTTACTCTTAGCTCTAAGAAATCCCATAAATTATTTAGAGGTTTTAAATAGATTTCTTGAATGTATTCAATAGAGGATGGATTTCCATGATTGGCAAGACTATTTCAACTTTTTCTCCCCTTACTGAAGGAACCCTAAAGAAAAGATATAAACGTTTTTTAGCAGATATTGAATTAGATACAGGAGAATTGGTTACCGCCCATTGTGCAAACACAGGACCTATGAAAGGGGTCTTGTACCCTGGAGGGCGAGTTCGGTTGAGATATTCTCCATCTCCAAAACGTAAATTGGCTTGGTCATGGGAACAAGCCCAGGTGCCTTCTTTAGAAGGCTTGATTTGGGTTGGCATCAATACTTCATTGCCTAATAAGCTTGTTAGAAGGGTTATTGAAGAAGGTTTTTTAAACAAACAATTGGGTGAGATTTTGGAAATTAAAAATGAAGTAGTTTATGGCGTAGAAAGGAAAAGCCGCATTGATTTGCTATTAACGCCTCATGAATCAACTCCTAATTCTAGGAAAATTTTTATAGAAGTCAAAAATACAACTTGGGTAAAAAGCCAGAGAGCTCTTTTCCCAGATACTGTTACTACTAGAGGGCAAAAACATTTGAAGGAAATGATGGCAGAATTACCCTCCTCAAGAGCTGTTTTAGTCCCATGTATTAGTAGGAATGATGCGGAAGTTTTTGCTCCCGGAGATTCAGTTGATCCAGAATACGGAAATCTTTTTCGGCTTGCCTTAGAAAAAGGGGTGGAAGTCATTCCATGTTCCTTTGATTTTCATTTAGATCGAATAACCTGGGAAGGTATAAAGCCTTTTGATAAAAGGGAATAGTGCAGCTGATTAGAAGATTTTTGTTTGAATTACAAAAGCAAGCGATCCTATTGATATTAAAGCTAAAATTACTCCTCCTATCACCATTGGATTAGACCTTTGAGAACCCTTTTGCATGCTTTTGCTTGTAGTTATCGTGGATTTAGATTTAGACATTTTCTGACTTTGCTTTTTTATAGATACTGAATCAATTTCTGATTTTGTATTAATGATTACTTGAAGATGGATGAAAAGTATCCATATTGAAATATGTAATAGCTGTTCTTGCAAAAATCAGCTTATTTAGCCGTCCTTCATTATTTATGACTACTGCTTTGCAATCGCCATCAAGGCGAAATAGAAGGAGGCTGCAAGAGGTCAGTCTTCTTGAAGCTCCTATGCTTCTTCTTAAAAGTATTCGGGGATTCAGCTCTAATCGCTCTTTGATGTGGCTTGCATGTGTCCCGATGGCATTTATTGGCCTCGGAGTATTTAATCTTTCAGCTCATGCGACCGATGTTTCTCTAAGTGTTCAAGGGTTGGCTGACAATCTTTGGGTGATGGTTGCCGCAGTTCTTGTTATCTTCATGAATGCTGGTTTCGCTATGGTCGAAGCAGGCATGTGTAGGCAAAAAAATGCAGTTAATATTCTCGCAAAGAATTTAATTGTTTTTACACTTGCTGTTTCTGCTTATTGGCTAATAGGCTATAAGTTAATGTATGCCGCAGATTGGGCAATACCAGGAGTTCTTAAGATTGGAGGACCTTTCTTTGACCCTGCTGTAACATCTTCTGACGGATTAGTTCCAAGTATAGATTTTCTTTTTCAAGCTGCTTTTGCAGGCACAGCAGCAACCATTGTCTCAGGTGTTGTTGCTGAGAGAATTAAGTTTGGAGAATTTGTAGTTTTTTCCTTAATCTTGACCGCAATCATTTATCCAATAGCTGGTTCATGGCAGTGGAATTTTCCTGATGAAGCTGGGATAGGTGGTGGTTGGCTAGCGAGGCTTGGTTTTATTGATTTTGCTGGATCTACTATTGTCCATTCTGTAGGGGCATGGGCTGGCTTAGTTGGTGCAATTGCGCTTGGCCCACGTATTGGAAAATTTGTGAATGGAGAAGCTCAGGCATTACCAGGTCACAACATGGCTATTGCAACTCTGGGTGCATTAATACTTTGGATTGGTTGGTATGGATTTAATGGTGGTTCAGTTCTTGCTTTTAACGACCAAGTCCCATATGTTGCCGTTACTACTACTTTGGGAGCTGCAGGTGGAGGAATAGCTGCAACATTCTTAAGTCAGTTAAATACTGGTAAACCAGATTTGACTATGACAATAAATGGAATCTTGGCTGGTCTGGTTAGTGTCACTGCTGGATGCGATGGATTCACTATGTGGGGTTCATGGGTTGTTGGTGCTATTGGCGGATTACTTGTTGTTTGGTCAGTATCGTTTATAGATGGCTTGGAGATTGATGACCCAGTAGGAGCTGTATCAGTTCATGGTACTTGTGGAGTGTGGGGAACCCTTGCAGTGGGTCTGTTCAATACTTCAAGTGGCTTATTTATTACTGGTAAATTTGATCAGCTTTTTATTCAGCTAGTTGGATCTTTTTCCTACGCAATTTTCACAATTGTGACTTGCTGGGTTGCTTGGACAATTATTGGTGCTTGCTTTGGTGGTATTAGAGTAACTGAAGAGGAAGAAACTATTGGACTTGATATCGGAGAACATGGAATGGAGGCTTATCCAGACTTTGCTTCTTCTAATTAAGAACAAATGTTTTCTTACAAAAAGCCTGGCATTTAGCCAGGCTTTTTGTGCTTTTTAGCTCTTGCGAATAGAGTCTTATTATTAATGTAGATTCAATAGAAATGGATACCCAAGCTTTTAAACGATCCCTTCATCATTCTGATCGTTATAACCGAAGAGGTTTCGAATCCCCGGCAAAAAGGGCTAAAGCTCTTGAAAAGGCCTATCAAAGCAATTTGATAGCTTCTATTCGTGATAATGGTTATTTGCTAGAGCATGGAAGATTAAGAGTCAAACTTGCTGAGGCTTTTGGATTTTGTTGGGGAGTAGAACGTGCTGTAGCAATGGCTTATGAAACTAGGCGACATTATCCCAAAGAAAGTATTTGGATAACTAATGAAATCATTCACAACCCTTCAGTGAATGATCATTTGAGAAATATGAATGTGCGTTTTATATCTGCTGAGAAGGGAATCAAGGACTTCTCTTCAGTAAAGGAGGGTGATGTTGTGATATTGCCAGCTTTTGGAGCAACTGTGCAGGAAATGAAACTTCTTCATGAACGTGGTTGTCACATCATTGATACAACTTGTCCATGGGTTTCAAAAGTGTGGCACACGGTAGAGAAACATAAAAAGCATGAATTCACTTCAATTATTCATGGGAAAGTTAAACATGAAGAAACATTGGCCACTAGTTCTTTTGCAGGAACCTATTTAGTTGTTTTAGATCTTGCGGAGGCTCAGTATGTTTCTGAATATATTCTTGGGAATGGAGATCGAGATGACTTTATGAGGAAATTTGCAAGGGCTTTCTCTAATGGTTTTGATCCAGATAGAGATCTGAAGCGACTTGGTGTAGCTAATCAGACGACAATGCTCAAGAGTGAAACTGAAGAGATTGGCCGATTGTTTGAAAAAACGATGCTTAGTAAATATGGCCCTGCAGAGTTAAATGAACATTTCTTGGCCTTTAATACAATTTGTGATGCTACGGAGGAAAGACAAGATGCAATGTTTTCTTTAGTGGATGAACCATTGGACATGCTTGTAGTTATTGGTGGCTTTAACTCTTCTAATACAACGCATCTTCAAGAAATTGCTTTATCTAAAGGGATTCGTTCTTTTCATATAGACACCCCTGAAAGAATTGGAGATAGAGACAACACAATTACCCACAAACCATTGGGAAATGATTTAACAGTTGAATCTGATTTTCTACCAGCTGGGAAGGTTAATGTAGGTATAACTTCTGGTGCATCTACTCCTGACAGAATTGTTGAGCATGTAATTCAAAAACTTATAAATCTTAGTGAGTCTAAAGTAATAGCTTAAATATCATCTTTTAAAATTAAAGCTAAATCGATATCAATAAAGAAATTTCACTATTTAATTTAATCAAAACGAGTTTTAGTTAACAGAATCTGCTGCCAAACAACTAACATGTAAGTCTGATGCTTATAGCGTGATGGCTGATTCAGGAAAAATTAATTCACCAAAACCAGATTCTTCTTCATCTAACCAGTCTCAGAAGGTTGAAGTTGTAGTGGCTAGTTCTTCTGATGGGGACGTGAATATTTTGGGTGAACTGGCAACTTTTGTTTTGAGAGTAGGCTTTAGCTTATTTATGGTTCATCATGGTCTTGAGAAATTGCAAGATCCTCAGGGATTTGCAGAATTTGTTGTTGGAAAATATTTTGGATTTTTACCTGGAGATCCCATAATTTGGACATTTGCAGCAGGGATAACCCAAGTGATTTGTCCAATTGGACTTGCCTTGGGGATATTTACGAGACTTTGTGCCT
>QCHT01000031.1 GCA_003279445.1 Prochlorococcus sp. AG-402-G10
ACCCTTGATTAATACAAAGTTGATAATATTTTGCTGCTTCTGAACTGTTTCCTTGTGAATGAAATTTAAATGCTTTTTTGATTATTTGTTCTTTAGAAGGGTTGCTTTTGTTATTCATTTTTTTTTTGCGAATTACCCTCTTTGCCTAATTCTTTCATTTTGAATAATTATCGACTTTCTTGTTTCCATTTTAAATTTTTCTTCAAGAATGTCATGAAAATATAGTTTTTTTAATTTATGTGGTTTGTGGGTTGATTTATGATTTCTATACAAAACCATCATAGACAGTCAATATCCTCTAAATCAATCGTCAGAACTATGTTCCCCGTGCTTTATTACATTTAAGAAATCCTGTCTATGACTGCGTTTTAGCACCCTATTGTTACTTGGCACTATTGAGTGGGAGTAGCGGAAACGACCACTTTCCAGTGATAACTTAATTCTTATCGTTTCACACTTGATTTATTTGCCAATCAGTAGTATTGATGACAAGGGTTTTTAGGTGTGCGTTTCACATAGGTTTCACAAAAGATTTTTTACAGTCTCTACTGAAATATCGTATAAAGTCAGAGTTCTCTACAAATCAAAATATTTTCTCTTCTATGAAGAGTTAGATTAATTTTCTTAGAAAGCAAAGTAAATAAACTAACTATCCTCTCTACGTCCAAATAACAAAGTTACATTGATTCGTCGATTCTCATATCCTTCTTTGAATTCATAAGTATCAGTTTCATGAAATAAATTTGAATTGAATATAACGGCACGGTTTTCGTTATGTGGAATAATTTTTGTATTGCCTTTACTGTTTTTTAGTTCTTCTCGTATTTTCTGCTCATTATTATTAAAAGTATTAAAATCCCATTCTTCAGGTGCTTCTACGTCGTAGACGATTAAACCACCAGAGTTGGGATTTAAGTTGGCCTCCTTAGGAGTAATCCAAAAATTGACATTTATTGCCGCGAAATCTGCGTGAACATTGATGCCTTTAAGAGATGAATTTTCATTTTTCGCACGGCTATCATATTTGTAAGCCCATATTTGATTTATAGGATGATTTTTGAATATTTTTGGGAACTTTTTTCTTAGCTCATCTGCTATTTGAATAATCAATGGACTAGCTAAACCTTCTTTTAAATAAGCTCCCAGATATCCATCTTTTTTGACCTCAAACCAAATTGTACTTCCAAGCAAAAATTTTCTAAGAGACTCTATTGCTTTAGGACTTAAGAAATCATCAATGTAAGTTAATCCGAACTCATGATTAAAATAATCATTTGTAATTTTCGTGACATTTAGTGAATTATTAACTGCTGCCTGTTTTAGCTTAGGTGCCTTTATTTGATGTAGTAGACGATTATAGCTACCTTTGAGAAGGCTTTGATGCTGATTACTTAGAAAAATCAATTGAGTTTCAGATGGCCAATTAATTTCAGCGGCAACTTTTTTATAGAGAGTGGCAAGGTCAGTAAATTTTTCAGCCTCGTAACCTTGCGATGCTAGATATTCAAATTGTTCAATATCATGATCAATTTTAGTTTTACTAATGGCTGTAAATCTTTTGTGATTAGGTTCTTGAACGTTTTCTCCTCTAAGTAACTGAGTACTTTTTGAGAAACATTGTAGTGATAATTGTTGTTCATCATTTTTAAGCAGTATTGTTCCCAGATTGGAATGCGCATAAGCAAAATCAGGTTTAATTTCAATTACGTTGCGATATGACAATTCTGCTTCTTGTAATTTGCCCAGATCTTTCAATATGTTGCCAAGATTTAAATGCGCCTCTGTGAAATCAGTTTTGATTCCAATTGCTTTGCGGTAAGACAATTCTGCGTCTTGTAGTTTACCCAGATCTTTCAATATGTTGCCCAGATTGTAATGCGCCTCTGCGAAATCAGGCTTCAGTTCAATTGCTTTGCGTAGTGATATTTCTGCTTCTTGTAATTTACCTAAACCTTGTAAAATTAATCCATAATTAGAAAAAACTTGGTGATCATTAAAATCTTGATCTATACAATACTGATAATATTTTGCTGCTTCTGAAATATTTCCTTTTAGATGAAACTGAATTGCTTGATTAATTATTTGTTCTTGAGAAGGGTTAGAAGGAGTATTGGTATTAACAGTAATGTTTCCTTGATTTTCCCCTAAAGCAAATGGAACAGTAAATGTTTGGACTTGAGTAATTTTCTTTTTTCTTTGCTCTTCTTTTTGCGACTCCTCCATTTTCTATTTTCTAAACTTTCATTTCGCGTATTATACATCTATACATTTAGCTCTATTTCAGTCTGTCTGAAATTATTTCTGAACTTATAGAGGGAGAATGAAAAGATTAACTCTTTGTATCATTCTCTACGAAGAGAACATAGGACAAGGGGACAAAATCACCAAACGGAAACAGGATGTAATATGATTTACTCAATCTCTATATCAATGTAAAAAACGGAAATATGTCTCCTATGCGCTTCACCCACGTTTCACAAGAGAATTGTAGAAAAAATAGTTGACTGAGGAAAAGGGATTACAAGGAATATTTTGGATAGGAACTATTGAGTGGGAGTTGCGGTAACGTCTATTTTTCAATGATAACTTGATTTATATGGTTTTACGTGAGACTTTTTTACCGTCTCCATGGAGAAATCGTAGAAAGTTGTTTTTCTCTACTAAAGAAAGTATTTGAATGCTCTTGAAGTAGTCAGATTACATTTTAGAAACCCAGAATTGATACATTCCTTGGAAAGTGTTGGGATGTGTTTCTTCAAACTTTGCCCAGTTTTGTAGATTAATTTGATTCTTATCTTTTTAGTTAAATTCCTATTAATTTCACAGCAACTTGCATTGTAAAATAAGAAATTGCTAAAACTTCATAAGTTAAATTATTATTAAAGCAAAACTCATTAAGTGCTTTATATTCATCTTGCTCCCAATTCTTATTCATAATAAATTCATCAAATATTAAAATTGTATCTTTATCTATTACAGACTTTGAATAGTTCAAGGCACATAAAGTAGAAGAATATAGATCGGCATCAAAATTGATAAGTGATGCCATAGGTCTAGGTTTGGAATAAAAGGTAGGAAGTGTGTCTTCAAATTTACCTGTTATAAATGTTCCGCCATCAATTTTAGGAATGACTCCATCTGCTGAATAAGTTCCTTGTTTCTCTTGATGCCAATCTTCTGGTAATCCTTCAAAAGTATCAAATCCATAACCTTTTTTGAAAGTATTAATTAGATACTTAAATGACACACCTCTCCAAACACCAAATTCATAGAAAGGTCTATCTTTTTTGCTTTTATTGATCATACTGTCAAATAACGCCCATCTATGAAAAAATAATTCAGGTAACTTTGGTAAAGTAGAAACCCATTTGATGGAACGGATTACAGGATCATCTTTATAATTTGATTTTATAAGATTATCAAATAAAGATTGCTCACCTTGATGAAATTTTACAGCACTTAGAGTGAGTTTTGCTTTTAAATAATTATCATCTATTTTTAAGCATAGATTTATCATTTCTTCTGCTTCCTCAATAGTATTTGCTAATCCAGATAAATTAAAAGCAGCACTTGCGTAATTAGGTTTAAGTTGAATTGCC
>QCHT01000032.1 GCA_003279445.1 Prochlorococcus sp. AG-402-G10
AGAAACCACAAGATCAAAATATTGCCTGCCATGGCAAGAGCAAACCTGAGCCTCATATCTTTTACTAAAGGAAGAAGATACTCCCATAATTTCAGAAACATGCTTTTCAATTGATTTATCGCTGTATCTTAAACCATTTAAAAACCTCAGGATTTTTAAAGTTTAGTTGTTTTGAATTATTCTTCCTTCGTTCTTGAAATTGATAACCTCAAAATAATCTAAAATAGCGTTTTCTAAGCTATTAATTAGTGATAGTGGCTTGGCTTTGATCTTTTCATGTCCAGAGGGGCTTCGTTAAAAAGACTTACACAATGTAAAAGGTATAGCTTTTAGCAACTTTCTTTTCCCATTTTTCGTTATTGTCACTGGTCATACCGAACTTGCGCTTCTAATGCAAACCTATGGGAATCCAGATGTCACCTACGGGTGGTGGGCTGGTAACGCTTTTGTTACCAATCGCTCTGGTAGATTTATTGCTTCGCATGCTGCGCATACAGGCTTAATTTCTTTGGCAGCTGGTGCAAATACTCTTTTTGAATTTTCTCGATTTGACCCTTCGATCCCTATGGGGAATCAAGGTTTAGTATCTATTCCTCATTTAGCTGCTATTGGAATTGGATTTGATGAGGCTGGCGTTTGGACAGGTGCTGGTGTAGTCACAATTGCTATCCTCCATCTAATTCTTTCAATGGTTTACGGGGCTGGTGGTTTATTGCATGCCATCAAATTTCCTGAGAAAATTGAAGACTCCGAAGTTAAACAGGCTCAAAAGTTTAAACTTGAATGGGATAACCCAGACAATCAAACATTTATCTTGGGTCACCATTTAATTTTCTTTGGTGTTGCCAACATTTGGTTCGTTGAGTGGGCCAGAGTTCACGGCATTTATGACCCTGCAGTAGAGGCTATCCGCCAGGTTAATTACAACCTAGATCTCACTCAAATTTGGAATCATCAGTTTGATTTCATTCAGATAGACAGTCTTGAGGACGTCATGGGTGGTCATGCTTTCTTAGCTTTCTTCCAGATTGGAGGTGGTGCATTCCATATTGCAACTAAGCAAATTGGAACTTATACAAAGTTTAAGGGTGCTGAATTACTATCGGCTGAGGCAATTCTTTCTTGGTCTTTGGCAGGTATAGGTTGGATGGCAATTATTGCAGCCTTCTGGTGTGCAAGCAATACAACTGTTTATCCAGAAGCCTGGTATGGAGAGACTTTACAGCTTAAGTTTGGTATCGCACCTTATTGGATAGATACAGCTATTCTTGCTGATGGAGCTCATACTGGTCGTGCTTGGTTGACCAATGTGCATTACTATCTTGGATTCTTCTTTATTCAAGGTCATTTATTCCATGCACTACGTGCAATGGGCTTTGACTTCAAGAGAATAAGAAAAGCCTTAGTTAATATGGATTCTGCAGTTGTTACTTTGAATGATTGATGCTTCTTCTAAATTCTCTGGGACTCCTTCCACAGAATTTATTTGAATTTTTAAAAGCTCACCAGTAATGGTGGGCTTTTTTTATTTTTGACTAGATGATTCAATTATTTTTAGCTAGTAAATTTATTGAACTATTTTTTTTATTAAAATATTGAATACTTAAAATATGAGCAGATTGAATCATCTCATAGAGAATCAACTTCTTTCTGATTCATTTACCAAGTTGGTAATTGCATTTGGCTTTCTTTTTATATTTGCAATACTTTTGATTGTTGGTAGGAGGCTTGATTCGGCCTTGAAACTAGAGAGGTTAGGCATTCCTATATCTATTTTGTTTGGTGCATTTGTACTTTTGATAGGTCCTCATGGGCCATCACCTCTTTTACCAGAATCAATTACTGATATTTGGGTCAAGCTGCCGACCGCCTTGCTTACCATAGTTTTTGCAACACTAATGCTAAGTAAACCAGTCCCATCAGGGAAGGGGTTATTTCAGCCAGTTGCATCGCAAGCATTATTAGCTTTGCTTCTAGGTTTTGGTCAGTATCTAATCGGTGGACTAGTGCTATTGCTTTTTCTTATTCCTTATCAAGGAGTTGATCCTTTGATGGGCTGTTTAATAGAGGTTGGATTTGAGGGCGGGCATGGGGCTGCAGCTGTAATGGGCCAGAGTTTTGAACGGTTGGGTTTTTCTGAAGGACTAGACCTTGGATTAGCAATGGCAACAGTAGGCCTATTAGCTTCAACTTTGTTAGGAAGTGGCTTGGTAGTGGTGGGAAGATTATTGGGATGGATCAGCTTTGAACTTGAAACATTGGACAGGGAAATCTCTATAGATCAGCAGTTGTCTTTACTACAAAAACTAAAAAACTTGGTAGTTAATCTTGGGCTCGTAGGATTAGCTGTTGCGTTTGGGGCTACTCTTCTTGCTTTTGTAAGATTTTTTGGAGGAAAATTAGGTGGAACTTTTAATGAGGTTCTTTCTGTTTTTCCTGTTTTCCCATTAGCTCTACTTGGATCGCTGGTTATAAGATTTGTTCTAGAGAAGTTTGAAAAAACTGAACTGGTTTCTGAGATATTACAGAGAGAAATTGGAATTCTTTCAACAGATCTTCTTATTACTACAGCAATGGCAGGACTTGATTTACCGTTGTTACTAAATGATTGGATACCTTTGTCTGCGCTTGCATTAAGCGGTTTGTTATGGAATCTCTTTGGGATGTTCTTGTTTTCAAGATTGTTATTTAGACAACAATGGTTCGAAAGGTCTATAATTGAATTTGGCAATGCAACTGGAGTTGCTGCAAGCGGGATATTGCTTTTGCGTTTAGCAGATCCAAGAGACCAAACAAATATATTACCTATATTTTCTATAAAGCAATTATTCCTTCAACCATTACTTTCAGGTGGGCTGATTACAGTTATTGCACCAATATCCATCATTAAGCTTGGGTTGATTGGATGGACTGAGATTTGTGGGGCTTTAACATTATTATTTCTTATAGTCTCTATTTTAATGAGATCGCAGGAATTCAGTCAGAGTTATGAAAGCCCTCTAAGCTAGTAGAATTAGATTATTATATAAGGTTATTAATTTATGGAGACTTTATAATGAGATTGAACACCATTAAGGATATACCTTCACAGGAATCTAGAGAGAAATGGTTTAAGAGCCACCTTTTAGCGAGAGAAGTGGAACTTAAAGAGTTATACGAGATGCCTCAGCAAGACTTGGACTTGTTAATGGCTGAAACGGCTGAACTAAGAAGTGATTTGGGAAATAGAGAAAGGAATATAGGGAAGTTTTGTACAGCTGGATATTTCCTTGAACTGGCTAGGATTATAGATAAAAGAAGAATAGAGAATTGATTTATATCAACTAGAGCTTATTAAGCTTCAGGTGGTTTTTATTTCTGATGGGAAGATCTCTTCTTGATTTGAAAATTCCCAAAATTTGTTCTTCTTCATTAAAACAGGG
>QCHT01000033.1 GCA_003279445.1 Prochlorococcus sp. AG-402-G10
TGCATGGGGCATTCTTTTTAGCTTGTTCAAAAAGATCTCTAACTCGACTGGCTCCTACCCCTACAAACATTTCTACAAATTCAGATCCAGATATAGAAAAGAAAGGGACTGCAGCTTCGCCAGCAACTGCTTTTGCTAATAGTGTTTTACCAGTTCCTGGAGGTCCAACTAGAAGAACTCCTTTGGGGATCTTTGCCCCAACTGCAGTAAATCGATCAGGATTTTTTAAAAAGTCAACTACTTCAGATAGTTCTAGCTTTGCTCCTTCAATACCAGCGACATCACCAAATGTAACTTGAGTCGAAGGTTCCATTTGCAATCGAGCCTTACTTTTACCAAAATTCATTGCTGGATTACCTCCACCTCCTGCCCCACCTTGGGAACGACGGAATAGAAAAAATAGACCAGCAAGAAGTAGAAATGGGAAAAATAGACTGCTAGCTGCTTGTTGCCATGGATTGGCTTGCTGAGTCGGTTGAACTGCAATATCTACATCGTTTTCAGTCAGAAGTTGCAATAGGTCTTCATCTGGAGCGAGATTTACTTCAGCCCGACTCCCATCATTTTCAATGATTTGTGCTGTTCCATTATCAGGAGAAAGGAAAACCCTACTCACCTGTTTGTCTTGTACTGCTTCAATAAAATCGCTATATCGAAGTGTGGTTGGTCCTTCAGATTGATTAGGACGATCTAAGAAAGCAGTACCAACAAAGATTATTACTACAACCATTAGGAAGTAGAGAGCTATGTTTCGCCAGCGTTTGTTCAAGGTTCTTTACTCGTGATGAAGCAATATTAATAGGATTATGCCCGATCTGTTAGGCACTTCGCAGCACTTCGACCACACTACGGAATGCAAACCATTCTGGTATGTCTTCACCATTCCGGAGCATTTTTCTAAATTGTGTTCCACTTAGCTTTTTGATTTTCAAGCCAGAACTCTCTGCATGAGAGGCAGTTACATAACCTTCCTCTTCTGTATAAACAAGATTTAATGAAGGAACAGTATGCATTTCTAGTTCTGGAGCGCATTCTTTTGCAAAATCTTGAGCATCGTATGGACCATAAAAATCTTCACCAGTTAATTGTGATTTACAACCTGCCATGTCACGGCCAATTATGAAATGTGAGCAGCCATAGTTTCGTCGAATAATCATGTGTTGCAGAGCTTCTCTTGGGCCAGCCATATGCATGGAATAGGGGAGGTATGCCCATCTAATCATTTGATTGTTTACTTCAGCTGCTAAACGTTCGTAAGTCTGGAAGCGAATCTCTCCTGGAATATCGTCTTGCTGCGTTGGCCCACATGTTGGATGAACTAGCACTACAGCACTTTTACTTACATTTTCTGCATGAAGCGCTTGAGTGAATAATTCGTAATGAGCTCTATGAATAGGATTCCTACATTGAAAAGCAACTACATCTTGATCTTTAGGAAGACTTTTTCTAACTTCTGATGGCGTTTTGCAAGGGAAGACTCTTTTAGGAAGCTGTATACCCTGTAATTCCCCGCCTAGATAAAATTGCTTTCTTTCCATTGCAATCATCCTGACAGCAGGATGTTCTAATGAAGTGGTTCCATAGCATCCTTTAGCCTCCAGGACTTTATCTGGTTCCCACCTATCATTGATAGTTAAAACTGCTAGATCTTGTTCTTTATAGCGAAGAAGTACTTTGTCACCTATTTCTAAATCTTCACGATTGGTGTCCATGACGATAGGTAGGCCAAATAATCTTCCATCAGATGTTCTATTTCTTTTAACGACAGACTCGTAATTTTCTTTGTTCATGAAGCCTCTGAGAGGCGAAAAACCCCCAATTATAAGTAACTCAATATCACAAGCATTGCGATCTGAGCATTCAATGGTTTTAGTTGCCGTTGACAGAACTCTTTCACGAGAATCTGAGGGAACCATTAAGTTTTCCAGTGTCCCTCCATACGGTGGTATAACTTCAGATCTTGAATTTGACAATGATTGTTTAAAGGTCATTAGGAGTAAATAGATCCGAGAAATTTTCCCAGATAGGAGAAAAAAACTAGAGACAACAATTGAACAACAAAAAAGGGTCCCAGGGACCCTTTTTTGTTGTTGGTCTTTACTTAAAGATCAAAAGCGATTTTAAGCTTTGCGACCATATAGTTCACCAATGATTTTGACATCAACTGGTTCTTTGGAACCTAGGTCGTTATCTGATGGTTGAACTGCAACAAAAGTACCTGAAAATTCAGATGTATCAGAATCGACACTATCAATTGAAAGGGTTATAACCCCTTTCCCATCAAGGTCTCTTTTGATGTTTTCTTTTGCAAGTTCTTCATCGTCACCACCTAAAGCAACAAGACCTTGTGCGTATTCAACACCAGTATCCTTAGCTCGGCTTTTTGGATCTAGGAAATCACCTGTACGGTAGCTAGGAGTATAAGTAGTTCCTGAAGCTTCAGTGCCTGGAGCGATTGACTTACCTTTGAAATCCAGTGCCATCTCTTTAGCTGAGAAGACAAATGGGAATTCTTGTCCAGTAGGAGCAAGAACAGTAATTAGTTGAAAGTCAATACCACCTTGCTCTTTGAAGGTGCTTCCAGAAACATCACCATAGACCTGCTCAACGGTTGTGTTGTTACGAGGACTAATGATTTTTGCTGGTACAAACTCAGCTTTTGCTCTCTTTGATCTAGCAACCTTTACATACACTTCAGTGGGGTGCATGCAGATATCAGTAAGACGTCCATCAATGCTGACTGATCCTTGAGATCCAGCAGATATTGTTGGGCAATCATTTGCTTTGCCGGTATTAACAACATCGGCAAATCTCGCATTACCCCTTTCTCCGGAGGCAGAGACACTACTTGGGGCAGCTATGAAGGTGAGACAGAAAGCAAGCGCCAGGGCTAGCAAAGGACGAAATCTCATGGATGGGAAGCCTAAAGGCCAAATGTATGCGGTATAAAAACCGCCCTATTACTCAGTTGGGAGCTTACAGGGGGAATTGCGCCTTATGTAGAGCCTTT
>QCHT01000034.1 GCA_003279445.1 Prochlorococcus sp. AG-402-G10
TCGTCACTGTCGAATAAAACCTGGAGACAGAGGTTTCTGCTTTGTTAGAAAAGCAACAACTACTGGGATTGAACTAACGACTTATGGACGTTCAAGTGGTTTTTGTATTGACCCAATAGAAAAAAAACCCTTAAATCATTTTTTCCCGGGTTCTTCTGTTCTTTCTTTTGGAACTGCAGGGTGCAACCTTGCTTGCAAATTTTGCCAAAACTGGGATATTTCTAAATCAAAAGAAATGGATAAGTTGATGCAACTTGCTTCACCTGAAGTGATTGCACAGGCAGCAAGTCAGCTTGGGTGTTCTTCGGTGGCATTCACTTATAACGATCCAGTTATTTTTGCTGAATATGCAATAGATGTTGCTAATGCTTGTAGGGAACGTGGAATTCACCCTGTAGCAGTTACTGCTGGATATATCACTGAGGAGGCTAGGTCAGAATTTTTTAATTCTATGGACGCTACGAATGTTGATCTAAAAGCATTTACAAAAAAGTTTTATAGGAACCTTTGTGGAAGTGATATTGAACCAGTCAAGGAGACTTTAAAGTATTTAGTGACGGAAACTAACATTTGGGTTGAACTGACAAATCTAATTATCCCTGGAGAGAATGATGATGAAAACGAACTGCGAGAGTTATCAAGATGGGTAAGAGAAGATCTTAGTCCTAAGACACCTATTCATTTTAGTGCTTATCACCCTGCATATAAACTAAGAAATCCAAGAACACCTACTGAGACCTTGTTGAATGCTCAGAGAATCGCTTTAGACGAGGGCTTAGAGTTTGTTTACACAGGGAACATTAATAACCCATCTGGAGAGTCAACGTATTGTCCAAATTGCCGGCATTTACTTATTGGTCGCAATAGATATGAAGTAAACCGATGGGATTTTTCAAAAAAGTTTCCAGGAGTTTGTCCAAAATGCGAAAGAAAAATACCAGGACATTTTAATAGCAATCCTGGAGCATGGGGTAAAAAGCGTGTGCCTATAGATATTGGTCATTTCACATCAAGCTGTAACAACGCTAACTTCAAAGTAAAGCAAACAGATGATTTAAATACTTATATAGATAATCACGATAAAAAATCTTCTAAAGTTGTGAAAACGAGCATAAGGGAGCCTGCTGTAGCTGGTAGTTTTTATTCAGCAAACAAACAAACTCTATCTTCCATTCTTTCCAATTTATTTTCAGAGTCATTACCAAAAGCAGAAGCAGGAGGTCCTAAGGCATTAATTGTTCCACATGCTGGTTACATCTATTCAGGTCAGATTGCTGCCAATGCTTTTTCATATTGGATTAACGAGAAAGATTTAATTGAAAATGTTGTAATCATTGGTCCCTCTCATCGAGTTTTATTTGATGGTATAGCTATTCCTAAAGTGAACATTTTCAAGACACCCTTAGGTGAAGTTGCTCTTCATAAGAATTTCATTAAACAAATTAAAAGTCTACCTCAGGTCATTATCGATGATGAGCCACATCGCCTAGAACATTCCATTGAAGTACAAATACCTTTCCTTCAAAAGATTCTTGGAGAATTTAAAATACTGCCACTTGCTGTTGGGAAAACCTCTGGTAAAAAGGTTGCCGAAATAATTGAACTTCTCTGGGGTCAAGACAATACTCGTTTCGTAATAAGTTCGGATCTTAGTCATTACAAAGATTATGACAGTGCCAATGAGATTGATGAACAGACTGCTAAAGCAATAGAAAGAATGGATTATGCTTCACTTAATTCTAATCAAGCCTGTGGATGTATTCCCATTGCAGGAATGCTAATTTCAGCTCAAAGGAAAGGTCTCAACATAAAACGGATCAGTTTAGCTAACTCTGGAGACATAAATAACAACAAGAAGAATGTAGTTGGTTATGGAGCATGGTCTCTATCTAACAAAACTATCCCTAACGATAAAGAAATACCCTTATCTGACATAGAACTACTTAAAAAAGAATGCAAAAGAATTCTTAATATTGCTGCGAAAACAATCGACTATTCCACAAGTACTCATAAGCTACCAAATGTAGATATAAGATCTTTCTCTCCTCAGCTTCAAACACATAGGGCTACGTTTATCACCATTAACAGAAATGGCAAGCTGCGTGGGTGCATTGGTACTATTCACCCAACTGAACCATTTATAGTTAATGTAGTTAACAACACTTATAAGGCAGCATTAAAAGACCCTAGATTTCCTCCAATTAGGCATGATGAACTATCAAATATTGAAATCACAATATCCCTTCTTTCTGTTCTACAAAAGATGTCAATTAAAGATGAAGAAGATTTATTAAGACAAATTCAACCAAATGTTGATGGGCTTTTTATTAAGGATGGTACAAAACAAAGTATTTTCCTACCCCAAGTCTGGAATGAAATCCCTAAGAAAGTTGACTTCATAAGTTGTTTAAAACAAAAAGCCGGCTTAGATAGCAATCATTGGTCATTAAATTTTCAAGTCTGGAAATTTACTGTTAGTTTTATAAAAGGCAACCTATCGATATAGCTGTTTGGCATCCTCAATCATTTGAACCAATGAAAGTTCCAGCAAACAACGACAAGTGGTTATTTGTTCCAAGCATTGGTGTGAACTATGAATACGACGCATGGCAACCGTGGAATAGACG
>QCHT01000035.1 GCA_003279445.1 Prochlorococcus sp. AG-402-G10
TAGCCTTTTACTGCGTAATTTGATGGTATTAATTCTTTCCGAATCAGTCCCTTGTTCTTTAAGAAGATTAAGTGAACAACGAAGCCCGGCTAATAGGGGCGTACATGAAGTTGCAATTTCAAAGCGTCTGGCATCCTTGTGGAAAGGCTTGATTTCATTAGTGTAAATACTTGATTCATTGGTAAGAGCTTTCCATCCAACTAATGTTGGATTAGCTTCTGCAAGAACTCTTTCTGATAGGACTACAGCTCCAAGTCCCTCTGGTCCAAAAGCCCATTTGTGACCAGTGAAGGCATAGATGTCTACTTTTGAAGCACTATCTCTTATTGGGATTTGGCCGAAACTTTGAGCTGCGTCAACTAAGAAATATGGTTGATTTGGTTGATTAAGAAGTAGATTTGCAATTAGTTCTATAGGCATTATTTGGCCAGTGTTCCAGAGTAGATGAGATAAAACTACGAGCTTGGTCCTTGGTTTTAATCCGCCTTCGACAGCTTTGATTACTTCATCTTGATTTTCTTTCGCTTCTTCGACTCCTCTGCGCAGACTTAGAACATCCAGGATGTCTATATTAAGAGATTCTCGCCTTGCAAGCTCTTTACATGCTGAGACGACACCAGGGTGTTCGCAGTTGCTGATTAAAAGTCGATCTCCCTTCGAGAATGGGAGTCCTAAAAGAGGCAATACACATCCACTTGTAACATTTTCGGTTAGGGCAATGCGATGACTGGTCACATCACAGAATTCTGCGATCAGACCTTTTGTTTCTTTAACTTCATTAGATATAAATGGCCAAACATCGTTCGTAAAGGGACCTAGCTCTTGAATTATTTCCCAACTATTTGTTATGGCATGTAGAGAGGTTTTAGGTAATGGTCCCTGACCACCGTAGTTGAAATAGTCTTTATTTCTTAATGCTGGAAGGTCGGATCTAAAGCGGCTCATTAAGAGTTTTTATCTATAAGTCCTTATGAAGATTAATTTTATGTTGAACCTACCGTTTTGAGACTTAATTATTAAGATGCTGAGGGCATTTTAAAAGTGCTATGGCAACAGCTGAGAAACTTAGGGCATCAGCTTCTTTTATGACCTTTCTGACTTCCTGAACACCATATTTTTCACTTGCATCGCTATAAGCTAGAAGCACTGATCTATAGGTATCACTACCTTCTGATCGATATTTGCAAAATTGATCCCCAACATTGTTTAAAAGTATCATTAATGTTAGTTCAACCATTGAATAGTTGCTTTGAAACAAGATGAGCATAATCCTTTTTTATCTCAAGCTGTCATATGTTTTTTAAAAATAAAACTTTGCTTTCCTTGGTTTATGAGGCTGGATAGATAGTTTAAGAATGATGAGGAAAGGACCCTAGCCCTTCTATGGCATGCCTAATATAAATGCTGTTGTTTACCGGATATGTTATTGCTTTTGATTGGCTACTCTTCGATCAGTTAATAGAGGATGCTTTCTTGAGTTAGCTTCCTTTCTACTTCAATAAACATTTCTTCTATAGGTTGGCTCTATGAAATGTTTTTTTTCAGCTGACTCCTTGTGTTGAGTGTAGTCTTTTCAACGATAAGTAAGAATTGGCTTCGCAGAGTCCGATAGTCACCAGCCTGCCGTCCCTTGGCTTGGCCGGAGCTACCATCTAAGGCCACAGGGCGAACACTATGTAACGGTTGATACGGAATTCATTTTATGTGTTGACCCTTCTGAAGGAGCTCAACATCATTCAGATGCCGTCAAGCTTTGGATTTCGTTAATGTTTCTCCGCTTTTGATGCGCGTTCAAGTAATATTAGTTCTTGGTGATTTGTATTCAGACTGATCGCTGAGTAAGTATTGTTGCTTTAATTACCTACGAAAGAACTCTCCGAAGATGAAAGCTTTTTTATTTTTTCTTGGATCAGCAATTAGATGGATGGGAACAGAGCCAAGTAGATTCCTTTATTTTCACTTATACCTTGCAAGTGTGTACTTATTTACTAACTTTGCCAGGTCGGATTCTTCAGATATTTACCGCTTGATTTTTATAGTAGGAATTTTGAGCCCATTTTTAATTGCAATTAATAGAGGATTGCCATTGGACTGTTTGGATTTTGATTCAGCAATAAAAAAAGAGTCTGGGAACTCCGGGGTTTGAAGATCACTTTGTTTGATTAAAGTACTTGAATAACCTCACTTACTTCAGGGA
>QCHT01000036.1 GCA_003279445.1 Prochlorococcus sp. AG-402-G10
AAGCTTTGCAATAAGATTACGATTATTCAAAGCGTTTACCCTAAGCTTCCTTGGTTAGATGCGAATGCTAGAGCCTCCTGAAAAATAGGAGTTCCTGCTACAGCATTATTTGCCCATTTGAATAATGGATTTGAGAGAACACCACCTATTGCAGTAGCAAACAAACAAGTTAAAAGAGCAAATCGAAGAGTTGGCATGCCAACAGAGTTCCATTGAATTAAGGGATAAGCTTTTACAAGTTCTGATGCTTCTTGAGGTTCTTTTACTACCATCATTTTGATAACAGAAATATAGTAATAAATGGAGACCACAGAGGTCACAAGCCCTACTATCACTAACAAATACTGTCCGTCAGCCCAGCCAGCAAAGAAAAGATATATCTTTCCAAAGAAACCAATCATCGGAGGGATACCGCCTAAAGAAAGCAGACAGAGGCTCAAGCCTAGGGTTATTAATGGATCTTTTTGATATAAACCAGCGTAATCAGCAATTTTATCGCTACCTGTTCTCAGAGAGAAAAGAATAATACAGGCAAAAGCACCAAGATTCATAAAGAGGTAGGCAGCCATATAAAGAATCATTGCTGCATAGCCTTCTTCAGTTCCACAAACAAGCCCAATCATCACAAAACCAGCTTGCCCAATTGAGCTATAAGCAAGCATTCGTTTCATGGATGTTTGAGCAAGCGCAACGACATTCCCCAACGTCATGCTCAAAACTGCCAAGACAGTAAAAAGTAGTTTCCATTGAACATCGAAGACACTAAAACAGCCAACTAAAAGTCGTACTGCTAAGGCAAAACCTGCAGCTTTAGATCCAACTGAAAGAAATGCAACTACTGGAGTGGGAGATCCTTCATAAACATCTGGAGTCCATTGATGAAAAGGAACTGCTGCTATCTTGAAAGCTACTGTGGCTAGAATGAAAACAAGGGCTAAAGCTGCTAAAGGTTTGGGACTAACTTGGAGTGCAATCCCAATACTTTCTAAACTGGTTGAACCACTTATTCCGTAAAGCAAAGATGCTCCGTACAGAAAAACTGCAGCGGCAGCAGAACCAACAAGTAAATATTTTAGAGCTGCTTCAGAACTTTTAGCGTCACGTTTTAAATAGCCAGCTAGTAGATAACTCGCTACTGACAGAGTTTCAAGTGATATGAAAACGCTTATTAAGTCTGTAGACCCACATAAAAGCATTGCCCCAAGAGTCGCTGCTAGAAGAATTGCAGCATATTCTCCAATTGGACTTCCACTCTGGTCAGCGTATCTCCAACTGATGAGCAATGAGATTAGAGTTGAGAGTGCTACAACACCTCTAAATGCAATTGAGAAATTATCAACTATAAATGCTCCTAAAAATGCTGATTCTGGAATCCCATTCCACTGGAAAGAGAGAACTAATAATGCAGACCCTAGGCCTGCATAACAAAGGGGGGGGGACCATCTTTTTGCTGTCCTTTCCCCGGCAAGATCAACTAATAATGTGCCAATAAGGGCTAAAAGCACAAAACCCTCAGGGAGAATTGCTTTTGCGTTGAGAGAAAGGTTTAGTAAATCTTCAGGAACAGGCATTGACTGGTTCGCTAAAAATAGAAGATTACCCGTGTGGGGCATAGTGGTTTTGCCAGAAAAGACCTAACTTTTTAACTCTAGCCATGTTATGAATTATGCCTCAGTTATTAATTTGGTCTATGCATTTTGGTGGTTGATGCGATAAAGATAAAGATGAGTATAGAGTTATTTGTTCGCCTGTGGCGCACACATTGGTCATCGTAGAGAGTCCTACTAAGGCAAGAACTATAAAAAGCTTCTTGCCTAAAGGCTTTCAAGTTATTGCCTCAATGGGGCATGTTAGAGATCTGCCTAAGGGAGCCAGTGAAATACCGGCTTCTAAGAAAAAAGAAAAATGGTCAAGGATTGGTGTTAATACATCAGCAGATTTTGAACCGTTATACGTGGTTCCAAAAGATAAGAAGAAAGTCGTTAGAGAACTTAAATCTGCGTTAAAGGATGCGAAAGAACTCTTGCTAGCAACTGATGAAGACCGAGAAGGAGAAAG
>QCHT01000037.1 GCA_003279445.1 Prochlorococcus sp. AG-402-G10
CCTTATTGCTTAGTGGAAGGTCATCCTGGGAGAGTACGTGGATTAAACCGTGTTGGAATTCGGCGAAGAGGCTTAGATAGTCAGAATCCAGATGAGTTTAAGCAATTACAAGAAACTTGGAATTTGATTTATGAATCAGGGCATATTTATACGAAAGGCTTGGAATTAGCACAGGAGAAAAAGCTTTTTAAAGCAGCCCAAGATTTCTGTTTGTTTCTTGAAGCTTCAATAGAACAAGGCCGGAGAGGACCTATGCCTTATTTGAACTCACAGAAAACCTAAGTTATGCGCTTGCTGATAAGTACTGGAGAAGTCTCAGGAGATTTACAAGGAAGTTTTTTAGTTGAGGCTCTAGTCCAAGAGTCTCAAAGACGTTCGATATCTTTGGAAGTAGTTGCTCTTGGTGGCCAGCGTATGGAAAAAGCTGGAGCGGAACTCATTACAAATACAGCGTCTATAGGAGCGATTGGCTTTTGGGAGACATTGCCTTATTTGATACCTACTCTTCAAGCTCAAAAGAAAGTTGATCGTTTATTAGTTCATTGCCCACCAGATGCTGTTGTTTTGATTGATTATATGGGCCCAAATATTAGACTTGGAAATAAGGTCCGTAAGTTACTTCCAACGACTCCAATTATTTATTACATTGCTCCTCAAGAATGGGCTTGGAGAATAGGAGAAGGAGGCTCAACAGATTTAATTAGCTTTACTGATAAAATTCTGGCAATTTTTCGTAAAGAAGCTGATTTTTATTCTTCAAGAGGAGGAAATGTTAAATGGGTTGGACACCCAATGATTGATAATCTAAAGAAGTTACCTGATAGGACTGAAGCATGTATACAGTTAGGAGTTGATTCTTCGCGAAAATTCTTGTTAGTTTTGCCAGCCTCGAGGACTCAAGAGTTAAGATATTTATTGCCTACATTTCTTAAAGCAGCTTCATTGCTTCAAGAAGAAGATCCCTCGATTTTCGTTCTTTTGCCTGCGGGTCAGCAAAGTTTCGAGGATTATCTTAAAAAAGCATTGGTAGATTCTTGCGTAATTGGTAAGGTTCTATCTGCAAAAGATGTAGATAAGTTTAAGCCTAGTTTATTTAAAGTTGCTGAACTTGCGATTGCTAAGTCTGGGACAATTAATATGGAGCTAGCTATTCACTCAGTTCCTCAAATTGTAGCTTACAAAGTAAGTAGAATTACTGCATTTGTAGCCAAGAAATTACTTAATTTTGATGTTGACCATATATCGCCTGTAAATCTTTTGCTTAATGAAAGGTTGGTCCCAGAACTTGTGCAAAAGGAATTTACAGCTCGTGGAATCTTCACTTTGGCTAAGTCTTTGTTAGAAAATGAGTCTGAGCGTACAAGAATGTTAGAAGGATATGAAAGACTAAGGAGTGACTTGGGTGCGCCTGGGGTTACTGAAAGGGCGGCTCAAGAAATCATGAATTTAGTTGAAAAATGAATTTTTTAAGAAGAATCAGTATAGTTTGCGTTGCTTCTTTATTAAGTTGCTTGGTTTTAATTTCTCTAAGTACCTCTGTAAATGCATTGGAAGAAAACGCTATTTTTGCTGGAGGATGCTTTTGGTGCTTAGAACATGATTTAGAGGAATTACAAGGGGTTATTTCTGTTGAAAGTGGATATTCAGGAGGGGAAATTGATAACCCTTCTTATAGGAACCATAAAGGGCATCAAGAGGTTGTCAGGGTTTCTTTTAACTCTTTAGAAATAAGTTATGAGGATTTATTGAAAAGCTATTGGAGAAATATAGACCCTTATGATTCCTACGGTCAGTTTTGTGATAGAGGAGACTCATACAGGCCAGTGATTTATTTTAGTGATGAATCACAGATGAGTTCTGCTAATTTAAGTTTAGAAAAAGTCGCACAAGAATTATCTATCCCTTTGGACAAAATAGGAGTTGAAATTAAACCCAAAAGTACATTTTGGATAGCAGAAGATTATCATCAAGATTATGCAGAAAGAAATAGTATGAAATATAAATT